>CAXTRW010000042.1:0-17890 GCA_964246765.1 uncultured Acidobacteriaceae bacterium | reverse complement strand
ACAACACTCTTTACGGCCTGGTTGACTCCAAGCTGGTCGAGCCCTTCCCCGCCCCCCGCGGCGGCACGGAGCCGGTGCTCACTCTGTCCGAACTGTGGGGCCCGGCGCTCGGCCCGGCCAAGACCGCGGCCATCCAGTCCGCCGGCCAAATCGTATTCCACGGCGCGGGCGACACCGGCAGCGTCAAAGGCCCGCAAACCGAGGAAACAGTTGCCGATGCCGCGCAGGCCGACCTCGGCGGCTCCCCTGCCAATGCCGTGCCCGCCTTTTTCTTCCACTTCGGCGACTGGGTCTACAGCTTCGGCGAGGGCAAATACTACTACGACCAGTTCTACGCTCCGTGGCGCGTCTACCAGGCCCCAATTCTCGGCGTCGCCGGCAACCACGACGGCGTGGTCTTCAAAGGCGACCCGGCCCCCACCCTCGACGCATGGCTCCGAAATTTCTGCGCGACCGAGCCCATGATGACCCCGGAATCGGGCGGCCTGATTCGCACCGCCATCACCCAGCCCGGCGTCTTCTATACCTTTGACGCCCCGTTTGTGCGCCTTCTCGCCGTGTACAGCAATGCGCTTGAGGATCCCGGCGTGATCTCGACCGAAGGCGGCACGCGCCCCAGCCTGAACGATTCGCAGATCACTTTCCTTGAAGCCGCCCTGACCCGCTGCAAAACCGAAAATTACAAGGGCGCCGTCATCGTCGTCGTCCACCACCCGCCCTACACCGCGGGCAACACCCACGGCGGCTCCCCGCGCATGCTCCAAGACCTGGACCAGGCCGCGAACAGCGCCGGCTTTTGGCCCCACGCCGTCTTTTCCGGCCACGCCCACAACTACCAGCGCTTTACCCGCACCCTCAACCCCGGCACGTCGGGCGCGACCGAGGTCGCCTACGTGGTCGTGGGCAACGGCGGCCACGGCCTCGACGGCATTCGCCCCATCCACGGCCAGCGTATTCGCGTCCCCTATGTGGTCGACCCCACTTTGACGCTCGAAAACTACGATGACAAGCACTACGGCTTTCTCCGCGTCACCGCAGACCCGCTCACCCTACGCATCGAGTACCACCAGGGCGGCGGCATGAGGCCGGCCGATACCGTGCAGATCGACCTGCAAACGCGAACGGCGAGCTGAATTCAGCCGCGATACGGGATCACCCCAGTCCTCAGAGGACAACGGCTGGGAAGCGGCATGAACACGCGAGTCTGAACGGCCGTGATTCAGAACGCGCCGTACAATCGCCTTGTGGCCGCAACTTCCATCAGCCAGCCCACCGCCTTTCGCGTTGCCCGTGAAAACTTTTCCGCGCCCTGGTCGTTGTGCTGGATCGCGCTTTTCGTCCGTATCGCCTACATGACGCTGGCCCACACCTGGCGCGTGCGCCCCTACGGCGACCATTTCCAGTTCGGCTGGGAGATGGCCCGCATCGCCCGAGCCCTGGTGAACGGCTACGGCTACGCGGACCCCTTCAACGGCCACACCGGGCCCACTGCCTGGGTTACGCCCGCCTACCCGCTGCTGATCGCGGGCGTCTTCAAGCTGTTCGGCGTGTATTCCGCGTTTTCGGCTTGGGTTTTGCTGGCCATCGACTGCGTCCTGAACGCCTTGATGGTGCGGACAACCTACGAGATCGCCTCCCGGTGCTTCAACGCGAACCTCGCTCGCTGGTCGGCTTGGATCTGGACCTTGTACCCGGCCGCCATGCAGTACGCGGTCAAATGGATCTGGGAGATGACCCTGACCGCGTTTCTGTTCTCATGGGTGCTGGTGCTGGCGCTCCGCATGCGCGGAATCGGCGACCACCCCGGCGACGGGCCCACGCTCCGCCGCTGGGCCATATTCGGGCTGCTTTGGGGGCTGATCGCGCTCTCCAATCCGGAGATCTGCATCATGCTGCCGGTCACCGGCGTCTGGATTCTAGCCGGCGCCGGTCGGGCGTGGCCGCGGCAGTTGGGCAAGGCCGCAACGGCCGCTGTGCTCTGTCTGGCCCTGATTGCCCCTTGGAGCCTCCGCAACTGGCGGGTGTTTCACCATTGGGTGCCCCTGCGCGGCAACTTCGGCGCGGAACTCTACCTTGGCAACGGCCCCGGCGCGGTCGGCCTGCTCATGGAGTACAACCACCCCGGCGAGAGCGTCCTCCAGCTCCGGCTGTATCGCGAGATGGGCGAGGTGGCCTACGTGCACATGCGCGGCCTCAAGGCCAGGGCGATCATCCGTTCGGATTGGCCTCGATTTCTGAAATTGAGCGCCAAGCGCCTGTACTTCTTCTGGTTCTCCGTCCCCCACCCCTTCGACGATGCCCCATGGGTCGAGTACGGCCGCAACCTCAACTACCAGGTAACGTCGATCGCCGGGCTGCTCGGTTTGGCCCTGGCGCTCCGGCGCAGAATCCCGGCCTCCGGCCTGTTCGCGTGGTGCTTCGCGCTGCTGCCCTTGCTTTACTACTTCGTAACCGTCCACGCCCGCTTCCGGCATCCCTTTGAGCCCCTGATCGCGATATTGTCCGTGTACCTGTTCCAGTCCGCCGAAACGAGCTGGACGGTGCGCTGGTTCCATGGAAACGCGCGCCGAATGCACTCAACGATTGACCCGGACGGCGCGCCCGGCTAGACTGGGAAAGTTCCGAATTTTTGGCGCGCGTTTTGTGGCCTGTCTGTGTTGCCCCAGGCGGACACCCTTCGAAGCAGTTGCAGTCGTGAGTCGTTCGAGGTTGTCAGTCAAGGTTTGCGCCCGCCCGGCGAAGAGTTCGCGGGTATCGAGAGGAAACATCATGTATGCAGTGATCCGTACCGGCGGCAAGCAGTATCGCGTGGCCCCGGGCGATGTGTTGAAGGTAGAAAAGCTCGCCGCCGACGAAAACGGCGCGGTGGAGTTCGGCGAAGTGCTTGCGTTTTCCGGCGATGCCGGCTCGGTCGCCAAACCGACGGAGGGCGCGAAGGTGATCGGCACGGTGGTCGGCGAAGGCCGCGGAGACAAAATCCTGGTCTTCCACTACAAGCGGAAAAAGCAGTATAAGAAGCTGCAAGGTCACCGGCAGAGCTTCACTCAAGTCAAAATCAACGAAATTCAGGTCGACGGTAAGAGCTTTACCGCGCAATCCGCGGCAAATGCTCAAGCCGGGGCGTAAGGGGGAGCGATGGCACATAAAAAAGGACTGGGAAGCTCAAAAAACGGCCGCGATTCGAACGCGCAGCGGCTCGGGGTCAAGCGCTTCGGAGGCGAGTTGGTCACGGGCGGCTCCATCATCGTGCGCCAGCGCGGGACACGCCTGAAGCCGGGCACCAATGTCGGGATCGGCAGCGACGACACTTTGTTTGCCAAAATCGACGGCCGGGTTAAGTTCCTGGACCGCGGCCGCACGGGGCGATTTGTCGCGATTGAACCGGTTGCGGTACAGGCCCCGGCAAGCCGGGAAGTCGCCGCCGACTAGTTGCTTGCGTGCTGACGTCAAAGCGGCACCCTAGGGTGCCGCTTTTATTACTTTCAGCGGCTTTTGCCGCAAGCAAGTTGTGGAGCTCGATCCAGCCCCGAGCGGGCAATCCCCGTGCAAGTAGGCCGTCCGACCCTCCGCGTGAGCAAGCAGGGCGTGGAGCCGTTAGCCGACGCGCCCCTTAAACCGCTCCAAAATTGCATCCACCGTCGACTCCACCCCGGAAATAAACGGCACCGACTCCGCCTGCTTCCCACTCACGCCCAACTTGAGCGCAATCTCGTTCCACTTCATCAGCCGGGAAGCGGGTGAAAGCCCATGCGGCAAGCGCTTCGGCTCGGGGCGCAGGATGTAAAAGATCCAGAGCAGCGTTACTGAAACGTTTGTGATCTCGCTCCAGGTCGCGACTATGTTTTGGACATGTTGGGACATGTTAATAGTTGCCGCATTGCTCAAATCCATAATGCTCAGCATAACCAGCCCGAACGCAAAGCCAATGGGTCTGCTCCGCAGACACATACCGAGTCGCCGAATGTTTCCGAGCAGCAGACTCAGGAGAGAGAGCTCAAAAGCGCAGATGCAGAGCACAAACGAGATACTTGTCTCGTTGAGCAGGAGTTTGTAATTGGTAACGCCAAAAATCGGCAGGTGCGCAGTCAGCGCCAAAAGCAAAGCGAGTAGCGCGGCCCAGCGGAACAGAGCGAGCGCGGCGGTGGACAAACCGGGGAGCGGCTGCAGACTCCTGCGAAGCAAAGCTGCCATGACGAAGAAAACGGATATGCTTGCGAGGAGGTAGCTGCACCAGTAGGAGAGCGAGTAGGCAAGTTTGGCGTCCTGGGGGCTCATGCTTACAGGAAAAAGACCGTCTGCAAAAACCGGATAAGCTAGGGAAGCCAAAAACTTGAAAAAGCAAAACGCTTTGAGAGCGAAATAGTGAGGCGGCGTCTCATTGAAGGGACGCGCGTTACGCGCGGAGCCATCCCGGCTCCGCATTTCACCAACGTACGCGGAAACGAGAACCGCAATCCAGAGAAGCGGCTCCGCCCGGCTCAGTGCGTCGGTAATGTTTATCCAATCCACGAGCGAGTTTCAAGCCTCAGGCTACGAGCCTGAAACCCGCAGCAATCTCAAATTTTTCGCGTGGGCTGGATGCTTACCAGTCCCACTTCCTCATAGGCGAAGCGGCGGACGTAGTGCTTGCAGTCAAGCTATGGCTAGCAGCAACGGCGGTTCCACGATCCGAACCAGCCGCGAAGATTCCAGCGGCAACGAAAAGCATAGCAACAAAGCGGACAGACTTCATCATTCTGGCGTCTCCAGGAGTGAGTGAGTCGATTTTGGGCGCACAGGCGGCTGACTCTTCGCACCGAAGAGATTCCCCTGTCCAAATCAAAGTAGCGTTCTAGAGCCACTATCGGCAAGAAGCAATCGCAACTTTAATACATTTTCTCCCCAGTTCTGGATTACTGCAGTTACTTACCTTCGGCATCACGGGTACCCTTGCGCCAAACCGCAGGGTGGTAAAATGTCCATACGGGGCTTCACCCAGGCGCGCCTGCTCTGGAACAGCCGCCCCGCCACTGGAGCCGAATGTCCCTGAACGATCGCACCATGCCTTCCACCCCGCCCCTTGGAACCTACACCAGTGAGAACATCAAGGTGCTCGAAGGCCTGGAGGCCGTACGCCTACGCCCCGCCATGTATATCGGGTCGACCGGCGAGCAGGGGCTGCACCACCTGGTCTACGAGGTCGTCGACAACTCTGTGGACGAGGCGCTAGCCGGCTATGCGAAGTTTGTGGAAGTCACGATCCACGTTGACAACTCCATTACCGTTACCGACGATGGGCGGGGTATTCCCGTGGACATGAAGACGCTGGACAACGGCGAGCGCATGCCCGCCGTCCAGGTCGTGCTCACCAAGCTCCACGCCGGGGGCAAGTTCGACGCCTCCACCTACAAGGTCTCGGGCGGCCTCCATGGGGTCGGCGTTTCCTGCGTGAATGCGCTGTCGGAGGCCTTCAACGTCGAAATCTGGCGCGATGGCCACACCTGGGAGCAGGACTACTCCAAGGGGGCGCCAACCACCACTCTGCGGGAAACAGGAACTTCTAAGCGCCGCGGCACCAAGGTCCAGTTCCTGCCCGACCGGTCGATTTTCACGGCGACCGAGTACAACTACGACACCCTGGCCCAGCGCCTGCGCGAGCTCGCGTTTCTGAACAAGGGCCTCACCATCACGCTCACCGACGAGCGCACCCTGGACCCCAAGACCGGTGATGCAAAGCGCACGGAGTTCAAGTACGCGGGCGGCATCGCCGAGTTCATCCGACACATCAACAAGGGCAAGGCCGTCCTGCACGACCAGCCCATCATGATGGAAGCCCTCCGCGACGGCGTGGACATGGAGATCGCGCTCCAGTACAACGACGCCTACTCCGAGACTGTTTTCACTTTCGCCAATAACATCAATACCGTCGACGGCGGCTCTCACCTGTCCGGTTTCCGCACAGGCCTCACCCGCACCATCAACGCCGCGGGCCAGTCGCTTGGCCTGTTCAAGGACATGAAGGACAACCTCTCGGGCGATGATGTCCGCGAGGGCTTGGTCGCTGTCATCAGTGTCAAGCTGCCGCAGCCGCAGTTCGAGGGCCAAACCAAGGGCAAGCTCAACTCCGACATCGCCGGCACCGTGCAGGCCTTGGTGAACGAGCGCCTGGGCATGTTCCTGGAGCAAAATCCTCCGATCGCCAAGCGGATCATCAATAAAGCCATCGACGCGGCGCGCGCGCGCGAAGCCGCCCGCAAGGCCCGCGATCTGACCCGCCGCAAAGGCGCGTTCGACAGCGGCGGCCTGCCGGGCAAGCTTTCGGACTGCTCCGAGCGCCAGCCCGAGCGCTGCGAGCTGTACCTGGTCGAGGGCGAGTCCGCGGGCGGCACCTCCCGCCAGGGCCGCGACCGCAAGTTCCAGGCCATCCTGCCGCTCAAGGGCAAAATCCTCAACGTCGAAAAGGCGCGCTACGACAAGATGCTGGGCCACGAGGAAATCCGCGCCATGATTACGGCCCTCGGCTGCGGCATCGGCAAGGACGACTTCGACCCCTCGAAGCTGCGCTACGGCAAGATCATCCTGATGACCGACGCCGACGTGGACGGCTCGCACATCCGCACCCTGCTGCTCACGTTTTTCTTCCGGCACATGCAGGAGCTGATCAAGCGCGGGCACGTGTTTATCGCGCAGCCGCCGCTGTACCGCATCAAGAAGGGCCGGTTCGAGCAATACATCAAGGACGACCGCGAGTTTGTGAGCGTGATGGTGAAGCGCGCGTCCGAGGGCATGATCGTGAAGTACGGCGTCGGCGAGGACGGTGGAGCGAAGGGCCAGCTCGAGGGCGCCGCGCTGACCCGCTTTATGGGCCAGCTGAACGAGTTTCTCGGCTTCTTCGACAAAGTAAACCGCCGCGTTCGGAACGAAGAGGTGGTTACGCTCCTGGCCGGACAGCAGCTGATCAAGCGCGCCGACTTCGAGGAGCCTGCGAAGCTCGAAGCCATCCACGCGGGCCTTCAAAAGATGGCCGCGAACTACCAGTTCAAGCAAGTGCAGGCGCCGGCGCTCGACGAGGAGCACCGCACCTGGTCGGTCACTTACCTGGACGCCCAGGGCGCCCCGCGCAAGATCGATTTCGCGCTCGCCTCCACCCCCGAGTACCGCCAGATGATGAGCAAGTACACGCAGATGAGTGGGCAGCTCCTGGCCCCGTTCACGGTCGAGTATGCCGCGAAGGCCGCCGGCCAGACCGAGCCCGACCCCGAGGAGACCGAAGGCGAAACCACCGGCGAGATCGAGGCAGGCAAGCCCGCGCCCAAGCGCAGCGGCCGCGCCTCCCACGAACCCGTCACGAAGCGCACCCCGTCTGAGCTCTTTGAGTATGTCATCGACCAAGGCCGCAAGGAGTACCAAGTCCAGCGCTACAAGGGCCTGGGCGAAATGACCGCGCCCCAGCTATGGGAAACCACCATGGACCCCGAGCGCCGCACCCTGCTCTCGGTCAAGCTCGAAGACATCGCAGAAACCGAAACCATCTTCACGACCCTAATGGGCGAGGATGTGGAGGCTCGGCGGAAGTTCATCGAGGACAACGCGCTGGACGTAAAGAACCTGGATATCTAGCCGCGGCGCCGGGACCCGGGCGGTCGCAAGCACTCCCAACCTGTGCTTGCCCTGGCCGCTGCTTGTATGTGGTCCTGGCCAGGCCTTTGCCAAGCAAGCTGACTGGACTCCGGCCCGCGGTGCCCGGCAACCCAGCTTTAATCCCTCGTTCATACCCCTTTCACGAACAATCTTTGGAATGGTTCTGCCGCCGCGAGCGCCCTTCCCAAATCCCTCCCTCGCGGCCGGCGGGGACCACTATGAGTCCATTGGACCGTCGCCTCTTTATGAAAACCTTCGCAGCCACCGGTTCGCTCGCCTGGGTTGCCGGCCCGCAAACGCTGTTTGCGCAAACCGCTGTCTACCCAAACCAAGTGCCGCTGATGCAGTCCGCCGCCGACGCCGGGCTTTCCCCGGCCGATGTCGCCGCCCTGTTTGCGGTGGACGCCGCGCAGACCTCCGCGGCGCAAGCCGCGGTGTACCCCCAGAGCGTTGCGTCGGGCGATCCGCAGCCCAACGGCATCGTCCTGTGGACGCGTGTGCACCCCACCCAGCAGGGCGGCGCCTACGCGGACATGGTCGCCTGGCAGATCGCGGCTGACGCGAACTTCACCGCCGTTCTCGCGTCCGGTATCGCCGCGCTCGACCCCAACAAGGACAACACCGTTAAGTTGCCCCTCAGTGCGCCCGCGCTCCAGCCCTACACCGGCTACTTCTACAGGTTTATCTATAACGGTGTCGCCAGCCGCACTGGCCAGTTCAAGACGCTGCCGGCCGCGGGCGCCTCGCTCTCCTCCGTCCGGTTCGCTTTTGTGGTTTGCCAAGACTATGGCAATGGCTTCTACACCGCGCTCGCTCACTTGGCCGATGAGCAAGTGGACTTCGTTCTGCACCTCGGCGACTACATCTACGAGACCATCACCGCGACCGCGTTTCAAAGCAATCCGGCTCGGATCGTGCCGCCTTTCCCCAGCGGCAGCATCACCGTGCCGCTCAACATCGACGACTACCGGCACCTCTATAAGGTCTACAAGGCGGACCCCAACCAACAGGCCGTCCACGAGCGGTTCGCCTACATCCAGCTGTGGGACGACCACGAGTTCGCCAACGACTGCCACCAGGACTTCCACCCGGACAACAACACGGCACCCAACACGCCGGCTACGCCCCAGCCCGCGCTGCGGCAAGCCGCAAACCAGGCCTGGAGTGAGTACGGACTGGCCGACGTCGCTTTCGACCCCGCGCAGAACTGGGAAGGGAGCATCCAGGTTTACCGCAAATTTTCGCTCGGATCGCTTGCCGATGTGATCGTAACGGACGAGCGGCTCTACCGCGACGGACCGCCCTGCGGCTCCAATGAGATCGGGCAACGCTATTTCACATTCGGCTGCCCTGAGGTTTTCGACTCGAAGCGCACCATGCTGGGCGCGGCGCAAAAGCAGTGGTTTCTCAGCCAGGTCATCGGCTCCAAGGCGACCTGGAAGCTGTGGGCCAACGAAGTCATGCTGATGCAGTTGATGGCCACGGCCGTGTATGTCGATCTCGACCAATGGGACGGCTACGGCGAGGAGCGCAAGGCCCTGCTCAGCGCGTTCGGCAAGGCGGGGGTCAAAAACCTGGTCGCGCTCACCGGTGACCTGCACACGTTTCTAGCCGGCTATCTCAAGCCGGTGTTCGACAACCCGTTCGAGTCGCCGGTGGGCATCGAACTGATGGTCGGCTCGCTCACCTCGGCCAACTTCACGGAGGAGATCGAGTCCGCGATCCAGCTGCCGAGCCGTCCGGTTCCCGCCAAGCAGTTCGGCGTGCCTCCGGACCGGCTCGCGTCGCTCATCCAGGACCTGAATCCGCACATTAAGTACTGGGAGTCCTCCACCCACGGCTACGCGGTTCTCACGTTGACCCCGTCTGAGCTTACCTGCGAGTTCAAGGCCGTCACCACCATCCGCGAGCCCACCGCGGACCTGGTCCCGCTCAAGACATTCACGATCCCGGCGGGACACGTGAGGCTGAACAGCTAGGCGCTTCCGGGCGCGCGCCGTCTACGCCCGCGCCCGGAAAATCCCCGCAAAGCTCGGAAGTACGCTGAAGAACACAATCAGCCACAGCGCGAACGCAACCAGCCCGGGCAGGAATCCTTTCGGGTCCATGGTTGCGTGGTACAGCAGAATATTCGCGAGCACAGGGCCCAGCAGCACCAGCGCCAACGGCACAAAGAACCCGGCCAGCAGCATCAGCCCCGTAACCAGCTGCACCGCAAAGGCGACCGTGAGGATGTGCGACTGCGCGATCGCGCCCATGTATTGCATGGCCAGCGGCGACATGGGACCACTCTTCATGGGCAGAAAGTGCAAAAAACCGTTTAGCCCGAAGACCGTGAACATCAATCCCAGCAAAATGCGCGCGACCGTACCGGCGATCCTCATGCGTTCCTCCGAAAGAGCTGCATTTTCCGAACCGCCGGGCCAGCCGCGGCGGCAAGTCCCGAGTAGATGCTCGCCTAGTTTGCGCGGTGCAATTATTTTGCCGTGCCGCGTCATTTTTTTCGGCGCTGGGCCGTACGCGCGCTCACCTGCACACCGCCGCAAAACACGACACGGCTGCACGGAACCGCTCGCCGCATGGCAGAATAGGTGCTGATCCGTCGGAGTGAACGCCCGCAATCATGCCTCCCCCTCTTCCCATTCTGCCTGCCCGCCCGACTCTCGCCGTCGGCATTCCGACGCGAGGCCGCGCCGCGATCCTGGCCGAAACGCTGGCCGATCTCAAGCTGCAAACACGGCCGCCTGACCGCGTCTTTGTTGCGTATTTCGAGCCTTCGGACGTCGCCGACGCCCCTGAGCGTTTTCCGGATGTCCGGTTCATCCGCGGCACCGGCCCGGGCGGGTCGTGCTCTCAGCGCAATTGCCTTCTCGAAGCATTCGGGAGCGACTTCGACCTGATCTTCATCCAGGACGACGACTTTTTCGCGCAGCGCGACTATCTCGACCGGGCGGTGGAGGTTTTCCGCCGCGACCCGTCTGTTGTGGGGCTCACGGGCAAAATCCTGCACAACGGCGCGACCGGGCCAGGTTATACGGTCGAGTTCGCCCGGTCTGTGCTCGGCGCTATCTCGTCCGTCCCCACGTACGACCAGCAGCCGCCCGGCCCCACGTTCAACACCGACGGCTGCAATATGGCTTTCCGTCTGCCCGCGATCCAGGAGCACGGAGTCCGGTTCGACGAGCAGATGCCGGGCTACGGCTGGTACGAAGACATCGACTTTTCGCGCCGTTTGCTGCCCTACGGCTCGCTGGTGCTGGTTCCCGGCACGCAAGGGATCCACCTGGGCGCTAAAGTCGGAAAAACCTCCGGCAAACGCTTCGGCTACTCCCAGGTCGCCAACCCCATTTACCTGGCGCACAAGGGTATCTTCCGGTGGCCCGACGCCCTGAACAGGATCGGGCGCAACCTCGTCGCGAACGTGGCCCATAGCGTCAAGCCGGAGCCTTACATTGACCGGCACGGGCGTCTCCGGGGCAATTTTCTGGGCTTTCGCGACCTGCTGCGCGGACGTCTGCACCCCGGCCGCATCCTCGATTTCTAACTCACTGGCCGCTCAGAGCTGTGTCAGGCCGCCGTCAACAACCAGCTCGCTGCCGAGCATAAACGACGACCCTTCGCCGGCCAGAAACAGCGCGGCTTGCGCCACCTCCGACGGGTCTGCGATCCGCTTGACCGGAAGCGCTTCCGTGATCTGCCGCTTCATCTGCTCCAGCTTTTCCTGGGGCACATCCTTGGGAGAAAACACCTCGGTTTCGGTGGGGCCGGGGCTTAGGACGTTGACTCGAATCTTCCGGTCAAGCAGCTCCGCGGACATTCCTCGCGCAAACGCCCGCACGGCCGCCTTGGTTCCCGCATAAACCGTGTTCCCGGCCCAGCCTTTCATATGGCCTACGGAGGAGGTGAGGATAACGGACGCGGGCGAGTTCAGGTAGGGGATCGCCTTCTGTACGGTGAAGTACACGCCCTTGGCATTCACCGCGAAGGTCCGGTCGAACCCTTCTTCGGTCATGTCCACGACCGTGTCTGTGGGGTTATTCATGCCCGCATTGGCAAAGACGACATCAATCTTGCCGAACGCCGCATGCGCCGACTCGAACAGTCGCTGCAAGTCCGCGAGCCTGGACACATCGCCCGCGACCGCGAGCCCGCGCTCGCCGAACGGGGAGCAGACCTTTTTAAGCTCCTCCTCGTTGCGGCCGAACACCGCGACCTTTGCGCCTTGCTCGAAGAACAACCGGGCGGAAGCAGCTCCGATTCCGCTGCTGCCGCCCGTGATGACCGCTACTTTTCCGTTCAGCTCGTTCACCCGCGTTCCCCCTGTGTGCGCCGCTGCGGTCGCCCGCACACCCGGTTGGAAGCGCCGCGCGGCCCTTTAGAAGCCCACGACCCGGTACCCCAGCTGGAACGGGTTCGCCGCCAAGGCCGCGATCAGGAACCAGCCCGTGGCGCCGATGTGCAGTGAAGGGCCATAGGTGTAGCCGAATCCGGTATCCATCACGCTTGTGGAAGCTACCAGACCGAGCCCCACCGGGATCGGCTTTCCGCCCACAGTCTTGCCCGCGCCCAGGGTGTTCTGCGCCACGATGGACTGCTGCAGCAGCCCGAGCGCCGCGGTCAGGTCGTTCACGATCGCCGGGACGTTCTCGCCGCGCAGCACCCGCGCCAGCAGCGCCGCAGCCGCGTGGCCCGTGCCTTCCAGCCACACCGCGTCCGGATCATAGGCGGTCGTAGACAGGCTGGCGGTATCGAACACCAGCCCCCGAATCGTTTGGCTTCCCGTTAACGACGAGTGCGGCGCGGACGCCGTATCGGTCGCCTGAAGATTTTTGAGCGCCCAGTCGATGGTGCCCTGCGTCGCCCGTTGCAGCCCCGCCAGGTACGACCAGGTTTGGCAGTCTTCCGGGATCGGCGTTGTATTTATAGTCACCTGGTCGCCGAGGGTGCCGGTGTAGAAGTAGGGCCCGCTCGCATTGCCGAGCGCCAGAACGAAAGCCGCCGCATGCGCGGCCAGCGCGGACCAGCTCATCCCGTTGCTCGCGTTGCCGTCCTCGGTCAGGCGGCTCAGCATGGTGCAAAACGCGTAGGTGTCGATGTTGTGCTCGGTCGACTTGCCGTTGGGCGAGGGCTGGGATTGGTTGAACTGGTTGATCACCGCGCCGAACCGGTAGCCGCCGGGGCCTTTGGTGTCATACGCGTTGGCTACGATCCAGTTGCCGACCAGGAGCGCCCCCGACAGATAGCGGCTGTTCCCCGTCTTCGCATACAGCTGCGCCAGCGCCATGCCGGCCCAGGCCTGGTCGCCGACCGCGCTGCCGTAAAAGTAGTACGGTGCGGCGGCAGGGGTAATGTAGGCGCCGTCCGCGCTTGGCTTATTGACGAAGTAGGCCTGCCCAAAGCGCCCGTCGGCTACCGGGAAGTTGTTGGCCTGCGCGTACAGCAGGCCCATGCCCAGGACTTCGGCCCGCGCGATGTCGTCCGTATCGCCGGCGGCGAGGTAGGCATGGATGGATACCGCATTGTCATAGGTAAATGCGGTCGCGCCGAGGGCTTCGTCGCTGTAGCTCTGCGTCAGGCGCACGGTGGAGCCGGTCGCGTAGGCGTCCATCATGCGGTTCTGGAAGTCGAAACCGTGATTGATCGAGTTCAAAAGCGCTTGGGCATCGGCTTCAATCGCGCCCGCCGTAACCTGGGCGCGGGCCGCGCGCGGCGCGAAGCCGACCGGCAGAGCGAGCGAAGCGGCGGAAGCGGAACCGAGGGCGAGGAGGTTGCGGCGGGACAGCTGGGGCATGGTTTTCTCTCCGGAAATAAGGCGCAGCCACTCTACCGCGCTGGTGGTGAGACAGGCAAGCGATTTTGGGATTGCCACGTGCGGCCTGCTACGCTGACCGTATATGGCAGCCATTCTCGGGCTGGCCCACGTCACCAAACGCTACCCTCGCACCGGCCCGGGCGAGGGCGGCACAGCCACGGTCGTCGACGACGTTTCGCTCACCCTGCGCCGCGGCGAAACCCTGGGCCTGGTCGGCGAGTCCGGCTCCGGCAAGAGCACGCTGGCGCGGATGGCCCTCGGCCTCATCCCGCCTTCTGCCGGCTCCATCGCGTTTGAGGGCCAGTCCATCCTCCACGCGTCGGCCGGCCCCATGCGCGAGCTTCGCCGCCGCATGCAGCCCGTGTTCCAGGACCCCTACGCCGCCCTGAACCCCCGCATGCGCGTCCGCGAAATCCTGGCCGAGCCCTTCCAGATCCACCGCCACGAAGCCGCCCGCTCCCGCCCGGCGCTCGAAGCCGCCGCAGGCGAGCTGCTCCGCACCGTGGGCCTGGACGCCTCCGCGCTCCCGCGTTTTCCCCACGAGTTCTCCGGAGGCCAGCGCCAGCGTATCAACATCGCCCGCGCCCTCGCCCTCCGCCCCGAGGTCCTGGTGCTCGATGAGCCCGTTTCCGCCCTGGACGTCAGCGTCGGCGCCCAGGTGGTCAACCTCCTGCGCCGGCTCCAGCGCGAGTTCTCGCTCACCTACCTGTTCATCACCCACTCCATGCCGCTGGTGCGCTATCTGGCCACGGAGATCGCCGTACTTAAGCAAGGTAAGCTGCTTGAACACGGCCCCGCGGAGCAGGTCATCGCCGCGCCCCGGCACCCGTACACGCGGGCGCTGGTGGCGGCTACGCCGGTGTTGCGCTAAAGCGCCCGACCTGGCTACGGAAGCGAACAGGCGAGTCCATCGGAACCCCTTTGACATTGCCAAATAGCAAATGTCGGACGAGTATTGCCGTAAAACGAGACCGGGAACGAGTGCGCCTCCGACCCTGCCTCATAAGAACTGCAATCCAGATCAATAGAATCAATGGTTTGATTGGTGGATGCGTAGCAGTTCTTGATTTCGCCTGTAAGCCACTTAGAGCTCATCTGGACCCTCATAGTCTCGTGATGTTGCACAAACCATCCGTGTTGGTCGGCGGACGTCCAAGCTGCTATTGCGATCAAAAACAAAAACACAATTACAACTACGCTCACGATCGTCCGGACAGCCGATGAAAAACCCTCTGCGGGTGTTTTCCCTTCCGCTGTCAGGTTACTGTCAACAATTCCTGGTTCGGTGTTCATCGCGCTCAACTCCGCGAATCGAGAAGATAATATAGGGCGGGAAGATATCGGGCAACATTACTTTCGGTTCGGAATCCTTGGTTCGAGCTCGGGCCCACGCCAGCAAGTCTCGCGCAGCAGCCGACAACACAGCCAAATACCCGTACTCTCGGATCTATTTCGGAAAGGCACTAAACTACATGGGTAAGTCTGTCCCAAATCGGGAAACGCCAGTGACCAAGGTACCGTAACAGCATTACCATCCCGGCACTTGCACGGGACTGCGGTGCTACGGTTTGGGCAGGAGATCAGACGCCCATGGCAAACGCGATTTATCCCAACATTTCCATGCCTGCCGAACCGGCCGCTTCCGAACCGAAACCGGCCGCGCGGACGGCAGCTGCCCCATCCTCCGCGCCCGCCTCTGCCGACCGGGTCACACTTTCAGCCGGCGCGCAGGCGCAGCAGCTCAAGCACAGCGGCCAGACGGTATCGCAGATCGCCACTGCCCTCGGCTTAACCGCCGCAACCGTTGACTCCTACCTCGGCATTGCTCCGAGCACGGCCGCCGCACCGTCAACGCCCAGCCTTGCCATCGCCAAAGCCGCCGTCATCGGAGCAAAGCTGGCCTGACCCGGTTCGCATCAGCTTGTAAGTTGGATAGACCGCGTAGTCTGAGTCAATGGCCGCACCGCCGCACCATGCCTGGGGCATGGCACAGGAAGTCACGCTCAGCGGGCGCACGCTCTGGCTCTGCTGCGCCTCGTTTCTCGCGGGCGTGCTCAATGCGGTCGCCGGCGGCGGCTCGTTTCTGAGCTTCCCCGCCCTGCTCAACCTCGGTGTGCCGCCGATCCAGGCCAACGCCACCAACACAGTCGCGCTGTGGCCGGGGCAGTTCACCTCCATCGCCGCGTACCGGCGCGAGCTCAAGGCGCACCCTCACCTGCTGCTCCCGCTCGGCCTCGCCGCGGCGCTCGGCGGCGTGGGCGGCGGGTTGATTCTGCTGCACACCGGCCAGGGGACGTTCCTGCGCCTGGTCCCATGGCTTCTGCTCGCCGCCGCGAGCCTGTTTGCGGTTTCCACGCCGATTTCGCGCTGGCTCCAGAAGCGCACCCGCGGCAAGCCCCCGGCGGAGGACCACCCCAGCCTCATCCCGCTCACCGCCGGGATGGTCCTGGTCACGCTCTACATCGGCTACTTCGGCGCGGGCGCGGGTTTCCTGGTCATGAGCCTGCTCGCCCTGTTCGGCGTAGAAAACATCACCGAAATCAACGCCCTCAAGGTCGTCACAACCACCATCGCCAACGGAGTCGCCGTCCTGCTGTTTATCGCCGAGGGCCAGGTTCTGTGGCAGCACTGCCTGCTCATGATGGTCACGGGCGCCGTCGGCGGCTACGCGGGCGGACGCGGCGCGCAGCGGGTCAACGCGCGGCTGATGCGCACGCTCGTGACCGTGCTCGGCTTCGGCATGGCGGGCTACTTCTTCTACCGCAATGGCGGCCTTTAAACTGAAACCATGAGCCACCAAGGATTCCGCCTCGTCCCCGAGGAGCAGGTTCGCCGCGAAGCCGAAGCCCACGCGCCGCTTCCGCGCGAGGCCACTGAGCCCGTAAAGGTCCGCGTACTCAAAACCGAAGGCACAGGCATGGAGATCGACTGGCGCGACGGCCATCGCAGCCGCTGGAGCTTTCGCTGGCTCCGCGACGCCTGCCCCTGCGCCACCTGCCACGACGAGCGCGAGCAAACCCACCGCGAACCCGGCCAGCCCACGCCCGAGCCGCCCGCACTGCTGCCCATGTACCGGCCCGCCATCCGCCCCGACAGCGCCCAACAGGTCGGCCGCTACGCCATCTCCTTCAGTTGGAACGACGGCCACACCAGCGGTATCTATTCCTGGGACTACCTCCGCCGCCACTGCCTCTGCGGCGATTGCTCGGGCCATCGATAGAGGACGTACAATTGGGGGCGCTATGAAACGCCTCCTTTCCCGCGCTCTCCCGCTCGCCTGCCTCGCCTCCACCGCCGCCCTCGCCCAGCAAACCACCCAGCACCGGCCGCCCTCGGTTCCGCTCATCACCCACAACCCGTACTTCTCCATCTGGTCCGACGCGGACAAGCTGACCGACGGCCCCACCCGCCACTGGACCGGCTCGCCGCAGCCGCTCACCAGCATCGTTCGCGTCGACGGTAAACCTTTTCGCATCATGGGCGGCCAGCGCCAAATTCCCGCCATGGACCAGACCGCGGTGCGCGTCGAAGCCACCCACACCCTCTACACCTTCCAGGGCGCAGGCGTTGAGGTCCAGCTTTCCTTCTTTACCCCCGCTTTCCCGCAGGACTTGGCGCTGCTGTCGCGGCCTGTCACCTACCTGACCTGGACCGCTCACTCGCTTGACGGCGCGCAGCACACGGTCGACGCCATGCTCGACGTGAGCCCGCTGGTGACCACTGACACGCAATACGACGCGGTCACCTGGGGCCGCTCCCAAACCGGCGCGCTCCAAATATTGAACGTAGGCACTCGCGACCAGCGCGTCCTCGAAAAGCACGGCGACAATCTCCGCATCGACTGGGGCTACTTCCACCTCGCCGTCCCCAAGAACGCCCACGCCGACGCTGCCGCCATCGGCGAGGGCGACCTACGCAAAGCCTTCGCCGAGTTCGCGAGCCAAGGAACCCTGACCGCCGCGGATGACATGGATATGCCGAGAGCCCCCAACGATGGCGCCGCGCACCTCGATGCCGTGCTGCATCTGGGCTCGGTCGGCAGCGCGCCCGTGTCGCAGCACCTCCTGGTCAGCTACACCCAAGGCTTCATGATCGAGTACCTCAACCAGCGCTTGCGCCCTTACTGGCAGCGCGACGGCGAGCCGATCGGCACGATGCTCGATGAGGCCGAACAGCAGTACACCTCGCTTGATGCGCGCGGCACCCAGTACGACAAGCAGCTCGACGCGGACATGACCGCGGTCGGCGGCGCGGACTACAGTTACCTGGCCAACCTCGCCTACCGCCAGTCGCTCGCCGCCTGCGGGGTTACCGCCGACTACGGGGGCAAGCCGCTCTACTTCTGCAAGGAAAACTCCTCCAACGGCGACACCGGCACCGTCGACGTGATGTACCCGCAGGCGCCCATCCTGCTTTTCTTCAACCCCGCGCTGGTTGAAGCGATTATGGAGCCGGTCA
>CAXTRW010000041.1:7735-17972 GCA_964246765.1 uncultured Acidobacteriaceae bacterium | reverse complement strand
TGGTACCAGAGCTCCAGCCCCGCGCTGGTCGACGCCATCACGCCGAGGGTCGCCATCATGGACAACGGCCAGGTCAAGGGCGGGTCCACCCCCGTCCTCGACACCCTCCGCAACGACCCGAGCCACCCCGCCCTATGGCAGCTCCACTACTCCAACGAAGGCGGCCCCGAACACAACACCGCGAAAGCTCAAATCGCCAACCCGCAAGGCACAGCCCAGGGTCCCGACCCCGGTTATCTGCTCCGCGCCACCGTCGCCCCGGACGGCGCCATCGCGGTCTGGAACAGCCGCACCGGCGAGCAGAAGCGGTACCCGCCCACACAGTGACAACCTCCTGACCAGCCACCAAAACGGATGCGAGCGAAAGCTCCCGACGTAGTCACGAGCAGGCCGAGGAAAGCGCTCTGCCGAGCTCGGTAACCGGCATCCATCCGAAAATCGGCATACCATGTTGGATCGAGACGTATTCCGCTTTATGGTCACCTCGCGAGCACTTCAACAATCCGTCTGAGCGGGAGTCGATGAACAAGAACACATACGCAATCACCGTTTCGGCATTTCTGATTAAGGCAGCCGCCCACGCCCAAGCTCCCGCCGCCCTCTCCAACCCATCCCTCCCGGTCGAGCAGCGCGTCGACGCCCTCATCCACGCCATGACCCTGGACGAAAAGGTCAGCCAGATGATGAATGCCTCGCCGGCGATCCCGCGCCTCGGCATCCCGGCCTACGACTGGTGGTCTGAGGGCCTGCACGGCATCGCTCGGTCCGGCTACGCGACAGTGTTCCCGCAAGCCATCGGCATGGCCGCGACCTGGGACACGCAGCTCATCGGCGACGAGGCCGGCGTCATCTCAACCGAAGCTCGCGCCAAATACAACCGCGCGATCGCAGAAAACAACCACGCCCGCTACTTCGGCCTCACCATCTGGTCCCCTAACATCAATATTTTCCGCGACCCCCGCTGGGGCCGCGGCCAGGAAACCTACGGCGAAGACCCCTATCTCACCGCCACGCTCGGCTCCGCGTTCGTTCGCGGCCTTCAAGGGACAAACCCGGCGTACCGCAAGACCATCGCCACCCCCAAGCACTTCGCCGTGCACTCCGGCCCTGAGTCCACCCGCCATGTAGCCGATATCGACCCGTCGCCCTACGATCTTGAGTCCACCTATCTCCCCGCCTTTCGCGCGACGATTGTGGACGCCAAGGCCGACTCCATTATGTGCGCTTACAACGCGGTAGACGGCCAACCCGCCTGCGCCAGCCCTCCGCTGATGCAGCAAACCCTGCGCGGAGCTTGGCATTTCGGAGGGTTCGTGACGTCCGACTGCGGCGCGGTCGACAACTTCTTCCAGGGCCATAAAACCTCGCCCGACGCCGAGTACGCCGCCGCCACCGCGGTCCTAGCCGGTACGGATACCAACTGCGGCGACACCTACAAAGCCCTCCCCAAGGCCGTCCACGATGGTCTTATCCCCGAGTCCGCGATCGACACAGCCGTCCACCGGCTGTTCACCGCCCGCGTCCGCCTGGGTATGTTCGACCCGCTCTCCCGGGTTCCTTACAACAGCATCCCCATCTCCGAGAGCGACTCCGCCGCCCACCGCTCGCTCGCCCTCAAGGCCGCCGAAGAAGCCATGGTGCTGCTCAAAAATGACGGCACTCTCCCGCTCAAGCCTGGCGTCAAAACTATCGCCGTGGTAGGCCCAAACGCCGCCTCGCTACTCGCGCTGGAAGGCAATTACAATGCCATTCCTTCGCGCCCGGTCCTGCCGATCGACGGCATCACCGCCCAGTTTCCCGAGGCCAAGGTCCTCTATGCGCAGGGCTCGCCTTATGTCGAGGGCGTCGAGCTCCCCGCCCCGCGCACGCTCTTTCACACCCCCGACGGCAAACCCGGCCTCACGGGAACGTACTATGCCGCGGACAACTTCACTGGCTCACCCGCCGCCACCCGCACCGACCCGCAAATCGACTTCGACTGGACTGACGCGAGCCCGGTTTCGGGCCTCGACCAGAAGCGCTACAGCGTCCGCTGGACCGGTACGATCACGCCGCCCAAGCCGGGCAAATACCAGTTCGGCCTCAAAATTAATCGCTGCAACGACGGCTGCAATAACCAGGGCGCCGATGCCGATCGCGACACCGAGCAGGTCGCCGTCACCCTCGACGGCCGCCCTGTCGACGTGAGTAAACACACACCCGGAACCGACGACTGGGGCTCGCTCACGCCCGAGCTCGACCTCAACTTCCCCGACGCGAACCCGCACAAAGTCACCATTGAGTACCGCCACCTCGGCCCCATCACCGCCGGCGGCGTCTCCCTCCGCTGGCTCGCCCCCCCCGACGCCGAGCTCGACCAAGCCGTTGCAGCCGCCAAACAGGCCGACGTCACCATCGCCGTCGTGGGTCTTACCTCCGAACTCGAAGGCGAAGAAATGCCCGTCCACGTCGAAGGCTTCTCCGGCGGCGACCGCACCTCGATCGACCTGCCCGCTCCGCAGGAAAAGTTGCTCGAAACCCTGGGCGCAACCGGCAAGCCTCTCGTGGTAATCCTCGAAAACGGCAGCGCTCTCGCGGTGAACTGGGCCGCCGCCCACGCCAACGCCGTCCTCGAAGCCTGGTACCCCGGCGAATCCGGCGGCACCGCCATCGCCGAAACCCTCGGCGGCAGAAACAACCCCGGCGGTAAGCTGCCCATAACCTTCTACACCGGCGTCGACGAGCTTCCCGCCTTTGACAATTACAGCATGCAAAATCGCACTTACCGATACTTCACCGGCAAGCCTCTGTATCCCTTCGGTTACGGCCTGAGTTACACGAATTTCACTTACTCCAACCTCAAGCTCTCGAGCCGATCTATCCAAGCCGGGGAACCTGTCACAGTCGAGGCAGACGTCCGCAACGCGGGCGCCGCAGCCGGAGATGCCGTAGCCGAGCTGTACCTCACCCCACCTCAATCCGAGCCCGCCCCGATACAGCAGTTGGCCGCCTTCACCCGCGCCCACCTGGCCCCCGGCGCCATACAACACCTCCGCTGGCAGTTCTCGCCACGCCAGCTGTCCACCGTCAACGCCCAAGGCCGGCGAGCCATGCGTGCCGGCGAGTACACTTTTTCCGTAGGCGACGCCCAGCCCACCCAAGGCTCAGGCCTCACCAGCAAGCTCACCATCACCGGCGAGCTTGCGTTGCCGAAGTAAGCATCGGAGCACCATGAAAGCGAATGCTTTCACCCTGCTTGAGATTTTCGATGGCGGCGTGGGCATCAGCACAAGCGCCGATTTGGGCACTGCATTTGCCCTTACTTATCCATCCCCGGCGCCTTGCCCGTAATCGGGTTGCAGCAAGGCGTCTGCCGCGGAGTAAACTCCATAAACTCCACTCGCACCTCATCCGGGTCGTACAGGTTTAGCTGCACCTTCCCGTCCCGCCCCGTCTGCTTTTACCACCCCGCCTAACTCGCCCACCCGGCCTGCTCCAGCTGCGCGGCCACCGGGTCCATATCCGCCACACCCAGAGAGAAATGGTCCTGCACCCCCACCTGCTTATGGCTCGGGTTCGGCGGAATGTTCAACATATATTCCAGCCAATCCGTCCCATCCGGCACTTGGATCGAAACCCAATCCACCGTCCCCTCTTTCATGCCGCCCGACCAGTAAGGATGAAAGCCCAAAATATCCTTGTAGAACCTATCCTCCGCAGCCGCCGAGTGCACGATAAAGCCCGCATGGATAATGCGCCCCGAGAGGCTGTCCGGCGCTTTCGGCTGAGAGCCCAACCCCGGTGCTCGCTGCACAAACTCGATCACATTGCCCTCCGGGTCGTGCACCCGGAAAAACTGCTCCCCGTCGCGCAGCGAAGTCAGCGCCGCCGGCACCTCAACCCCCTTGCTCTTGAGATACAGCCGCAGCGCCGCTGCATCGGTCGTCGCAAACGCCACATGCTGCAGCGCAGGCTCGCTCGCCGAGTTCGCCGGCCGCACCTCCACCGTCTGCCGCGGGTCGCCATACAACCGCATTCCGTTCGGAAACTCGGGCGAAGACACCGCCTGCCACCCCAGCGTGTGCGTATAAAAGGCGCGATCCGCCTCCAGGCTCTGCGCCGCCAGCGCGACATGGGCAATCCCGGTAATCGGTGGCCGCTGCGGCGCGCCGGCTGCGCAAAATCCCGTAAACGCCGAAGCCGCCGCGCAAAGCACAACGGCGCATGAAGCAACGCTCAAGAACGAACCCATGATTCTTTCCCCTCACCTTTCATCGCGACCGGCCATCGTAGCAGAAAACAAAATGCCCCGCGCGGAACCCGATTTGAAGCCTGAATCTCTTGTTTTTGGGTGGGCGCAGCGGGGACAACCGCATAAGCATCGGGTGAAACACGTCCCGACTTACGTTTTGAAGGTTCGGATTACCGCGTTTGTGATGGCCACTTTGAGTCTACTTCGCCTTTCTTTATGCGCGGCGTCTCAGAGTTTTCTGAAGTCTCAAAACGCTTTGGCTATCGTTGAACAGCATAAGACAAGAAATGTCCTGTTAACAAGCACTTAAAAGGATTGTCTATATTTCATCGGACGCCCTCAGACCCCACTCTATTTCCCGATGCAAAAGGTGGAAAAGATCCGGTTCAGCACGTCATCGGGCGTGGTGGCTCCGGTGAGTGAGTCGAGCTCGCGCAGGGCGGTGTAGAGATCGAGCAGAAGCAGTTCGTGAGGAAGTCCGTTGCTCGTGGCTGTTTGGGCGGCTTCCGAGGCGGCTCGCGCGGCCTCGACCGCGGTGTGCTGGCGCAGGTTTGTGAGGGTGGCTGAGTCCCCGGTATGCGTTCCGAGCAGGATGGCTTGAAGGGCTCCGCGCAGAGTTTGGATCCCTGCGCCGGTGAGCGCGGAGGTGGCGATAGCCGGAATGTCGGTCACCGAGGCGAGATCCGTTGCGCCCGCGGCGGTGGCCGGCGGGTCGGATTTGTTGCGGGCGATGAGGAGTTTGCGGCCTTCGGCGGCGTGAATCAACGCTTGCTCTTCACGGTTGAGCGGTTCGGTCGAGTCCAGGACCAGCAGCAGTAGGTCGGCGTCGGCAAGGGCTTCGCGGGAAAGGGCGATGCCGAGGCGCTCGGCTTCGTTTGCGGCTTCGCGGAGGCCCGCCGTGTCGATGAGCTCGACCGGAATGCCGCCGATCGAGAGGCGCTCGTGGACGGTGTCGCGGGTGGTGCCGGGCTCGGCGGTGACGATGGAGCGGTCGCGATCGAGGAGACGGTTGAACAGCGAGCTCTTGCCGGCGTTGGGGCGGCCCACGATGGCCAGGGTGACGCCGTCGCGCAGAATGCGGCCTCGGTTGAAGGATTGTTCGAGCTCGGCCAGCGCTGCGTGTATTTCCGCGATTCGGGATTCGAGTTCCGCGACATCGAGAACGGGGGTGTCATCCTCGGCGAAATCAATGCCGGCCTCGATCTGGGCGACGAGGGCGACGAGCTGCTGCTTGAGCGGCCCGACGCGGCGGGAAAGCGCCCCACCGAGCTGGCTGGCGGCGGTTTGGGCCTGGAGCAGGGTTTGCGACTCAATCAGGTCGCGGACCGCTTCGGCCTGGGTGAGGTCGAGGCGTCCGGACAGAAAAGCGCGCTCGGTAAACTCGCCCGGCTCGGCTACGCGCGCACCCGCGGCGACGAGGAGGCGGAGGATGTGGTCGAGGAGCGCGGGCGCGCCGTGGGCGGCGATCTCGACCACGTCCTCGCCGGTGTAGGAGCGAGGAGCCTGGTAGTAGGTGACGATGGCTTCGTCGAGCTTCTCCTGCGTATTGGGGTCGATGAGGTGGCAAAAGCGGGCGTGATTTTGGGCTAGCTGCCGCGTGTCAAGCAAGCGCAGGGTGAGCGCCAGCGCATCCGGGCCACTGAGGCGGACGATGCCGATGCCGCCTCGGCCGGGTGGGGTGGCGATGGCGACGATGGTGTCCTGCGGTTGAGGTGAGCTGCACATTTTGCTTTGTGGTTACTGGGGGACAAGCGGGTCCTGAGCTTTCGCTCAGGATAGACCCACGGTTCAGTCCAATCGCAGAGTGGTTTCGTACTCAGGAGGAGGAATAGCCCTGGCGGTCCCGCGTGCCTCGGCGTTCACGGTCGTCGCGGCGGGGTTCCCGGGTGACCGGCGTGGGCGGAGGGGTGTAGGTGGCGGGGTCATATCCTGCGGGGAAGACGACCAGCACTCGGTCGCGGCCTTCGCCGAGGGAATGGGTTTCAACCCCCGGGGTGTCGCGCAGGGCGAGATGCAGGAGGCGGCGCTCGCGGGAGTTGCTTGGCGGAAACGGGAAGGGTTGGCCGGTGCCGATCGCCGTTTGGGCGGCGAAATCGGCTCGCATGCGAAGATCGCGGGCGCGCAGGGCCTTGAAGTTTTCGGCGTCGAAGGAGACTTTGTCGTGCTCTTCCGGTTCCAGCTGAACGAGCTTCGCGGCGATGTGCTCCAGGGCGCGGAGCAACTCGCCGTTGCGCTCGACCAGCAGCGGAGCATCGGGTCCGGACAACTCGATATAGAGCTCGCGGTCTTCAAAGCCGTCTGGGTCAGCCGCGCCGGGGCCGGCGGTAATGCGGTAGCGCAGGCGCAGGCGGCCCTTGCCGGTGAGGAGCTTGAGAAACTCGACAATGGTTTCGGCGGCGGCTTGGAGGTCGGGGATCGGCACGGCTTTTAGTTTACAGAGGCCTAAAACCGACTGCGCGGCTGGCGGCCACATCGTGGCGGGTTTTTTCTGATGCTTGCACCCCGAACTTCGTGGCGCTCCCGCTGGTCACAGTCAACATTGCTGACGCCGACCGACGGGAGGCCCGCAACTGCCGGGGTTGCAAAAACGAGAACACGTCCCGAAGGGACCGCCAGCCGCGCAGGCGGTTTTAAGCCTTTCCTGCCTTTACGATTCTTGCGTTAATTGTTTTCCCGCTCTTCTTCGCCGCCCTTCGCAGGGCAATTTCGCGCATTTCGCGCCCCATCGCGGTGCGGTTCATGGCCATTTGCGTTCCGATGCCGAACAGGTTCGACGCGGCCCAATACAGCGCGAGCCCCGCGCCGATCGACCAGGTCATAAAGCCGAAGACGGCGGGCATAGTGAAGGCCATCATCTTCTGCTGCTGCGGGTCGACGCCGGGCGAGGGCGTCAAGTACTGCACCAGGAACATGGAAACGACAAAAAAGATGGGGAGCAGGTGGATGGGGTCGGGCGCGCTGAGGTCGGGGATCCAAAGCCAATGCGCCTGGCGCAGCTCGATGACGTTGGCCAACATGCGATAGAACGCGAACAAGAGCGGCCACTGGATGAGCATCGGCAGGCAGGAGCCGAACATATTGACGCCGTTTGCCTTCTGGAGCTTGAAGATTTCGGCGTTCATCTCCTGGCGCTTGGGGTCGGTGGCTTTGTACTTGGAGTAGCGCTGCTTGATCGCGTCCATCTGGGGCTGGATGCGCTGGGTTTTCAGGCTGGTGCGCATCATGTAAATGCGCGACGGCAGCGTGAGCAGCGAAAGCAGCACGGTGAGGATCAGGATGGACCAGCCCCAGTTGGCGACAACGTGATTGTGGAGCCAGCGCATCAGCAGGAACATGGGGTCGGCCAGGATGGACCACCAACCAAAGCTCACAATCTTGTCGAGCGAAGGGCCGCCGCGGACGCCCTTTACCGCGGATAAAACTGTGCGGTCTTTAGGGCCGGCGAACAGGCGCGCATCGATCGTGCCGCTGGCATCCGAGAGCGCCGCGCCCAGCACCGGAGCGGGCGTGGTTGGGCCGTCCGGCTTTTTTACGTCGCGCGGGATGGCGATGGAGTTATGCAGCGTCACAACGCCGGCGCCCTCCGGATGGTTGGGCAGAAAGACCGCGGCGAAGTATTGGTCGGAAACCCCGGCCCAGTCGTAGGCGCCGCGCAGGGTGTTGCCGCCGGAGACCTTTTTCAGGTCCACCTGGTCGGCTTTGCCGTCTTCGCTCGCGTCGAAAAAGCTGCTGGCGTATTCGGGCAGCGTGACTTGGTCGCCGAAGCCCGAAGGCCACGCAAGCGCCGCCGCCACGGGCGCGCCGTTGCGGGTGACCGAGACCTGCGCGTGAAGCACATAGGTCGAGTCGAAGCTGAAGATCTTTTTGACCTCAAGGCCGCCGGATGAGTACGTGTAGGTGAGCGTACCGGGGGCGTTCAGGGTTGGGGCGGTGGTGGACGGCACAAACAGCGCATTCGCAAGCTGCTGCGTGAGCGCCGGGTCGTAGGTGTAGAGCGAAAGCGGCAGGCCGAACTTGGGCGCGGCTCGGTGGTTCACCAGGTCCAGAGGGTGGCCGCTCTCGTCCTTGTAACGCTTCAGAACCCAGGAGGTCGCCTCGCCGCCGCGATTGGAAAACGTGATGCGATACAGTGAGTTCTCGACGGTGATGGGGGTCACGGCCGCCGCTGCGACCGAGGGGGCGCCGGGTGCGGGCAGGGGCGGGGGCCCCGCCGCCTGAGGCAAGACCGCAGCCGGGGCAGAGTGCGTCTGTTTCGGCTGCGACGCTGGCTGCTGGGGCTTGCGGAAGTACTGAAGCGCCAGGAACACAAGAATAAACAGCGAAAAATACATCAGGAGCGAGGACGAGCCGCCGGGCGAGCCGCCCGGGCCGCTTGCGCCCTGCTGGTTGGGATTTCGGATTTCTGCCAAGGTGGTTCGATCCTCAGGTTGAGTTCGGGCGAGAAACCCGCTTTCTCTATCGTACCTGCGCGGCGTTCTAAATGGGTTTGCGAGCCGGAGGAACCGGGTCCCAACCGCCGCGCGTAAACGGATTGCAGCGAAGCACCCGCACCACGGCCATGGCGCCGCCGCGCACCGGGCCGTGCTGGGCAACGGCCAGCGCCGCGTATTCAGAGCAGGTGGGCTGGAAAGCGCAGCCTCCGGGGCTCAGCGATAAGGCGTGCAGCAAGGGGGACAGCAGGCGCTTGTAAAGCCTGAAGGCGGCGTCGACCCGGTCGGTGCTCACGGGCGCGGCTTGCGCTGCGGATTTTGGGCTCTCGGCCGACGCGGCAGAGGGGTGTTGTCCGCATTTGCGCTTAGCCGGCGAGCGACGGTCGCGAATACGGTCGCGATCTCCTGCTCCAGCGCTGGAAAGGCCATGGTGGCCACCTCCGGCCTTGGGTGCAGCACTACGTCGGTACCCGGCGGCAGCAAAGGAAGCGCCGCGCGCGCGGCCATCCTCAGGCGGCGCTTGATGCGATTGCGCAGCACGGAGGGCCCCAGCGCGCGGGGCGTGGTGATGCCAAAGCGCGCGGGATTCTCGCCGGCATTGCGGTAAAAGAAGCTCAAAGTTGCGCTGCGGTGCTTGCGACTGGCCCCGTAGACCAGTCCGTAATCGGCGTGCCTGCGAAGCCTAACCGTGCGAAAGGTGGTGTTCATGACGCCCTTGAGCGGCGGCTGGCCTAGTCGCGGAAGCCGGCGGAAACGGCGATTTTGTGGCGGCCCTTGGCGCGGCGGCGGTTCAGAACAGCGGCGCCGCTCTTGGTCTTCATGCGGGTGCGAAAGCCGTGTGTCTTGGACCGGTGACGGCGGTTGGGCTGAAAGGTACGCTTGGGCATCTGCTTCGAACTCCTCGTGCGGAAACTCCGACCACAGGGCAACAGCGAACCCCTAGGACGAATTCTGAGTATAGCGCAGCTCTGCCTGCCCGGTCGGTAGTCACCGCAGATGATACGCCTCCGGTCATCGATTGCCAAGCGGACTTGCCGGGCGCGGCGCCGCGGTTTTCGCCGCTCCTTCCGGGTTTCACCACGGCTTGTGCAACCTGGGGAGAAGCACAAAACCGGCGCGAAAACAAGGCCGAAAACCGCCGAGGAATTGTGCTAGTCTGGGCCTCACCTTGAACGATCCGTGGCTGCCGCAGGCTTGAGATTTCCACGCTGCGCCCGGCGCCATTCCTCTTCGTTCCACAAGTCGCCGCGCACTCGACGGACCTCCTCCGGCAAGGGAGCGTGGCCCTGCGCGCGGCATTGGTGGATTGGGTGGGAATGGGTAAGGGCAGGGTTCGATCTGCCGGTAAGGACTTTCTGGAATGAGCTTTTATCCCGCCGCACCCGCCGCTCCCTTGAACCCCTGGGTTCGCATCCTGGGCGCGCTCCAGAAAAAAGTAAACAGGCAGGCCTACGAGACCTGGTTCAAGCCCACCCTGTTCAGCCACTCCGACGGCAATGTGCTGGTGGTGCGGGTGCCCTCGGCCAGGTTCCAGGGCATCGGCGACCGGTATGCCGCCCTGATCGCGGAGGCCATC
>CAXTRW010000041.1:0-7725 GCA_964246765.1 uncultured Acidobacteriaceae bacterium | reverse complement strand
GTTGCGCGGGGCGTGCCGTATGAGCGGGTCGACTTCGTGCCGCCGGAACCGGAAGTCGCGCCCGCGGGGAACGAGAATCAACACGGCCGGTTTCCTCCGGCTTCGTCCCACGAGGGCCGCGGCTACGCGAAGTCCGCCGGCGCCTTTCGGGCTCCGACCCCCGAAGCAGGGATGCCCACGCCGGGAACCGTCGCGCTGCAAGCCTCGGCAGCGCCCCCGGTGGGAGCTCCGCAGCAGTCCCGGTTCGACTGGAACACAGCCGCGCAACTGAACCCGCGCTACACCTTTGACGCGTTCGTGGCGGGCGCCGGCAACCAGTTTGCGCGCGCCGCGGCCGCCGCCGTTGCGGAGTCGCCCGCCAAGGCCTACAACCCGCTGTTTTTGTACGGTGGGGTTGGCATGGGCAAAACTCACCTGATGCAGGCCATCGGGCACGAGCTGAAGCGCCGCCAGCCGGAAGCGGCGATCTCGTATGTGTCGAGCGAAAAGTTCACCAACGAGATGATCAACTCGCTGCGCTACGACAAAATGACGAGCTTCCGGGACAAGTACCGCTCGGTCGACCTGCTGCTGATCGACGACATTCAGTTCCTGGCGCAGAAGGAGCGGACCCAGGAGGAGTTCTTTCACACCTTCAACGCGCTGCACGAGAGCGGCAAGCAGATCGCGATCGCCAGCGACCGGCCGCCCAAGGAGCTGCCGGAGATTGAGGACCGTTTGCGCTCGCGGTTCGAGTGGGGTCTGATCGCCGATATCCAGCCACCCGATCTCGAAACCAAGGTGGCGATCCTGCAGAAAAAGGCGGAAAACGAGGACCGGCCGCTGCCGACCGACGTGGCGCTGTTCGTGGCCTCCAATGTGCGGACCAATGTGCGGGAGCTCGAAGGGGCGCTGACCCGGCTGTTTGCCTGGTGCAAGCTGCACGGGGTGGAGATGAGCCTGACGACCGCGCAGCTGTGCCTGCGGCAGTTCATCGATACGCAGGTGCGCAAGATCACGATCGAGGCGATCCAGCGCGCGGTGGCCGAGCATTTTGCCATGCGCGTCACGGAGCTGAAGGCGAAAAACAACTCGCGCAATGTGGTGGTGCCGCGGCAGATCGCGATGTACCTGACCAAGCAGATGACGGAGGCGTCGCTGCCCGAAATCGGACGCCAGTTCGGCAACAAGCACCACACCACGGTGATGCACTCGATTGCCAAGATCGAGGAGCAAAGGCGCGCGGACAAGGACCTGAACCGCACGCTTACGGGCTTGCAGGAAGAGCTGTCTGGCTAGGTTTCTTCCCGAACCCGCAGTGTGTCCAAGGTGAGCTCGCCGACCTGAAGCTCCCGGATGCGGAGCTTGCGGATTTCGCCTTCGAGCACGGAAAGCCTACCGATCGCCAGGGCTCCGACAGCAAGCGCCCCGACGGCGCAGGCGCCCACTGCAAGCGCGCCCACCGCGAGCGCCGCGACCGCAGACGGCCCGGCGGCAACGGCCTTCAATTCCACTTCCCTGAAGTGACGAGGCATACGGGTTTCCTCCCGAGCCACATGGATTCAAGATCCGGCTCGGCTCTCACCTGTTCTAACATCTTTTTTCTCACGCTTGCTTCCAGTACAGTGGGCCCATGCCGCGCGCCGCCGCTCTCTGCCTCCTTTGCTGCCTGTCCGCCGCTCCAGCAGTTGCTCAGGACGCCGATGCGCAAGCGGAAAGCCTGCTGAAGCAAGCCCAAGCGGCTTACCAGGCGAAGAACTACCGGGAGAGCGCCAACCTGCAGCAGCGCGCTCTTCCGCTGGTGCAGGAGCTGGACCGGGCAGGCGTGGAGTACAACCTGGCCTGCTCGCAGGCCCTATCCGGGGAACACGCGACGGCGCTCGACACGCTCGGGCAGGCGGTTGAGGACGGCTACACCGACCGCAAGGACACTGAGACGGACTCGGATCTCGCCTCGCTGCACGCCGACCCGCGCTGGCAGCCGCTGTTGGAGCGGATGCGCGTCTTCAGCGTCGAGCAGGACGCGCGCTGGGGCGATGCCGCCTTTGCGGCTCCGAACACGCCGAATCTCTCGGACGCCGACAAGCTGGCGGGCCTTTCGGAGCTTTGGGCGCAGGCGCGGTACGGGTTTGCGAACTTCTGGCACGTTCACCAGCTCGATTGGAATCAGACGTACCGCGATTTCATCCCGCAGGTGCTCGCGACCCGCTCGACGGCCGAGTATTACCGTGTGCTTCAGCGCTTTTACGCCCTGCTTCAAGACGGCCACAGCAATGTGTATTCTCCGGAGCAGCTTGAGAATAAAGTCAGTCGCCTGCCGCTTCGGACCAGGCTGGTCGATGGGCGCCTGCTCGTCATCGGTTCCCGCGAGTCCGGCGCCGATCTCCAGGGTTTGAAACCCGGCGACGAAATCCTGGCCATCAACGGCAAGCCTGCGATTGCGTGGGTCCGGCGCAACGTGGAGCCCTACGTCAGCGCGTCGACGGAGCAGGACCGCGATACGCGCACCTACGAGTATGTGCCGTTTCTCGCGCCGCTCGGCACTATGTTCACGCTCGTCGCGCAGACCCCTTCGGGGGAGAAAACGACGCACTCCTTTGAGGTGAAGACGGCGGCTCCGGCGCACAAAGCGTTGTTCGAGATGGATATGCTTCCCGGCAACGTGGCGTACGTTGCGCTCAACGGCTTCGATGACCGCACCGCCGCGAAGGAGTGGAACAAGCACTGGCCTGAGATCATCCAGGCGAAAGCGCTCATTCTCGACGTGCGGGAAAACGGCGGCGGCAGCGATTCGGTCGGCTACGCCATTCTCGCCACGCTTGTCCGCAAACCCACGCCCACGGAGCTGAGCAGGTCCACGCGCTGGATCGCCTCCTATCGCGCCTGGGGCAAGGCCGAAACGCCGGTGCGCTTCCCGGTCGACATGCTTGCGCCCGATCCGGCGCGGCGCTTTGACGGTCCAGTAGTCCTGCTCACCAGCCCGCGCACCTACTCGGCGGGGGAGGACATGGCTGTCGCGTTCAGCCAAGCGCATCGCGGCAAGATCATCGGGGAGCCGACCGGCGGGAGCACCGGCCAGCCGCTTACCTTCAAGCTGCCCGGGGGCGGCGCCGCCCGCATCTGCACCAAGCACGACAGCTTTGCGGACGGGCGCGAGTTCGTCGGCGTCGGGGTGCGGCCCGATGTCGCTGTTCATCTCACCCGCGCGGATTACATCGCGGGCCGGGACAGTGTTCTCGATGCCGCGATTGCGTCTCTTCAGGTCAAGCCCTAGGAAGCAGAGCGCCTGCGCGATCGGAGACTCCGGCGCACTCTGCGCTATGCTCGCAAGATGCCGCGCGTTGCACTCTCGTGGGTTGTTCTCGCCGCCTTGGCTTGGGTGTTTGCCCCGGCGCTCAGGGCGGCCAGGCGCCCGCAGGATACGGGTTTTCTGGACCGCACTATCACCGTCCGCGGCCTTCAGCGACGGTACGTGGTGTACCTGCCGGAGAACTGGTCCAAGTCGCAGAAGTGGCCTGTGATCCTGTTTCTGCACGGCTCGGGCGAGCGTGGGTCCGAGGGTCTCGACGAAACGCAGATTGGACTGCCGGCGGCTATTCGGGTGCATCCGGAGCGGTGGCCGTTTGTGGTGGTGATGCCGCAGGTTCCCTTCTCGCACCATCACTGGACCGACCCGGACATGATGGAAACCGCCATGGCGGCGCTGCGGGCCGAGGAGCGGGAGTTCAACGGCGACCCCAACCGTACGTACGTGACCGGTCTTTCGCTGGGCGGCTACGGAACCTGGGAGATCGCGCGCGACAATCCGCGGGTGTTTGCCGCGATCGCGCCGGTCTGCGGCGGGGTTTTTTGGTCGTACCAGCCTTCCCGCTGGAGCGAGCAGACCACTTTGCCGGAGGAGTATGCGCGGGTGCTGCGCCGGATGCCGGTGTGGATGTTCCATGGCGCGGACGACCCGGTCGTGAGCCCGCGGCAGAGCGAGCTGATGTATGACGCGCTCGAGGCGGCGCGGGGCAATGTGCGGTACTCAGAATACGCAGGCGTAAAGCACAACGTGTGGGAAAAGGCCTACGCGAACACCGAGCTGCCCCACTGGCTGCTGTCGCACTCGCTCTCGTCGGACGCAACGCTCGGGCCGGCGGCCGAAAAGGTGCTGGTGCCGAAGCACCCCGTTCCGGCCAAGGTGAACCCGGCCGTGTACGAGGCCTACGTGGGCGAGTACGAGGACGGGGGCGTGACGCAGATCACGGTGTTCCGCGCGGGCGACGAACTGTTCCAGCGCAACCGCATCGGCGAGGTCGTGGAGCTGCTGCCGGAGAACGCGAACACGTTCTTTTTCCCAAGCGGGTCGACCACGCGGCTGATTTTCGAGCGCGACCCGGAAACCGACGCGGTGCGGGATGTGCTGGACCGGGACGACCGACACGAGGAGCGCTGGGAGCGGCGCCGCTAGCCTAGTGGGCCTGCTCGAACTCGTCGCAGCCGCTCAGGGGGGTGACGCGGAGATGGAGCGGGCTGAACTGGTCGTAGCCGCAGGGGGCCACGAAGTCTTCAGACGCGTAGCGGGTGGAGAGGATTTCAAGCACCTGCGGGCTGGTCGGCTCGCCTTCCCCCCGCCCGAAGTGCTGGCACAGGCCGCACTGCCCTTCTCGCACCTTGATCATCGCTTTCCCCGTTCGGTGAGTAGGACACGGGCGCGGGGCGGGGTGTTGCCCCCGGCTTTTAGAATGGAGCGCGGCAGGAGCGTATGCGAAATCTCGAACAACTCGACCTCGGCCGGGCGCGTGTGCTCGATGGCGGCTTCGCCACGGAGCTGGAAGCGCGCGGGGTCTCGACCGCTGGGCCGTTGTGGTCGGCGCGGGCTTTGCTGGAAGCGCCGGAACAGGTGGTCGCGGTGCATCGGGCTTATCTGGATGCAGAGGCAGATGTTTTGCTCACCGGGAGTTACCAAGCCTCGGCCATGGGATTTCGGGCGGTTGGGTTTCCCGATCCGGAAGCAGCAGCTGCGGACGCGCTGCGCCGGGCTGTTTCCCTCGCCGTGCAGGCTCGGCAGGAGGCTGGGCGGCCGGCGGTGCTGATTGCGGCTTCGCTCGGGCCGTATGGGGCGGCGCTTGCGAACGGAGCGGAGTTTACTGGCGAATACGGCTTTGCGAATCCGTCCGAGGAGCATCGGGCGCTGGTTCGCTTCCATGCCGGGCGGATCGGGGCGCTTGTGGGCACGGACGCGGACCTGCTGGCGTTTGAGACCGTGCCGTCGCTGGGGGAGGCGCGGGCGATCGTGGAGGCGCTCGCGGGCTGGCCGGAGCTGGGCGCTTGGGTGTCCTTTACCTGCCGGGACGGCGCGCACACCGCGCACGGCGAGCCGGTTCGGGATTGCGCGGCCTTGCTGAACAGCGCGCGGCAGGTGTGGGCCGTGGGGGTCAACTGCGTCGCGCCCGCGCTGGTTCGCCCGCTGCTGGGCGAGTTGCGGGCCGGGACGGGGAAGCCGCTGGTTGCGTACCCGAACTCGGGCGAGGGGTGGGACGCCGAGGCGCGCTGCTGGACGGGAACGGCGGATGCGGCAGGGTTTGCGGCGCTGGCGCGGAAGTGGTTCGCGGCGGGGGCGAGCATCGTCGGCGGCTGCTGCCGGACAGGGCCGGGACACGTGCGGGCGCTCGTGGCACAGCTGCAATTGCGAGCAGAAGCCCATGAAAAATAATTCCAACGCGCCTTGGTTTATGGAATAAACTGGTCTACACAAAGGTAAGAGGAGGTCTGGATGCTGCTGGATGCCCTGCCGGAACCAGCACCTATCGCTAGCCTGAATCGCCGCGAAGGAGAGCTGCGCTATGTGACGCAGAACTTCAACGATCTGCAGGGATTGAGGGGCGCCGCGCTCTTTTCGGGGTTGCTGCTCTTGTTCCATCTTTTCCCGCACGGTCACGCGCCGTGGCGAGCTGTTTTGGCCACGTTCAGCGGGGTATTTGTGCTCGGGTGGGCATGGGCTGTCTTTATGACTCGCTGGTACAAGGAGCGGTACGGCTTTGTAGGCGTAACACGTGTGCGGGCGGAAAGAGTGCCGGGCACCGGGCTCGCGATGTGGCTATGTTTTGGACTCTTTGCAGCCCTGTTCATCTTTTTTCGGGCCAAGCTGATGTATCTCAACATTGCTGAAATCAGTGTCGTTCTTCTGCTCCCAAAGTGCTTTCTGGCCGCTCCCCGAAGCGCCGCGACCCGGCTCCGAAGAACGCTCTACGCCGCGGCTACGTCGGCTGCGCTCGGCTCTACCGTGTACGCGGTGATCTGTCCGGGGTCTCAGCGATGGGTTCTTGAGATATGGATCTGGCTTTGGAGCATGCTGCTGCTGGGCCTCTACGACCACTGGCTGCTCGGATATCTGCTGGGGCCGCCCCGTTTCAAGATAGCTGAGTCGGCCCGTGAGTAACCCGCAGCCGGCAACGCCCGAACCCATGGCTGAGATCGACCGCCTGGTCCACGAACCGGCGCGGCTGGCGATTCTGACCGTATTAGCTGTCTGCGAGCGCGCGGATTTTCTTTTTCTGGAGCGAGCGACGGGGTTGAGCCGGGGCAATCTTTCGGTGCAGCTGGGGCGGCTGGAGGAAGCGGGGCTGATCGAGATCGAGAAAATCATCCACCACAAGCGCACCCTGACCACCGCCGCGCTGCGCGACGCGGGCCGGTTGGCGCTGGACAACTATTGGCGGCAGATGGAGGCGCTGCGCGCCCGGTCGCAGGGCGCGGGCGCGCAGGAAAGGCTGGACGCCGGTTCCGCGGGCCTGCCTGCCCCGGCGGTGGGCTAGGGCGCGGTTCCCTGGGCCGGGCGCAACCCCTGTTCACGCCGCAGCAACATGCGACAATGGGCGCAGCGCCATGCCTGATACCCCACCGCTCGACGCCCTCCGTGCTTCGCCCCCCCCACAGACAAACACGCCTGCGCCTTGCGCGGTCACCCCGGCGCTGCTGAAGCAGCATTCCATCACGCCGGACGAATACGCGCGGATTGGAGCGGCGCTGGGGCGTGTGCCATCGCTGACGGAGCTGGGGATTTACTCGGTCATGTGGTCGGAGCACTGCTCGTATAAGAGCTCGCGGGTGCACCTGCGGCGCCTGCCGACCGAGAGCGAGCGCGTGGTGCAGGGGCCGGGCGAGAACGCCGGGATTATCGACGTGGGCGACGGGTGGGCTTGCGCGTTCAAGATCGAGTCGCACAATCACCCTTCGTATATCGAGCCGTTTCAGGGCGCGGCGACCGGCGTGGGCGGGATCTTGCGCGATATTTTCACGATGAACGCGCGGCCTCTGGCGGTGATGAATTCGCTGCGGTTTGGGCCTTTAGAAGGCGGCGACCCCGAAACAGTGCGGAAGAACCATGCCGTGGTCGAGGGAGTGGTGGCGGGGATTTCGCACTACGGCAACTGCTTTGGGGTGCCGAACCTGGGCGGCGAGACCAAGTTTGAGGCCTGCTACTCCGGGAATCCGCTGGTGAATGCGTTTGCGCTTGGCCTCGTCGGGCGCTATAAGATTTTTTACGCCTAGGCGACCGGCGTGGGCAATCCCGTGATCTATGTCGGGGCTAAGACGGGGCGCGACGGGATCCACGGCGCGACGATGGCGAGTGAGGAGTTTACCTCCGGGTCTGAACAAAAAAGACCAAACGTTCAGGTCGGCGACCCGTTCATGGAGAAGCTGCTGCTGGAAGGATGCCTGGAGGCGATGGCCACGGGCGCGGTGCTGGGGATTCAGGAT
>CAXTRW010000040.1:0-18152 GCA_964246765.1 uncultured Acidobacteriaceae bacterium | reverse complement strand
GCCGAACACGGTAAACGCGTTCGGCAGCAGCAGGGTTTCCGCGTCCATCACAAGCAGCCCCAGCAGCAGAAAGCACAACCCGCAAGCTTCAAACATCTGCGAGATCCCGGAAAATCGCTCCGCGCAAAGTAGAAAAAGCCCCGCCAGCCCCGCTTCCACAAGCGGATAGCGCAGCGAAATGCGCCCGCGGCAAGCCCGGCACCGGCCCCGCAGCAGCAGGTAGCTCAAAAGAGGAATGTTGTCGAACGGGCGAATCGGCGCGCCGCAGCGCGGGCAACGCGAGCCTGGCCACACGATCGACTCATGCCGCGGCAGCCGCACGATGCACACGTTCAGAAAACTGCCGAGCAGCAGGCCCGCAACGACCGCGACGGCTGCCGAACCTAGGGTGAGCGGGGTCACGTCTTCCCCGAGTGTAGGGCATCCTTTACAGTGGAGCTATGGCGACACGACCCGACGACCCGGGGCCGCTCTTCTCCGAAGCGGTCGCGATCATGGAGCGTCTGCGCGGTCCGGACGGCTGCCCGTGGGACCGCGAGCAAACCCCGGAAAGCATCCGCCCCTACACGATCGAGGAGACCTATGAGGTGCTGGACGCGATCGAGCGCAACCACCCTCGAGACCTGTGCGAGGAGCTGGGCGACCTGCTGCTTCAGGTACTCTTTTACGCGCAGATGGCGCGGGAAGCGGGCGATTTTTCAATTGCCGACGTGGTCGCGGGCCTCAACCGCAAGCTCATACGCCGCCATCCGCATGTGTTCGGAGCGGAGCGCTCCGCCGCAGCGGGCAACCAAGCCGAGCTCGACACGGTTGGAGCGGAAATCGGCGCGGAACAGGTGCTGGCGAACTGGTTTCGAATCAAAAAGGTGGAGAATCAAGCTAAAGCGTTGGATCAAGGGAGAGAGTCGCGCCTCAGCGGCGTCCTTCGCTCCCAGCCGGCCCTGCTGGAAGCGCACAAGCTAGGCTCCGCGGCCGCCAAGTGTGGGTTCGACTGGCCCGAACTTGCCGGCCTATTCGACAAGATTCGAGAGGAAGTCGCCGAGGTTGAGGCGGAGGTGGCGCCTGCGGGTCAAAAACCCACGCCCGAGATCGGCCTGGAGATTGGCGATCTGCTCTTCGTGACCGTCAACCTCGCGCGCCGCCTCGGAGTGGACGCGGAGACCGCCCTGCGCGACAGCAACGCGAAGTTCCGGTCGCGGTTCGAGTCGATGGAACAATCCGAAGGCCCACCGCTGGAACGGTGCTCGCTCGACCGGCTGGAAGCGCTGTGGACCGAGGCCAAGCGGCGGGAGCGCGCCGGTTGATGACGCACTATCGCAGCCCCTGCGGCCGCGCGTTTACGCTGCGGGAGGCCGCGAGCTTTGAGGAACTCGACGCGTGCATTGCGCTCCAGCAGCAAACCTGGGGCTACGCCGACATCGAGGTAGTTCCGCGCAACCTGTTCGTGCTGGCCCAAACCTTGGGCGGTCACGTGGCCTGCGCGTGGGACCAGCAGGGAACCCTGGCCGGGTTTGCCATGGCGATTCCCGCGCACGAGGTCGGCCTCCCGCCGCGGCCGTACCTGCACTCGCACATGCTGGCCGTTGCGCCCGCCCACCGCGACCGCGGGCTGGGCTTTGCGCTGAAACAATGGCAGCGCGAAGACGCGCTGCGGCGCGGCATTACCCTGATGCGCTGGACCTTCGACCCCCTGGTCGCGAAAAACGCGTTCTTCAACCTCGAGCGCCTCGGTGCCGGCGCCCGCGAGTACCTGCCGAACTTCTACGGACGCCGCGGTGCGCTCCCTACGGACCGGCTCCTGGCGGAGTGGCGTTTGGACGGCCGAGAGCCGGTGCATGAGCCCGCGCTGCGGGTTGCCCTCCCCGGCAGCGGAGAGCGGGCGCAAGCTCTTCTGCGAGCGCGCCTGCGCAAAGCCTTTGCCGAAGGCTGGGCGGCAACCGGGTTTCGCCCCGGTCCGAATGGCGGAGGCGAGTATCTTCTATCCCATCCTTCCCATCCTCCAAAGCCCGGGATTGAAATGGCCGCTTTGGAAACCGGATTTGCCGGTAGACTCAGGACGACGACCTCCAGGAGAGCTGATCCGCAATGAAAATCGACTCGATCGTCCTACGGGAACTCAACATGCGGCTTGTGGCCCCGTTTGAGACCAGTTTCGGCATCACGGACCGCCGCCGGGTGCTGCTGGTCGAGGTGCTGGGCGACGGGCTGCGCGGGTGGGGCGAGTGCGTGGCCGGCGAGCACCCCTGGTACAGCGAGGAAACCGTCGACACCGCCTGGCACATGATCCGGGAAGAGCTGGGGCCCGCGCTGCTTGAAGCCGAGCCCGAGCACGGGGGCAAGTGCCACGCGATGTTTCGCCGGGTTCGGGGCAATCGCATGGCCAAGGCGGCCTTGGAAAACGCAATCTGGGACCTGCAGGCGCAAGCGGAGGGCGTCAGCCTGGCCTCGCTGCTGGGCGGCTCGCGAGCGGTGATTCCGTGCGGCGTTTCGCTCGGCATCCAGCCTTCCGTGGAGGCTCTGCTGGAGCGGGCCGAAGCGGCGCTCGACGCGGGCTACCAGCGCATTAAGGTGAAGTGCCAACCGGGCTGGGACACCGGGGTTTTCGAGGCGATTCGGAAGCGCTGGCCCGCGGTCCGGCTTTCCGCCGACGCGAATGCCTCCTACCGGCTCAAAGACATGGATCATCTGGCGTCCTTCGACGCGTTCGACCTGATGATGCTGGAGCAGCCGCTATGGAGCGACGACTTCTACTACCACTCCATGCTGCAAAAGCAGATTGAAACGCCGGTGTGTCTGGACGAGTCCATCCGCAATCGCCGTGACGCGCTGGCGGCCATTGAAATGGGCTCCTGCCGGATCATCAACATCAAGGTAGGCCGAGTCGGCGGCTTTTCCGAGGCGATCGGGATCCACAACGCTGCGATGGAGCGCGCGGTGCCGGTCTGGTGCGGGGGGATGCTCGAAACCGGCATCGGCCGCTCGCACAACATCGCGCTTGCCTCGCTGCCCAATTTTTCGCTGCCCTGCGACGGGGCGGCGTCCAAACGCTACTGGGCCGAGGACATCATCGAGCCCGCGGTCGAGGTTTCCCCGCTCGGTGAGATCGCGGTGCCGGACGCGCCGGGCCGAGGCTTCGCGGTGCGCACCGATCTGGTGGACCGGCTGACCGTGCGCCGGGATCAAGTGCGCGCCTACGCGGTGGCCTGAGCTCGATTTTTGCCAACTCCGGGCCCGCATGTGCGTCTAACTGGAGTGAAATGGCCGCGCTTCTATGCCGGCCGAGGGAGAAACGATGACGCCGCAAGAAGAAGGGATGTTGCAAGACCTGGTCCGCAAGGTAAACAGCACTCCGCTCCAGGAAAAAGACGACTCCGCCGAACGGCTGCTGCGGGACGGGCTTGGCCGCAACCCCGATGCCGTGTACATCCTGGCGCAAACAGTGCTGGTGCAGAACATCGCGCTGGACCAGGCCAAGCGGCAAATGATGTCGTTGCAGGGAGGCGGGAACCAGGCTCAATCCAAGCCCACCAGCTTTCTCGGCAGCCTGTTCGGCCACCACGATCCGCAGCCCCAGGCTCCTCCGCCCCAGCAGTACCAGCCGGTGCAGTATGCTCCGCAGGGCGCGCCCCAGTACCAGGCGCCGCAGTATGGGGCGGCTCCGAGCGGACAGCCGAGCTTTTTGCGCTCCGCCGCGACCACCGCGGCCGGGGTCGCGGCCGGTGCCCTGGCGTTTGAGGGGGTCGAATCGCTGCTGCACGGCGGCGGAGGCGGGTTTGGCGGCGGTGGGTTCGGCGGCGGCTATGGCGACGCGCCACGCGAGGAGGTCATCAACAACTACTACGACGACCCCAACGCAAGCGGCGGCGGCAATGACTCCATCGCCGGGCAGGACGAGCAGCCTCAGGGCGGCTACGACTCCTCCGCGGACTCCGGCTACGGGGACGACTTCTCCGACGGCGGCGGCGACTTCGGCGGCGACGACACCAGCTTTTCTTGATGCAGCAAAGCGAGCAACGGCGCGCCCGCGCCGTTCTCGCTTTACGGGTTCTCCTCAGCGGCCGGGCTGAACTGCGGACCCTCCAGCATCTTGACCGCGGCCTGGTAGCCGTCGTCGGGCACGGGCTCAAAGTTGCTGAAGTTATCCGTGGTGTCGATGTCGAGCGACTTCACCAGCAGGATCTTGCCGGAGAGGTGCAGACGCATGTAGGCAGTTTCCCAGTGGTGCTCGCCGACATCCTTCTGCTGCACCATGATCGTTCCGCCTTTGAATAAGCGGCCCACGAATCCCCACCCGAAATTTACGTCTGAAATCAGGTGCGCATCAAACCGCACCATTCTTTGCTGGGCCTGGTCGATCCACAGCTCGCCCGCCATGCCGTGATACACCTCGGCTTCGCGGTCGGGTGGAGCGAAGTTCGGGTTGGGCTCGAACCGGAGCCGGTAACAAGGGCCGTTCGGGCCGGGCACCATGCCCTCGAAGGTGTACAGGAACGCGGTCGGCAGCAGTTTCACCATCTCGTCGGCGCGGCCGCCGTCAGTCTGCTCGCGTTTGTGCCGCTTGGCCTGCGCCGCCGGGTCGTTGAGGAGCGCATTCAGCCGCGCCAGCTCTTTCGCGTTCGCATCGGCGTCGAGCGGCTTGCCGTTGACTTCGAGCAGCCGAGAAATGCTGCCGTCCTTGGTTTCCACCACCTCCTTGGTAGTGGCCTTGCCGTCGTCCACTTTGTGGTACAGGTAGCGGAACGGGTGGCCCCCATTGGCGGAGCGCAGCTCATTGTAGGAAGCGTTGCGCACGATCTCGACCGGATTGGGCGGGGTGGACTGGGCCCGGGCAGCCGTGGCGGCCCAGCCCATTGCGCCCAGTGAAATCACGGCAAACCGGGTAACCGTGGCGAATTTTGTCGGGAACAAGCGCATCGTTTTCTTCTCTATCGGCACTCTGCGCTTTTGCGCCAGCGTTTTTCTTTCTTGGACGCACACCAAGGTAACTTGGGGTGCACCTTGGATGCGGATAGAGTAGCGGAAGCCTCGCCCGGCGCGATACCTGTTGTACAGTGAGTGGAGCCGGCCCCGGGGGCAGGCGAGGAGACGGACGGATGGCAGTTGGGGAAAACGTAAGTGCGAGCATCGGAAAAAGCTTGCAGGTGCGCGGGGAAGTGCGCGGGAGCGAGGACCTGGTCGTGGACGGATTTGTGGAAGGCACCATCTCGCTTGCCGGCAGCCGCCTGACCGTGGGCCCGAATGCCAAAGTGCAGGCCAACGTGTCGGCGCGCGACGTGATCATCCAAGGAACGCTGAACGGCAACATCGCGGCCACCGGACGGGTAGAGCTGCGCTCGGGCGCGACCTTGATAGGCGACATCCAGGCTTCCAGGCTCTCGATCGAGGAAAACGCCGGGTTCTCGGGCAAGGTCGACCTGGTCCAGAGCGCCCCTGCCGCCGCGGCCGGGCAAACCGGCGCGTCAGCCGCGACCCCAGCTCACGCGAGCTGAAGGCCGCGTAGTCCGAACCAACACTGAAAGGCTCCCACGCAGTGCTCCGTACCCTGTTCGCAAAGCGCGACGACGCAATCGGCAAGCGGCCCACGGTTCTTTCCGGGCCTCGGATTCCCCGGCACTCAAGCGCGTGGGCGGCGTTGCGCAAGCACCTGGCCTCCGAGTTGAATCTGCGGGTGCTGGACGTGGGACCAACCTCGCCCGCGAACATTACTTTCCTCACCGAGGCCGGGCACGGCGTTTGGATGGCGGACCTGGCGGCTGAGTCCCTCCGAGGGGGCTGGGAAACGCCCCCCTCCGAGCCGGGCGAAGCTCCGGGCTTCGACACGGACGCGTTTTTCGAACAAGTCATGGATTTCGGCGGACGGGAGTTCGACGTCGTGCTCCTGTGGACCGCGCTTGACTACATCCCGGAACCGTTGGTGCTGCCGCTGATCGCCCGTCTGCACGCAGCCATGCGCCCGGGCGGTAAACTTTTGGCCATTTTCCACGCCAAGGTCACGGGGCCGAACACGGAGTACTTCCGCTACCACCTGACCGGCTCGGACTCGGTCGAGATGCAGGAAACGGAAAAGTTTCCGGTGCGGCGCGTGTACACCAATCGCAACATAGAGAAGCTGTTTTCCTGCTTCGACAACACTCGTTTTTTTCTGGCCAAGGACAATTTGTACGAGGTCATCATCACGCGCTGACGCGCTCTTCCGGCCACAACGAGGCTTGCGCGGGAGCTTTGGGCGGCGCACTCGGCGCGGGTTCGCGGGTAAGGATCGCGTCCATGCTTCGATGCGCGAGACCATGGCGGCGCGCCGCGCTCGCGACAAGAGCGCGTACGCGGCTGCTGTAGGCGGGGCTGGCGAAGGCGGCGTCGCCGAAGCGCTCCCGGTAGCTCCTCGACAAAGCGGGAAACTCCTCGGCGATGAAGCGGAAGAAGGTCTCGCGCGAGCAGGATTTTAGAAACAGCGGTTCAGCGGAAAAGAAGCTCGCGCCGGCGCGAGCCGCTTCGCGCGCGACCAGGTTCAGCGCCGGGCCGTTGTCGGTGATGCCGGGCAAAAGCGGCGAGCAAAGCACGCCGGTGGTGAGGCCGGCTTCGCGCAGTCGCTGCACGGTGCGGAAGCGGAGGTCGGGCCGGGGGGCGCGGGGTTCAAGCTTGCGGGCCAGCGCGGGATCCACGGTCGTGATGGTGATGTGTAGGGTCAAAATGTTGCGGGCGGCAATGGCTTGAAGCAGGTCGATGTCGCGCTCGATCAAGGTAGATTTCGTCACCAGACCGATGCGCAGACCGGTTTGGCGCGCCAGCACTTCCAGCACCGAGCGCGTGACCCGGGCTTCGCGCTCAACGGGCTGGTAGGGGTCGGTCGCGGTGCCGATCGCGATCTCCTCCGACGGGTTGAAGCCGCGCAGCTCCTGCTCGAGCAGCCAGGCTAGGTTTTGCTTGATGTAGATCTCGCGCTCGAAGGCTTCCGGGTCGCGGAAGTTGAGAAACTCGTGGGTGTACCGGGCGTAGCAGTAGCGGCAGGCGAACTCGCAGCCCCGGTAGGGGTTGATGGTGCGGGCGAACCAGAGTTTTCGTTTAGAGACAGAGCGGTTCAGGGCGGACTTGGTCGGCAGGGCGTGGAAGCGCACGAGGTGGCCGACGCCGGTCTGTTCGGATTCGGCGGCAAGGCGCGCGATACCGGTGAGAGAGGAGCCGCCTTGGAGGATGGGGAAGAGTGGTTTTGCCGTTTGTTCGCCCATATAGGAAAGCTATGCTTTTCTGAGGCGAAGATCAAGCGAAACTCGCGGATGGTTCGATCAAGATCGAAGTGTTCGATGTGGATCGAACGATTCACAACGTCGCCCGCTAGGCAGTTTCCAGCCTGCCGATTCGCCGCTCATGGCCGGGACGATTTCCGTCAGCTGACTTATGGCTGTGAGCACCGAACCGAGACGCTGCTGCTGGGCGTCGGACTCCATTGTGAGGTTCGAAATCGCCTCGATCGCGAAAAAGGCTCGGGCCCGGCTCAGCCTCGGGCGCGCCGGCGCAGATGGAGCGGGACACCGTCCTTGGGGCGCAGCGTCACTTTGGGGTCGAGCCGGAGCGGGCGCTTACTGCCGGGCGGCAGCGACAGGGTCCAGTCCCGGAGAATGGCAGCCAAGGACAGAGTGCCCTCCATCCAGGCCAGCGCTTCGCCGATGCACTGGCGGCTGCCGGCGGCGAAAGGGAAGTAAGCGAAACGGTGCCGGCCGTCGGCTTCGGGGCTGCCGGGCAGGAAGCGCTCGGGGCGGAACGCGTCGGGATCGTCGAAGAAACGCAGGTCGCGATGCACGACCCACTGCGGGGCGATCAGGACTGCGCCCTCCGGAATGCGGAAGCCGCGCCAGGTGTACTCTTCGGCGGCGGTTCGGGCGATGGTCCAGACCGGCGGGTACAGGCGCATGGCTTCGGCAAAGCAGGCATGGGCATAGCGGAGCGACGGGTACTGCTCTGCGGTGGCGGGCTCGCGACCGAGCACGGCGTCGGCTTCCGTCTGCAGTTGCGCTTGGGCCTGGGGGTGCTCGGCCAGCAGCCGAAGCGCGAAGGCGAGGGCGTTGGCGGTGGTTTCATTGCCGGCCAGCAGGGCGGTGACGCATTCGGCGCGGACCTGCTCGTCGGTCATGCCGCCGGTGCCTCCCTCGGTGTCATGCGCGGCCAGCAGCATGGAGAGCAGATCGCCGCGGTCGCGCCCGTCGCGGCGGCGCTCGGCGATCATGCCGTAGATGATGCCGTCCAGCTCCCGGCGGGACCGCCGGATGCGATTGGTCAGAGGCAGCGGCAAACGCAGGATCAGCTCAGACGCGGGCAGGAACGCGAGCGGGAGAAAGCCCATGAAGGCCTCGACCGAGGCAGCCACGCGGCGGTTGAACGATTCCAGCTCCGAGTCGAACAGCGTTTTCCCAACGATCCGGAGGCTCAGTAACTGCATGTCGGCGTGGAGGTCGCGCTCTGAGCCGTCCCGCCACCCGGCGGCGGTCTCCTCCGCGTACTGGCCGATGATGCGGCCATAGGCGGCAATGCGGTCGCGGTGGAAGGCGGGTTGGGCCAGGCGGCGCTGGCGCATGTGGAACGGGTCCTCGCTCGACAGCAGGCCGTTGCCGAGCACGAGCTTGGCCTTTTGCATCACCAAGCCCCGATGGTGACGGCGGGCGTCGGTGAGGAGCATTTCCTGGACCAGGTCCGGGTGGGTGACCTGGAAGATGTGCCGTCCCGCGGCGCGATAGTGGACGAAGTCGCCGAAGAGCCGGGCACTTTCGGTAATGAAGGGCAAGGGATTGAGCCGGAGAATGTCGCCCGCGCGCAGCCGGGACAGAAACGTGGGTCCGTCGGGAAATGCGCTGCCCGGCTTGGCGCGGATCACGGGTTCGAAGGCAGCCGGCATGCTCTCCCGAGTGTAGCGGGCGGCGGCTACTCAGTCCTGAATTCGACTAGAGGTGCAATGCAACTGCTTCATTCAAGTTGATGCCGTCAAAAATTATAAAAACAATTTTACACGAGAGGCCGGCTTAACCAGTGTACTTTGTCTCGCTTTGGAAGCGCCGTCTACCGATGCGCTGAAAGCGAAAAGGGGCACACTCCAATGACGATGTACGGGCAAGCAGTTTGGTTCTCCAGGAAATTAGCAAAGCACGGCCGCGCGGCAATCATGTTGGTCGGGGCGGTTTCCAGCATGGCAGGGTTCTGTTCGCAAGCAGCAGCGCAGCCATGCCGGAACGGTCACGCATGGCGGTTTTGGGGCGGCGATCTTCGCAACACACACGCGAGCGAGGCAGAACGCGAAATCAATTCGGCCGACGTAGGGTTGCTCGCGCCCAAATGGGTCTTCACCACGGCCGGAAATGTGTCCGCCACGCCCACGGTTGAATGCGGCTCAGTGTACGTGCCGGACTGGGGCGGCTATCTATATAGGCTGGACGCGGCAACGGGCAAGGCGATCTGGAGTCACAGGATTTCCGAGTACACCGGTAACTCCGCCTCGATATCCAGAAGCTCACCCGCGATCGGGCCGGACCAGCTGATCCTCGGCGATTTGGCCGGGGCAACAGTGATGTCGTTGGACAAAGGCACAGGTAAGCTGCTGTGGAAAACCACGGTGGAGCAGGCAGCCGGCGCGGTGATCACCAACTCGCCGGTGATTGAAGGAGACCGGGTGTATGTAGGGGTGTCGTCGCGCCAGGAGATTTTGGCGATCGACTCGGGGTTCCAGCTGAGCTTTCGCGGGAGCGTCGTCGCGCTCGACCTGAGGACCGGCCGTGTAGTGTGGCAGACCTACACAGTGCCCCAGGGTTATTCGGGAGGCGCGGTGTGGGGCAGCAACTTTGTGGTGGACCGCGGGCGCGGGTCGTTGTTTGTCACCAGCGGCAACAACTACTCGGTGCCCCCGAGCGTGGAAGCCTGCCTGGCGAAGGCAAACGGAAGCGCGGCCGGCAAGCTGGCATGCCTGAGCCCGACCGACTACTTGGATTCCGTGCTGGCACTCGATCTGGACACAGGACGCATCAAGTGGGGACGCCGGTTGGAAGGCGACGACGACTGGACGGTGTCCTGCGTGCGGAACGACGTGGCGGGGATTCCATGCCCCGACCCGTCTGGGCCGGACTACGACTTCGGTTCGGGCCCGAACCTGTTTCGCATGGAAGCGGGCAGGCGAGAGCAAGGAGCGGAGCAGGATCAGGCGATCGGGCGAGAGGAGGGAGCCAGGCGAGAGCGGGGCGGCCAAGCAAGAGAGGCGATCGGCGCCGGGCAAAAAAGCGGCGTGTACTGGGCGCTGGACCCGGATACCGGCAACGTGCTGTGGGGGACGCAGGTGGGCCCGGGCGGGCAGACCGGCGGCATCGTGTGGGGTTCGGCGGTCGCCGACGGCCGCGTATACACAGCGGAAAACAACAGCGGCTACGTGAGCTACAAGCTGCAGCCGGAGAATACGCAGACCTGGAATGCCGGGTCGTGGGCGGCGCTGGATGCGAGAACCGGCGCGGTGGTGTGGGAGGTTCCGGCCACGGGGCTGAACCCGCTGAACCGGGCGCAAGATGCCGGGGCGCTGGGCCAGGTTACGGTGGCCAACGGCGTGTTTTATGCCGGTTCGGGTTCGGGGGACATGGTGGCCCTGGACGCGGCGACGGGCAAGCTGCTGTGGAGGTTTCCCACCGGCGGATCGGTGATCTGCGGGCCTTCCGTTGTGGACGGGACGGTGTTCTGGGGCTCCGGCTACAGCAACTTTAACTTTGGGGCGCCCAACAATAAGCTGTACGCGTTCAGTTTGCCGGGCAGGTGAGCGCCCGGGCTTGATCGGCAGGTTGAAGCAAGGGCCGACCGCCAATGCGTGACGGCCCTTTTTGCCTTCCAGCAAGCCACTCCGAGATCACGGGAGCGCGGAGCGGACGCGCATCCAAGCCCCGAAGAAAGCAAAACGGAGGAGTCGCGCGTATGTCGGATTTGAAGGGAACGGTTGTGACGTGGCTGGGGCACGCGGTCGTGCTGGTGACGACCGGAGCGGGAACGAACATTTTGATCGACCCGTTCATCGCGAAGAACCCGAAATACCCTAAGGGCTTCGAGCTGCCCGAGAAGCTGGACCTGATCCTGGCCACGCACGGGCACTTTGACCATATCGACGACGTGATCCCGACGGCTGAAAAGACGGGCGCGCCAGTGGCGGCGATGTTTGAGCTGGCCGGGTGGTTCGGGTCCAAGGGCGTCAAGAACACGATCCCGCTGGGCTACGGCGGCAGCTACACGTTGAAAGACGTGATCGTGACCATGACCCAGGCGCGGCACTCGTCGGGCATCCAGGACGGGGACAAGGTGGTGTACGGCGGCGAGCCGGCGGGGTTTGTGATTACAGTCGCGGACGGGCCGGTGCTGTACCACGCGGGGGACACGGATGTGTTCAGCGATATGCAGCTGATCCGCGACCTGTACGGGCCGAAGTTCGGGATGCTGCCGATAGGCGGCAACTTCACGATGGACCCGCGCAGTGCGGCTCTGGCGGCAAAGTTCCTGGGCGTGGACGTGGTGCTGCCGCTGCACTGGGGGACCATGCCGCAGCTGACCGGGACGCCGGAGGAGCTGGAGCGGCACATCGGGCACACCGGGGTGCAGGTGCTGCGGCTGGCGCCGGGGGAAAGCGCGCGGTAAACCGGAGGACTTATCGGATTCCGACAATTCAACTCGCAAGGTAGATAGCACTGGGTGCTACACTCTCGGTAAGCGTTCTGGATCGGAGCGGGTCTTCAAGACGGCGTGGTTTACCAAAGCCGCTAAGAAGGCGCAAATTACTGACACTGAGCTGTGTTCCTCGATCCATCAGGTGGCGCTCGGTCAGGCTGATGACCTCGGAGGTGGAGTGTTCAAAAAACGCCTCGGCAGGAGTCGGTATCGATCCTTGATTCTTGCCCGTGGCCGGCATTGTTGGATCTACGCGTTTTTGTTTGCCAAGCAGGATCGAGCCAATATCGAGGATGACGAATTCGTGAGCTTTCGGGCATTGGCCAGAGTGTACGCCCGGAAATCAGAAGAAGACCTAGCCAAGGAACTGCAAATTGAAGAACTCGTGGAGGCATGCCATGAAATGTGATCGCAAGTACAAGAGCGATGCATTTGAAGCGATTCACAGCGCGGCGGCCGGCATGTACCGGGCCCACACGATCGACAAAGAAACCATGCGCGGTTTCGATGAGTCCTGCCTCACGATGCCCGACACCATCGAGCCTGAACAAATCCGGAGCATACGCGAGAGCCAGCATGTGAGCCAGCCAGTGTTCGCCCGTTATCTCAACACCAGTGAATCGACGGTCGAGAAATGGGAGGCTGGAGTAAAACGTCCGAGCGGGATGGCGATCAAGCTGCTCATGATCGTGCAGAAACACGGCTTGAAGATGCTGGACTGACAGTTTCACGTACGGGAACCCACGCACTTGCCACGGTTTCTGCTACTTCCGGCTTGAATTCACTCACGCTTCGGCCCGATTGGCTCCTCTCACACGGGGTCCAGGAGGACGGCGAAAAAGACAATGCAAAAAATCCTTCACGGGCTCGTCTCGACCGAGTACAGTAGCGCCATGCAATGTTTGACTCGTCTGCATCGCTCGCACCACCTTGCCACCATCCGGTCCAGGTAGCAGCGCCTCCCCTCGGTTTTCGGGCTGCTTCAGGCGTTGTGCCTGCTCCCTTGCTTTGCGCCGCGTAGACGGTTGTCCGAAGGCTCACGCCCTTTGTGAGTCCACGACCCCCTGCTGTCTCAATTCGCACTCTGGAGCCGAGAAATGAACCCTAAGCCTTCCCTCAATGGGCGAGCGCTGCTCGCCGCCGCTACCCTTGCGCTTGCCACCGGCGCGAGCCTGCAAGCACAAAGCACGAACAACTCGCTCGCCAGAGTTTCGCCGGCGCTGGCCCAGGCGCACGACCTGGGCGCGGTCGCCCCCGCCCAGCCGCTGCGGCTGACCGTGCGCCTGGCCGGCAACAAAGCGGCGCTGGACAAAGCGGTCGCCGCCCTCTACGATCCGGCCTCGCCTAGCTTTCACAAGTGGATGACGGACGCGGACCTGAAGCAGTACGCGCCGAGCGATGCGCAGGTAGCCGCAGTGCGGCAGCAGCTGGAGAGCCGAGGGCTCGCGGTCGCGCCCGGCGCGGACGACTTTTCGCTGCGGGTGACTGGCAACGCCGCGGCGGTCGCGTCCGCATTCCACACGCAACTGCACCAATTCCAGTCCGCGGGCGCTGTGTTCCAAGCAAACACCACGCCGGCAAGCCTGGGCGGAGCGGCGGAGGGTCTGGTATCGTCGGTCGCCGGGCTTGAAAGCCATCCGGTGCAGCCCATGTTCAAGCGGGCCATCAATCTTGGGACGGGGCAGCCGTACCCCGGCATTCCGCTCGCCAAGGTGGAAGCGTTGCCGGGCAAACTGAGCGATGTGCAAACCGACATCGCGCTGACGGGGCCCACTGACTTTTACCTCACCACGCCGGGCGCCTCGCTGCCGGTCGCTTTGTACTATGGCAACCAGTACGGAGTCGATCCGAACCTCGCGGTGAGCTTTACGCCCGCCCAGCTGCAAAGCGTGTTGGGGCTCACTGCCGCCTACAGCCAGGGCCTGGACGGGACCGGACAGACCATCGTGTTGCTCGAAGCATATGGGGACACCTATATCGAATCGGACGCGAACGCATTCAACAAGCTCGCCGGCCTGCCGCTGCTCGACTCGTCGAACTTCAGCGTGGTGTATCCGGAAGGCGTCCCGAAGAACCAGGACAGGGTCGCGGCGCTGGTTGGCTGGCCCACGGAGATCGACCTCGATGTGCAATGGGCGCACGCGATCGCTCCCGGGGCCAAGATCGTGGTGGTCGCCGCGGCCGGGCAGGACAGCCAGGACTTCCAGGATGCGATGAGCTATATCGTCAAGAATGGGACCGGGTTCGCGGTGTCGGACAGCTGGGAAGAGTCGACCGACTTAATCGACGGCCCGGTGGAGCAGCAGGCCTTTGAAGATGTTTTGGAGCTGGCGGCGGCGAAGGGGATCTCCTTCCAGTTCTCGACCGGCGATGCCGGGGACAGCGGGCTGGGCTCGCCTTTGGGCGCCGCCGGGGTTCCTTCCGATGCGCCCCACGCGACTGCGGTGGGCGGCATTGCAATCCTGAATAACATCAACGGGAGCGGGTTTCTGCCGGTCGGCTGGGGAGACGCGGTCAGCATCATCGACTACAACGGCGTCCAGGATCCGCCGATGTTCGGCGGTACCCTGGGCGGAGCGGGCGGGGGCGAAAGCCAGTACTTTGCCAAACCGAGCTGGCAGGCGGCGTTGCCCGGGACCGGCCGGCAAACGCCGGATGTTTCCGCCTTGGCCGACCCCTACACGGGTGTGCCCATCGTGGTAAGCATCAACGGCGTGCAGCAGGTGCTGACCAGCGTCGGCGGCACCAGCCTGGCGGCGCCCATCTTCACCGCTTTCTGGGCCCTGGCGCAGCAGAAAGCCGGCGGGCCACTCGGCCAAGCGGCGCCGCTGGTCGCTTCGCTGCCCAGCGGGGCGATCCAGGATGTGCTGCCGTTGATGAGCCCCACCAGCCCCGTCGGCGGCATTCTGGATGCGAAAGGTTTCCAGACCTACACGCCGTTTCAGATCTTCAGCGGCGGGACTGGGACCGAAGCCGGCTTTACCAGCGCGGTTTGGAACCTGTCCGGTTTGTCCACCACCGGCGTCCCGCTGTACTACGACCTGGGTTTCGGCCTGGACGGTTCGCTGACCGTGACCTCGGGGTGGGACAACGTGACCGGGTATGGCACGCCGTATGGGTTGCCGTTCCTGAACGCAGTGGCGAAAGCAGCGGGGAAATAGCGGGGAGCGAGGAAGGGCGAGGTTTTCGAGCTTCGCCCTCGCTCGCCGTTTTGTGACGAAAGTACCGAGCTGAGGGCTGAAATTTCAGGACGCACCTGCCGATAAGAACCGCGAATGTTTTGAAGCGGAGGCGGCGTATGAAGGCGGGGCGATGGACCGGGTTGCTGTGGGCAGTGCTGGTTTGCGGTTTTCTGTTGGTGACGGGCAGGGAAGCAAGGGCGCAGGCGACCGGGGCGCTGTCGGGCGGCTGGAGCGCAGCCACCGTGGCGAGCGGTGGGGCCGCGGTTGCGGAAACAGGTGAGACGCTGGATGCGGTGGAGACGAATCCCGCGGGTCTGGCCGGTCTTGCGCGGCCCGTGCTGGAGTTGAGCGGGGTGGGCGCTTGGGCGTCCGGCTCCTTTCAGAACACAGTGGACCGGCATGGTGTGCTGGGCGGCAATGCGGGGGCGATCCCGTATGGCGCGTTTGGCTTTGCGCCGACGAAGCTGGGCCCCTGGCGGGCTGCCCTGGCGGTGACGCCCGAAAGCCTGATGCGGGCGGAGTGGCGCTATGCGGATCCTCCGGGAACGGCGGGGGCGAGCTACGGGCTGCAGAAGAACGAATCGAAGATCGTCGCAGTGCGGTCGTCGGCCACCCTGGCGCGCAGCCTTGGATCGCGCTGGGCGGTTGGGGGCTCGCTGGGGTTGGTGTACAACACGAACCTGCTGGACGCCCCTTTTATCTTTCAGCAGCAGCCCCAGCTTGCCGGGCTCAAGGTGCTGTTGAACTTGCAAACCCGTGGGTGGGGCTGGAACGGCAGCGCCGGCGCGCAATGGCAGCCGAGTGAAAACGTGCGGCTGGGCGCATCTTGGAAGAGCGCGACCGCTGTGCAAAGTCATGGAGATGCGTCCGGGACCGCGTCGGCGCAGTTTGCCGCACTCGGAATCGGGGCTGATCCGGAGTTTCACTATCGCGCGGAAGTGGACAACCGCTTCCCGCAAAGCGTCGCGGCCGGGGGTGCATGGCAGCCGAACTCGCGCCTGCGTCTGCGCCTGGAGGGCGACTGGACCGGCTGGGGCGGCGCCTTCCGCGAGCTGCCGGTAAAGCTGTCGGCCGGGACGAACTCGACCATCAACGCCGTGGCGGGGAGCAATGCGATTCGGGACGCGGTACCGCTGGGCTGGCGCAACCAGGAAGGGGTTCGGTTTGGACTGGAAACGCCGGCCGGGGAGCGCTGGACGGTGCGGGGCGGGTACTCGTTTCAGACGGACCCGGTGCCGGCTTCCACGCTGACGCCCTTGACGGCCGCGGTCATGCGCCAGGCCCTTGCAGGCGGCACGGGTTGGCGGCGCGGACGGTGGGCGCTGGACGCGGCTTACCAGGCCCAGCTGCCGGAGTCGCGTTCCGTGGGACAGAGTGGACTGCTGGCCGGGGAGTACAGCAACACGCACCTGCGGGTCCAGACGCAATCGGCCACGATCACGACGAGAATTGCGTTTTGAACCGGTCGTACGGCGCGAACCCAAGTTCGCTCCGCAGCTTCTCGAACAGGCAGCCCAGCTTACTCACACAGGAGGGAACGAGTGGTTTTTGCGCTCGCTGCCAAGCCCGGAGCGGTTCTCGCACGTCCGGGGCACGGCCGGTATCTTCGGCAGCGGCTTTTCCGGCGGGAAAGCAACACTCCCACAGTAGCTTGCCGAAGAACCGGTATAAGAACTGCCTTATCCCCGCGAGATGATGAACGGGCTGGGTGCGTCGTCGGATCTCTCCGTCCCGGCAGGCGGGAAAAGCGCAGGCATGGCGGGCGCCAGGTCCCAAGCCGGGGATTCGAGCTCCGGCATAGGCTTGGCCTGAAAAAGCCGCTTGGTCTGCCGGGCCATCCAGCGCGCCATGATCTTCGACTTTTTACGGCGCGCGCTGTCGGTGGAAATGCCGGTTCCGGCGTACATCTGCCGGTACAGCTTGGACAGGAACACGAATGCTACGCGGGCGCGGAGCGTGGGCGTACAGGCGGAGCGCTCCCAAACAGCGCGCCAGGTATAGAAGCGGTCCCATACAGATTGGGTGCGTTGGCTGATCTCGGCCGAGCTCATGGAAGGGTGAGGCGTAAACATTTTGGGGCGGACTTCGGTCGGAATCAGCCAGTAGCGGGTGATGGGAACGTCGCCGACCATCTCCGGATTCTTGGCCTGCTCTTTTTCCCAGCGACCGAAGTCGACGGTGCCCGGAAACGGTGTCATCATCACAAATTGGGCGAAGGTGACTTGCGCTTTGAGGGCCATGGCTACGGTGGCGTCGAAGGTAGCGGGCTTGTCCGTGGGCAGGCCAAAGATAAACGAGCCGAGCACGTGAACGCCGTGTTTTTTAAAGGTCTGGAGCTGGCGGGCGAGCGCTTCGCCGGAGTAGTTGAAGTCCTTAAAAACGGCTTTGAGCCCCTCGGGGGTGACGGCTTCGACGCCAACCAGGGCGCCCTTGATATTAGCCCGGCGCATGGCGTTGAGATATTCCGTGTCTTCGGCGGCCTCCATGGTGATCTGGGTGAAGAAAACCATGTCCTTGGGCAGCTTGGCGAGCTCCTCCATGAGCTGGAAGCGTTCCGCGCGGATCGCGGTAAGCTCGGCGACCTTGGAGTGGTTGCCCTGCTCGCCGGCGAGACGGAGGTCGGTGAGGGTGACGGGGTAGAAGTTGTCGTCGGCAAGCGCGATGAAGCGGAAACCGAGGCGGCGGAGGCTGACGATTTCGTCGATGACGCTCTGGAACCGTCGCTGCCGGGGCGCCTGGCCGTCGGTGCGCCACACGCTGCAAAAGGAGCAGTGTTTGGGGCAGCCGCGGATGGTTTGGACCGAGGCCCACATGTACTTGGCGGTGTCCATCAGGTCCCAACGAGCGGCCAGGAACTGTTTGCCTTCGATGCGTCCGCCCTCATAAATGCGCCCCGGATTGCCGGCGATGCAATCCATCACAACCTTGCCCCAGGCGATGTCGCCGTCGCCCTTGACGACCGCGTGGGCCGCCCCGCGCTCCAGCACTTCTTCCGGGAAAAGGGTCGCGTGGATGCCGCCATAGACCACCCAGGCTCCGCGCTCGTGGGCCATGCGGCCGACCGCGTAGCCGCGCAGAGCGTTGCCGGTATGGACGCTGATCCCCACGATGTCGCCGGGCTGGATGGAGGCGGGGTCGACCTGCTCGAGCGATTCATCGACCAGGACGGGGTCGCCGGCTTCCTTGGGCGTGGCTGCGGCCAGAACGAACAGCCAGCGGGGGGTGATAACGGCGGTTCCGAATGAATTATCGCTGGGATTGATGAGGTGAACGCGCAATGGTCGACCTTTCCTTGTG
>CAXTRW010000039.1:0-18180 GCA_964246765.1 uncultured Acidobacteriaceae bacterium | reverse complement strand
CACCTGCCCGCGCCGAAAACCTTTGCGAAGAAGTGGCCGATGCTGCCGAAAAAGCCTCGTTTTTTAGCCGCCGCCGGCGCCGGCTGCGGAACGGGCGGCGGCGCGCCGAGAGGTGCGTTCGACGAGAGCGTGGCCGAAACCTGCGCGTGCGCCTCGCCCGCGGGCACCACCGGCGGGCTGCCCGCGAGCTGGGGGGGCGGTTGCAGGCCCTCGCTCACCGCAGTGGGAAAGGCCGTGTCCGCCGGGGTCGAGGACGGGCCGCCTGACTTTGCTCGGGCCAGGTCGGCAGCCGGAGAGGGCGGGCAGCCGCAGGGCTCGCTTTCGTTGTCGACCACTTGGTTGAGCGAGCCATGGACGAACAAGACGCGCTGTCCGGGGCGTATGCGGTACGCGCCGCCGTCCATCAGGCTGCTTGCGATCACGTAGGGGGCATTCTCGCCGGAGTTGTCCACGCAGGTGTCGCCTTGGCGGTTGAGGCGGAGGCGCAGCGCGGCGTGACCCGGCGGGGAGATCAGCAGGCGCAGGTCGGGGGTCAGGATCACGTCGGAGTAGGCGCCGGGCGCGTAGTTCGTTTCGAGCGCGCCGCGTTCCACGGAAAACATGAGACCCCGGTCCGCGGGTCTGTCGGCGGACGCGACAGCCGCAGCAGACGCGTCTTGGCCGATGCGCACAATGGTGTTGGGGCAAACCTCCAGCGAGCCGCCGCGCAGCAGCGTGACCTGGGCAGGTGTACCGCCGGCAATAATCTCGCCGTTATTGGCGATGGTGGCGCGGCCATCATCTACGCTCATCGCGCCGCTGAGGGAAAGGCCCTTGGTAGCGACCACAGCGACGGGTTGCGGCGGCGTGGGCGCCTGGTCCTGGGCAAGCGCGCCGCCGGCGGCCAGAAAGTACACGGCAGACAGCGCCCGGAGCATCGAACCGGCTTGCGTCCGCGACGGTGGTAACTCTTGCATATCCCGTTGGACTCGCCTAAAGCGCAAGGAAGTTCCCCACCAGCCGTTTTCCATCCGCGGTCAGCACGCTTTCCGGGTGGAACTGGACCCCCTCGACCGGGTGCTCGCGGTGGCGAAGGCCCATGATGATGCCATCCGCTGTGCGGGCCGAGACTTCGAGTTCCGGTGGCAGCTCTTCCTCGGACACGATCAGTGAGTGATAGCGGGTGCAGGTCATGGGCGTCTCGATCCCCGCGAAAATCGTCCGGCCGTCGTGCGCGACCTCGCTGGTTTTGCCGTGCATCAGCTTGGGCGCGCGGACCACCCGGCCACCGAACGCCGCGCCCAGGGCCTGATGCCCGAGGCAGACGCCCAGAATCGGCACACGGCCTGTAAACCGTCGGATCAGCTCGATGGAAATCCCGGCGTCCTCGGGCCCGCACGGACCGGGCGAGAGCAGGATGCGCTCCGGCGCGAGCGCTTCCGCCTCGTCGACCGTGAGCTCGTCGTTGCGACGCACGAGCAGGTCCGCGCCCAGCTCGCCCATGTACTGGACCAGGTTGTAGGTGAACGAGTCGTAGTTGTCGAGGACAAAGACCATCTCGGTTGTTAGTTTATCGCGGGCGGAAAAGCGCGATGCCGGCCGCGGTTACCGTGGTCACTGCAAACGCCGTCCCGGAGAGGAAAGCGCGGGGTAGACTAGGGAAGCCTTGAGCAGGGTGGTGACGGAAACGGGATGGGCCGGACGATCGGCCTGACCGGCGTTTCCGATATACCGTCGGAAACACCGGCTTCCTGCTGGAGGTGGCCGATGGACGCTTATACGTCCCATTGGTTGCACTGCTCAGTCAGAATCGTGCTTGATTGGCGATTCTGGCTGGCAATGGCAACCGTCTGCCGGTTGAAGCGGAAACGCTGAAGCCATCGCTCGGTATTTTCACCCTCACCGGGCGATAATCTCCGCTCCACAGCATTGGATGCCAGAGCGGCCCGGAAGTCAACCGAAAACCTTCCGAGCCGCCCATCTATTAACGAATCGACCAGGTTTGGTTCACCCCTCCGTTTGTCGGCCACAGAATGATGTGCTGGCCCTGGGTCTGGTTGAAGTTGTTGTCGTCGACCACCAGGCCGGTCGCCTTGTTCTTGATCTCATAGCCGCCGTTGACCGCGACCAGCGACCACAACTCAGTGTCATTGTGGGTCACCAGAGCCTGCGTGGCAGAGGTCCCCGGCGTGGTCGCCCCGTTTCCATCGGCCAGGAAAATCTTGCTGGCCAGGTTCTGGATGGTGTAGTAACCCGCTCCGTTGTAGGAGAAGAACCACACCTGCGCATTGGTGCCGTTGGGCTGCCACTGGTTCAGGGCAATGCCCGCCGTCGAGCCCGCGCCCGGGTCGTCGAGCACCAAGTGGCTCGATCCGTTGGTGAGGGTGTAGTCTCCGTCCGGCAGCGGCGCTGGGGTTTGCCGCCGGAAGCCGAAAATAACCACGCTGTTTTGCGTCCCGAAATACACCTTGCCGTTCGCAATGGTCGGCGCGATGAATTTGTTGCCCGCGCCCACGCTCGTGCCCGAGCTTGAGTACAGCTCGGTCGACAGGTTTTCCGCGTCGTAGGCGTGCAGCACCGCGGGCGCCGTGTTTTCGGTCGCCCACACGATGCCCTCCGTGTTGTTGTAGGCGGAGATACTCGGCGTGGTTCCCGGATACCCGAACGTGGCCGCCGTGGTCTGGATGGGCGTTTGCGCGAGCTTCGCCTGACTCACCTGGAACGAGCGCAGGTTCTGCCCGACCGAACCGTAGTAGACGCGCCCGTTGAAGTACGCGGGGCTCGACCACTCACCGCCCGGCAGCGCTCCGGGCAGCTCCTGGTAGAGGGTTCCGTTGGAGCTCGCGTCGTAGTGGCCCAAGCTGTTGCGGTCGGCCACGTACAGGTTATGGTCCTTGCCGGCCGCGACGATCAGCTGCCGGGTCGCGCCGGTTGCGTCCGTCTGATCCGGCAGCAGCATCAGCCCGCCCGAGCCCAGATCGGTGTCGACATTGGACTCGGAGTTCGAGTTATACATGGTCCAGTAATCGGTGACCGCCAGGCCGCCCGGGGTTTTCGCGACCTTCACAAGCGCGTTGCCGTAGTCGCCCTGGTTGGGAAAGCCCTGCGGGGTCAGGCTTGTATCGAACGTGCCGTTGCCAAGCGAGAAATAGGCGTTGCCCTGCGGATCGGCCGCCGGCCCCGCGCCGGCGTTCCAAGGTGCTGCCTCGCTGCCATTGGGAACAAAGTCAAGCGCGCCGGTTTGCGCCAGGGTGGTGGGGTTGTAGCTCATCGCCCAACCGCCGTAGGGCCGAATGTCGCAGTGCGAGCCCCAGCTGGTGTAGAGCTGGTTGCCCGCCAGCAGCAGCCCGGGCCGTTCGACATACTGCTTGGGGTCGAAGGTGACCGTTCCATTGCTGCTGCCGTCGCCCGTGCCCGGGTAGGTCGCGCGTACGGCCACCGGCCCGTTGAACTGCTCCGCGCCGGTTGCGAGATCGAGCGCATGGATGCGCTGGTAGTAGTTGCCGCTGCCGTCCTTGCTCATGGCAACCAGGTAGATGGTTCCGTTGGGGCCGACCGTGCGGTCGATGGCCGGGGTCGCGGTGATGCCGATCTCGGGCGTGACCTGGTCGCAGTTGCGCGGGTCGGAAGTGGTTTCGCCCGAGCCCAGGAGGCTGCGCTGCCACAGGGTCGCGCCCGTATCGGCGTCGAGCGCGTACACGCTGTCGTGCTCGGTCGCGACGAACAGGACGTTATGCGGCTTGCCTGCGATGTCGAGCGCCGAAAGATACAGCGGCTGCGCGTCGACCTTGCCGTCCACCTGCACGTTGGCCAGCAAGCCGAAGGTGTTTGAGTTGACGTTGGCGGGGGTGAGGATCGCTTCGGAAAGGTCCTGCCCAGTGCGGAGATTGTCGTTGTGCCAGGTCGGCACATCCGTTTGCGCGTGACAGACCAGCCCCGCTGCGGGCAGCAGAGCCGAGAACAGCAGCGCACGCTTATGCAGGGCGTTATGGGTGAGAGAGGTAACTTTCATTTGGGGGAGGCTCCGTAGGTTGCGGTATTGGGGTCCGGCTTGCTTGCCCTCAGGGCGAAAGCAACTGGAAGAGCAGACCAAGGGAGGAACTGCATCACGGAAAAGGCTTACTGCATGCGCATGTTCGCCGAACGCGTCTGGTATTTGGCAAGGAGTGTAGCAGTCCGGCGTATGCGGTTGGCAAGCGCGTACCGAACTCAGCTTTAATCGCGCGCATCATTCCCCGCAGGGCAAGGAAAAGGGCCGGGCGATGTGCCGGGCCCATGGATTTCCTCGGTTTGCAGTTCAGCGATTCCGCGTCGTTTCGGTTCCGCGAGTGACTTCATTCCCGCGCGCGGTTTGGTCGTCCACCTCGAGCTCTTCATGCCGAACGTCGCCGCCGACCTGCTCCACGTTTTCAATGGCGCGCTTGCCGACGGAAACCTCCTCGCGAACCACGGTCTGCTTATCCGCCGACGCGTGCTCCTCACTCAGGGGAATGCGGATTTCGTTGCTCTCGCCGATGGCGCCCTGGACCCGTGTTTCGCCCGAAACCGGCATGCGCTCGATGACCAGCTCTTCGCGCGTGACCGGGACCTGCACGGTCTGCTGCTCCGTGATGGTCTCCTTGTGGATGCGGACCTCGCCGCGGCTGACGCGGTCCTTGTGGACGCGCAGAACCTCGCCGAGCAACTGGATGCGCTGCTGACCCTGCGTTTCTCCCGTGGTGCCCGTGCTATAATCCGCGCTCGCGGTCGAACCGTAAGCTGCGCCTGCTCCCGTCGCCGCATAGTCGGCGTTCGCGGCATTGGCGCCTAGGTCACCGCCGTGCTGCTCCAGGATCCGCTCGGCTTCCTGCTCGCGGCCGGATGCCGATACAGTGACCAGGACGCCACTGTGGCCTTGGCGGAAACGGTTCTCGAAATAGCGCGAACGCTCCTCGGGAATCGACATGCCGGTCAATGAGTGGGAGATATCAGTAGGCTCATAGTCGTAGTCGCCGGCGCTGTAATTGCCTCCGGTCACTTCGCGGGAGCGCTCGTCCGCATAGGGCTCCACTCCGCCCTGCACGTTGCGGCCAGGGGTACCGGTCGACTCGCCGCCTTCGAAAAAGTTCTTGACGCGATCCCACATGCCTTCGGCTTTGGCGCCGGTTGCGGTACGCGCCCCGGTTCCGGTGGGCCCTGCGGTTCCGGCATAGGAGCTCTCACCATAGCTGCCGGCAGTGCTGCCGTAGCCTGTATTGGTGGCCGCGCCGATTTCGCGCGCCTGGAAGCCGGCGGACTGCAGTGCGTCGATCGCCTCGGCAGCCTGCGCTTCAGTACTGAAAAACGCTACAACAGAACCAGTGGATGTCGCCATAAGTGCCTTCTCCCGAGATGCCCCTTTTTTAAAGGGCGCGTGTGCAGACTCTACGCAAAAATCGCTCACCTTCGGGCGAAGTCGGGAATGTCTGCCGGTTATGAGTTGGAGGATTGCGCCTTCGGATCAACACCTGCAGCGTCGTTCCTCGAATAACTAGGACGTGGACCGGGCGGGTGCGGTTGTCCGAGTGTTGGCAGCCGTACAGACTCACGTTCCCCGCGGGTGGGCGGGTTACGGATGTGTGCTTAGGAGAAGTCCAGGTGGCTGGTGTCGCGCATTAGCCCGGTCTTGGAAAGAAAGCGGGCGCAAAAGGGAGCCGGCCGTGTGCTTATCGCTCTCGGGTTGGTGGCCGAATTTGCCCTGAAAATTGTGCTTCCAGCGCCGCCGAGGTGCGGAATGTGGTTTCGCGGAGTAGGCGGCGGTAGGCCTGCTCGGGGTCAATGAGCTGAAGATCGCCGGCGTCAACTAGTACGCCCAGCGTTCCCGTGGTTTTAAATCCCCGCCGCTTAGCCTCGATGCGAGCCTTGCGTTCATCGATCAGCAGTAATTCCGCCTGCTTTTCTTTCGCAAGCTGAATGGCCTCGCGCTCCCTAGATCCAATGAAGCCAAGGTTTCATCCGGAGGAAGCTGAAGCGGGCTGATCGCAACCCAATCCGGCAGTTTGGCCAGCCACATCCGCACCGCGGCGGGCGCACCCATGCGGCCCAGTTCCTCGCCAACGCCGGGCGGAATGAGAAGACGCCCATACAGGCGCGGAAGCCACTGTTCGCATTGGATCTGGATGAGATAGTTGAGCGGTCCCGTATCCGCCACAATGATCACGCCCCGAGACGGCCTTCCGCCCGCAGTTGACGAAGGGTGCGGGCGTCCTCTTCAAAATCCTTTTCGTCATAGGCGTGATCGTAGATGTGACGTTCTTTCAAGAACCCGTCGAACTCAAAGCGAGACAGCCCGAGCAGCTGGCCGGCCTGGAAGTGCGACAGCGCCTCGGAGCGGTAACCTTCGATGGCGAAAGCCTCCAGGGCCTCGCGGGCGGCGTTGGGATGGTGGGCGAGGTCGTCGGGTAATTGGACGGTGATCTGCATGCCCCCGAGCGTAGCAGAATGGTCCTTGTCACTTCCACTTATCGGGGGATACATGGACGTTGGTAATGCCCCCCCCCGGCGCTCAATTGTTGAGCGCAGCTGACGGGGAGCTTCGCTGAAACGAGGGCTACCGCCCCCGCGCGCGCTCAATGGCCCGCAGCACGGCGCTGGCCTTGTTTTCGCACTCCTCCTGTTCGCGCTCGGCGACCGAGTCGGCCACGATGCCGGCGCCGGCCTGGACCGAACCGTATTCCGGGCCGGGCTCGCCCCCGAGCACCAGCGTGCGGATGGCGATGCAGGAGTCGAGATTGCCGGAATAATCGGCGTACAGGATTGCGCCCCCGTACAGGCCGCGGCGGGCCGGCTCGAGCTCCTCGATGATCTCCATGGCGCGGACCTTGGGCGCGCCCGAAAGTGTCCCGGCCGGGAAGCAGGCGCGCAGAGCGTCGACCGCGTCGAGTTCCGGGCGCAGCCGGCCTTCAATCGCGCTGACGATGTGCATCACGTGCGAGTAGCGCTCGATTCGCATCAGGTCGCGCACCTGGACGCTCCCGTACTCGCTGACCCGGCCCACGTCGTTGCGGCCCAGGTCGACCAGCATGACGTGCTCGGCGCGCTCTTTTTCGTCGGCGAGCAGCTCGCGGTCGATGCGGCGGTCGTCATCCTCGTCAACGCCGCGGGGCCGCGTACCCGCAATGGGCCGGTACTCGATTCGTCGACCGGTGACGCGCACCAGCATCTCCGGCGAGGAGCCCACAATGTGCGCGGGGGGCCCCTCACCCAGCCCGACGCGGAGGAAATACATATAAGGAGACGGATTGACGACGCGCAGCGAGCGGTAGATGTGAAACGGGTTGACCCGCGGCGCGACGTCAAACCGCTGCGACAGCACCACCTGAAACACGTCTCCCGCGGCGATGTACTCCTGCGCGCGGGCGACTGCGGCGAGGTAGTCCGGCTTGGCCGTGCGGCGCTCGACGGGGATCATCGGGGACTCGGCCGGTGCGGCAGGCTGCGCGGCGCTCGCGGGCAGCGGGCGCCCCAGCCGCCCGGCAAGCTGCCGCAGGCGCTCCAGGGCCGCGGCATAGGCGGCCTCCGGGCTTTGTCGGCGCACATCGGCCGTGACAACCAGCACCATTTCCTGGCGCAGATGGTCGAAGGCGAGCACCTCATCGAAGAAAAGCAGGCAAGCATCCGGGACGCCCAGCTCGTCGGGCGCGGTCGAGGGCAGCTGCTCGAGCAGGCGGACTGCGTCGTAGGAGAAAAAGCCCACCGCGCCCGCCGTGAAGGGAGGCAGGCCCGGCAGGCGCGCCGGAGCGTGGCCGTTCAGGCAGCGTTTCAGCTCTTGGAACACGTCGCCCGCGCGGGTTTCCACCCGGCCCCCTTCGGTGACGCGCAACTCGGCGCCCCGCGCGAGGATCTTGCGGAACGGCCGTACTCCGATAAAGGTATAGCGACCGATAGTCTCGCCGCCTTCCACCGATTCCAGCAGAAAACACTCTTCCTGGTCCGAAGCCAGGCGCAAAAAGGCCGTGACCGGAGTTTCCAGATCGGCATTTAGGCGCAGGAACAAAGGCACAAGTGTGTGCCCCTCGGCGAGCGCGAGGAACTGTTCGCGGCTGGGCTGGGCGGCGGTCAGTGTGTTGGAGTTTTCGTGCATGTCTAGGGCCATGGTAACCCCGCTTCAAGGCCGCTCGATGCAACGCGACCCGCGTCTAACCGCATGAGGTGACCAAAGTGAGCCGGACGACGTTTTTTTAGCCTCCGGACGCTTGGCTACCTCCTGAGCGGAAGCCTATACTCGGGGACGTTTGGCCAGCCGCTTGTGCAGGGCGGGGACGGAGAGAAGGACGCATGGCAACGGCAATTTCGCTGGAACAGGAAATCAACCCATGGGAGGCGCAGGCCGCCCGATTCGACTATGCCGCAAAGAAACTCAACCTGGATGACGGGCTTTGGAAGGTATTGCGGCAGCCTTCGCGCGAGATTATCGTGCACTTCCCGGTGCAGATGGACGACGGGCGGTTTGAGGTGTTTACCGGCTACCGGGTGCAGCACTCGCAGGCCCGCGGTCCGGGCAAGGGTGGGATTCGCTACGCGCCGGACGTCACCCTGGACGAGGTGCGGGCCCTCGCCAGCTGGATGACCTGGAAGTGCGCGGTCGTCAACATCCCGTTCGGGGGCGCGAAGGGCGGGGTGATCTGCGACCCTAAAAAAATGTCGCAGGGCGAACTTGAGCGGCTGACGCGCCGGTACACGGCGGAAATTATCGACTTTATCGGGCCCGAAAAGGATGTACCGGCCCCCGACATGGGCACCAACGAGCAGACCATGGCCTGGATCATGGACACTTACTCGATGCACAAGGGGCAAACCGTAACCAGCGTGGTGACGGGCAAGCCGCTGACCATCGGAGGCTCGCGCGGACGCAAGGAGGCCACCGGGCGTGGAGTGCGCAAGGTGTGCGACGAGGCGCTCAAGTTTTTGGGCATCCCTCGGGAAGGTTGCCGGGTGGTGTTGCAGGGTTTCGGCAACGTCGGTTCCAACGCGGCGAGGCTAATGGCCGAATCGGGATACAAGATCATCGGAATCGGCGAGTACGACGGAGGCTTGTTCAATCCGGAAGGCATTGATATTCACGCGCTGTTGGAGCACCGCTTGCGCAACGGCACGGTGCTCGGCTTCAGGGGCGCTGAGGCGGCGGACCCGGACGAGTTGCTGTGTGAGGATTGCGAAATCCTGATTCCGGCGGCGATGGAAAACGTGATCACCAGCCGCAACGCCGACCGGATCCGGGCGCGCATCGTGGCCGAGGGCGCGAACGGGCCCACCACGGCGGTGGCGGACGAGATCCTGGCCGACAAGCGCGTGTTTGTGATTCCCGACATCCTGGCCAACGCGGGCGGGGTCACGGCGTCGTACTTTGAGTGGGTGCAGGACCGGCAGGGCTATTTCTGGAAGGAAGAAGCGGTCAACGAGCAGCTCGAGCTGATCCTGGCGGACAGCTTTGAGGATGTGGTGCGATATGCCGAGGCACATGACGTGAACAACCGAATCGCGGCCTACATGCTGGCCATGGACCGGGTGGCGTTTGCGATCAAGCAGCGGGGAATCTACGCGTAAGGAGACCCCGGGCTGCCCAGCTGAGTGCAGAATTGGGACAGGTGCGGCGGCCGGAGAAAAAGGCGGCTATTGAACCGCAGGGAACTGCCGATACAGTCCCCATGTTCGAAACTCTCACGCCCACCTCTTCCAAAATGCCCGCCGCCGGTATGTCAGCGGCGGCGGCCCGGCCCGGGCACCTGCCCCTGGAGCTCGAGCTCGAGTTCGCTGAAGTGCAGGCCTCGGCTGCTTCCGGCGGGACGTTGCCGGCGCTGCTGGGGTCGGTGCTTTTGTTCCATGTGCTGCTGGTTGCCGAGCGCAGCTGCCTTCCGCTGCCGCCGCTCGCGTTTGCCGAGCGTGGCGGCCCGATTACGCTGCTGCTGCTCGTCTATTTGTTGCTGCCGGCGAGTTTCCGCAAGGGTGAGGCCGGGCGCGCGTTTTCGGCGCTGTTCCCCGTCCTGACGGTGGCCGCGCTGCTGGCAGGTATCGCGTTCTCGGGGGCGGGGCAGCTGCTGCCGGCGCAAACCGGCGTTGCCGCGCTGCTGCTTGTGCTCGGCTGGCTTGCGGCGCTTCCGAGATTTTGGACTTTTGCCGCGGCGTGCGGCGCGCTGCTCGCCGATGCCGCGTGCCTGCTGCTGGGTCCGGCCGCGCACAGCGCCGGAATGCCGGTGATTCTCGAATCCTTCTGGGCGCCGGGCTGCGCCGCGGCTCTTGTTCTGCTGCTGGCCGGGGTACGCCACAACGAAGCCAAGCGCGATTTCCTGCTGCTGAGGCAGGCTGCGTTTGCCGGCGTCTCGGGAGCTCCCGTCGAAATCGATAACCGGCATCTCGATCCGCAAACCGGCGTGACCGGACGACCTGGCTTCGACATGCGGTTCCGCTCCGCCTGGGACAATGCCGCGGCGCGGCGTAGCTCGGTGGCGCTGCTGTTCTTTTCAATCGACAACCTCCCCGACCACAAGCGCGAGCTGGGCTTCAAAACAACCGAGCTGCTCCAGGCCCAAGTCGCTGCCGTTCTAAAAGAGGGCCTGCGCCGGGCCGACGACATGGTGGCGCGCTTCGACAACCAGCACTTTGTAGTGATGATGCCGGGCGTGGGCGTGGACGGCTCGGCGCAGATCGGCGAGCGCTTGCGAGGCTGCGTCGAGGAGATGCGGTTTTTCGCCGGCCAAAAGCGCCGACCGGTCACCGTGACTGTGGGGGCGGCCAGCCTGCGGGCCAAACGCGGGACCCCGCGCGAAAAGCTGATCGACTGCGCAACGCAGGCACTCGAGCAAGGCAGGGCGACGGGCTTGAACCTGGTGTGCGTGGAGGGCCGGGGTTGCATCCCGCGCATGAGCTAGCTCAGTGCAGCGTTCACAAACGGAAAATGGCGCTGGTGCATAATGGACTTGCGCCCCGCAGCCCCCGGGAGAGAAGCGTGTGAACCTGCCGAACTCCATCACGACCAGCCGCATCCTGTGCGTACCGCTGCTGATCTGGCTGCTTTCGCCCTACTTTCCCATGCGCGCCACCCCCGGCGCGCAGGAGCTGTTCGTCTCCGTATTCTTCCTGCTGGCCTTTGCCACCGATGGGGTGGACGGCTACCTAGCGCGCCGACGGCGCCAGATTACAACACTGGGAATGCTGCTGGACCCGCTGGCCGACAAGCTCCTGATCACGGCCGCGTTTATTGCTCTGGTTGAGTACAATCCTCACATCGTCAAGCCGTGGATTGCCACCGTGGTGATCGGGCGCGAGTTCCTGGTGAGCGGCCTGCGGTCCATCGCGAGTTCGGAGGGCTTCACCATCGCGGCCAGCGACCTGGGCAAGCTCAAGACAGTGATCCAGATCGTTTCCGTGGTGTTCGCCGTATGGGACCACCAATGGCAGACGTGGTACATCGGCTGGTTTCAGTTCCCGGTCCACTCGATCGCCATCGCTTCAATTTACTTTATGGCGCTGGTCTCGATCATCTCGGCCGTGGACTACTTCTGGGCGTTCTGGCGAAAGATCGATCACGCGGGCGAGCGGCGCAGGGAAGGGGAAAACGCCCTGCTGATGGCCCGCAAGCAGCAGTAAAACTGCGAGGGCGTCGGGATGCCCTCGCAGTTTTAGGATCAGGCTGGGATCGCCCGTGGCTGGGTCAAGGGGATCGACGCGGGCGCGGCGCCCCGAGCCAGGCTGTGGACGAAGTGGTACGGCGGCCAGGGGCCCGAAAGCTGCATCTGGCAATCGCGCATCTGCTCGCGCGTCGCCGAGAACTTGTTCTGGTATCGCTCCACCAGCTTTGTAGGGATCAGGTGGCTGACATCGAGCTGCATTTTGCCCGACTCCAGGCGGCGGCAGCTGACCTCCTCCTCCAGGGGTGAGAACAGGCGGTTCAGGTGCATTGAAAACGAGCGGGCCCGGGTTTGCCGCTCCCGCTGCCGGGTGGCGCTTTCGCGCAAATCGGTCAGGTGAGTCCGGTTGGGGGAAAAACTCTGGAAAAATTCGCGCGCCTGCTCACGGCAGCCGTCATCGAGCGTCAGTTTGACATGCATTTCGCTTTTGCCGTGCAGCGAGGCGAGGTTAGACAGAAATTGCCGCTGGTTGGCCCGAATGGACCGGCGCAGCAGTTCGTCGTTGGCGAACACCGTGCCGAACCGAAAAGGCAGCACGGTGGCGGATTCAAAGCAGGCCGCGATGACGCGGGCATGATCTTTGGGGGACTGGGAAGGGCTGGCTTCAGAGGGGACGTACTCGGAAACCACAACGGCTAGATCACTGGCTGGGTAAAGAAAAACCTGATTTCCTTCAACCCCGGTCACCGCTGGAAGCGGAACCGGTTTTCGATGGCGAAGCAACTCAGGAAAGGCTTGTTTCTCGGTCACGCAGTAGGCATACCATGCCATTGGGGCACTCCACGGTCTGGTGTTCCGGTCTGGGTAAGGCACGACGCGAATCGCGGAGCGGACGACGCCGGTGCGCCGCCGCCATTCTCGATTGTGTGGCATCGTAGCGGGCCGGGGTAACGGTTGGCAATCAAAAATGTGACACCTTCGTTGTAGGCCGATTTTTCCCGGCTTTGCCGCCGGTGCTAACGGCGCAGATAAACCGCCAGCAGCACAATTTCCGCAATCTGCAAAACAAGCAGGAGCACAACTGCGGCCGTAAGCAGGCGGGACCTGTCGGCGAGCCCGTGAACCAGGTGCGAGAGCGATCCCTGCTCGGCGGCTATGCGCTCCAGGCCTTCCCGGGTGCGGCGCAGCTGTTCTTCCTGTGAGTCGACCCGGCTTTGTATTGTTTTCAGCTCCCCTTCGAGTGCGCTGCGCTCCATTCGAAATGCATCGGGCACTGGAATGGGCGTCGGAGCAGGCTGGGCCGCGGCGGCTGCCCGGACTGAGTTGAGCAGCGGCAGCAGGCGCGCGACGGCCTGGGCAGCGGGGTGCTCGACTCGGCGCAAAGCAAACCCGGCCGCAGGCAGAAGAGGTCGCAAGGCGCCCAGCAGCTGACGTCCGCGCTCGCCTTTGCTCTCCACCGGCTTAGGGGCAGCAAGGGGAACACCGGGCTCCGTGCCGGTCACCTGTTCTTCCAGAACCCGTTCCGCATCGCGACCCCCGCCCGAGGCTGCCCGTTCCGTTGCAAGCTTCATCAACCGGTCTACCGCGTCGAACTTTGCCATGGTCCTGCTCCTTCCAATCGGCTGCTCTCTTCCAGAACGGCCCGCATCGCCGCGACCGGCGCCTCGGGCCTTCCAGTCCACAGCAGCCACTGCCGGACGCCCTGGTGCAGAAACATTTCCAGCCCGGTCACCACTGGGATGCCGCGGGCGCGCGCCGCACGGACCAAAGGCGTCTCGATCGGACGGTAGACGGTTTCAAAGACCACCTGGACGCCCCGGAGCGCCTCAGGCTCAACCGGCAGCTCCGCTTCGAGCGGCCCGAACATGCCCGCGGGCGTGGCGTTGATCACGACCGCGAAGCTCCCGAGGCGGGCAGGGTCGGCGAGGTGCGCGCCGGCTTCGCGGGCGAGTTGCTCCGCACTGGTGCGGTTCCGGCCTAGGATGGAAACCTCGGCCCCCGCCTGCCGCAATGCGAAAGCAGCCGCCCGCGCGGCCCCGCCCGCGCCCAGCAACAGGACCGGCGCACCCCGGAGCGCAATGCGTTCGGCAAGCGGCTCGGCGATGGCGGCTGCGTCGGTATTGGCGCCCCAAAGCGGACCGTCCTCCCGGCGCAAGACTGTGTTGACGGCGCCGATCGCGCGAGCGATCGGGTCCACTTCGTCGAGATGGCGCAGGATTTCGACCTTCCAAGGCATCGTAACGCTGAGGCCTGCAATGGGCAGTTCGCGGGTCAGTTTCAGCAGGTCCTCCACCGATTCGGTGTGCAGCGGCAGGTACACCGCATCGATGCCGGCGGCGCGGAAAGCCGCATTGTGCATGGCGGGCGAGAGCGAGTTCGCGACCGGGTTGCCGGCGACCCCGTAAATGCGGGTTGTCGGGGAGAGTTCGCCGATCCGGTATTCCTCCCGAAGGGTGCGCGCCGGAACCTGGCCCGGCGCGGTTGCCTCCCCTGTGCCGGCCGCGGCAAAGGTCCAGAGAGAGCCCGCGCGGAGCCCAAGCACTCGGCTCGGAACCCCGGCAGGTCCCATGCACATGCCCACGATCGGGACCTCGCGGGCGGCAAGCTCAAGAAATTGCAGCATCGCGAGATTGTCGGCCAGTCCCGCAGCTGTGGAAACCACCTTATATATGTCGGGGCCGGCCGGTGCGGCCAGCGCCTGAAGCCGGGCTAGGGTGGCTGGCAGGTCGCCAGTCCCGGCAAAGTCGTGGGCGCTTACCAGCAATGCCGATCCAACCCTGGCCAGCGCCTGGCCGAACGCTCGGAGGCGGTCGGGAGAAGCCGCTTCCAGCGACTCCAGTTCAAGATCGACCAGGGCGGCACCGCTTCGGGCAAAGCTTTCCAGAAGCGCGAGCTGCTCCTCAACGGACCCGGCGAACGAGCCGCCGCCCGCGATGCGTCGGCAGGTGGCCAGTATAGTGGCCTCTGGGTGGCTTGCGCAGAAATCTCGGAGACTCGCCCCATCCGGGCGGTGGAGCGCGTCGAATCGCAACTCCAAAAAGGTGTTCTCCTTAAGCTCCGATGCAGCGGCTTGAAACAGCTGAGACGCGCTGCCGGCGGCGATGGCCACGCAAACAGGGCCGATCCGCTTTGGAATCGATGCAAGGCTGGGAAGCGGCGTCAACGTGGGGCTTTCGGTTTCCGGCAGGAGCTCTTTGCTGCCTCGGGAATGAGCGCTTCGGGTCTGAAGCGCCCTTTGATCTTAACCCGCGTTGAAGCAAGAGCGGCTGTGAGCTTTCGCTCACGAAGGCCCCGCTTGTTGCGACGCGGATAGAGTCTAATGCAGCTATGGAACAAACAGCTGAGATTTTCCCCGCAATCGCCCATCCCTGGACTGTAACCGCGCCGGAAGCGCTGGAGCGCTGGGTGAGCGACGCCTTGGGCCGCCATATGACGCTGGTGAGCACCGCGAGCGCTGAGGGTGCGCCGCGCACCGTCGAAGGCGCCCTCCGGCATTATGACGATGCGATCGCGATCCTCAGCGCGGCGGGGTCGCAACTGTCGCTGATGAACAGCGTCTGCCCGGATCGGGCGATGCGGGACACGGCGCAGGTCGAGCTGCAGAAAGTGGCGCAGGCGGGCGTGGCTCTGGGACTGAACCGCGGAATGTACGCGGCCCTGAGCGAGGTTTCGCGCGATGGCGCGGACCAGGCGACCCGGCACTATCTGGAGCGCATCCTGCTGAGCTACCGTCTGGCCGGGGTGGACCGCGATGAGGCCACGCGCGAGCGGCTGCGGTCGCTGCAGGAGCGGGCGACCCTGCTTTCGCTGCAGTTCGGGCGCAATGTGCAGGAGAGTGTGGGGACGGTGGCGGCAACGCCCGATGAGCTGGACGGGCTGCCGGAAGACTTCATCGCCCGGCACGCGCCGGCTGCGGAGGGCGAGCACGCGGGCATGATTGTGCTGACGACTGAGTTCCCGGATTACTTGCCGGTGATGACGTTTGCGCGCTCGGCTAATCTGCGCCGGAAGATGTTTCTGGCCTATCAGACGCGGGCGTTTCCGCAGAATGTGCCGGTGCTGGAGGAACTGCTGGAGGTACGTCGGGAGATCGCCGGGCTGCTGGGCTTCGCGACCTGGGCCGACCTGGCGACGGCGGACCAAATGATGGAGTCTTCCGCGAACATGCAAGCTTTTCTGGACCAACTGGATCAGGCAACCCGAGAAGGCGCGCAGCGGGAGTATGCGGCAGTGCTGGCTTTCGCGCAGAAAACTTCGGAGAAGGCTGCTCCGGGTGCAATCGACGCGGCAAGCCGGGGCTTCTGGCTGGAGCAGTACCGACGCGCGGAGTTCGCGTTCGACTCGCAGGCGGTGCGGCCTTATTTTGCGTATGAAAAGGTTCAGGCCGGGGTGCTGCGATTGGTCGAGGAGCTGTTCCGGGTGCGGTTCGAGCCGGTGGCGGACGCCCAGGTATGGCACGAAAGTGTTACGACCTGGGACGTGTTCGACGCGCGCGGGCCAAGCGGGAAACTGGGGCGCTTTTACCTGGACATGCACCCGCGGGAGGGCAAGGACAAGTGGTTTTCAGCTGCGCCCTTGCTTCCTGGGGTGCTCGGGGCGCAGGCGCCCGAGGCGGCGCTGATCTGCAACTTCCCGGGCGGCGAAGAGGGCGAGCCGGGACTGCTGCAGCACTCGGATGTGGTGACGTTTCTGCACGAGTTCGGCCATCTGATGCACGCGATCCTGGGAGGGCAGCAGGCCTGGGCGGGGCTGAGCGGGATTGCCACCGAGGGAGACTTTGTGGAGGTGCCCTCGCAGATGCTGGAGGAGTTTTTCCGCGACCCCAAGCTGCTGGCCCGGTTTGCCCACCATTTTGAAACGGGCGAGCCGATCCCGGCGGAGTTGGTCGAGCGAATGAACCGCGCCGGGGCGTTTGGACGAGCGGACGCGGTGCGGACGCAGCTGTTCTACACGAGCTACTCGCTGGACACGCACCGTTTGGACCCGAACGGGCTCGATCTGGACGCGCTGCTTCAGGAGGATTATCGGCGCTTCCTGCCCTATGAGTGGGTCGATGGCAATCGGCTGTACGCGAGCTTTACCCACCTGACCGGCTACTCGTCGAATTACTACACCTATTTATATGACAAGGTGATCGCGCTGGACTTTTTCCGGGAGTTTGCCGCGAACGATTTGCTGGCCCCGGCGGTAACCACGCGCTATCGCGAGACGGTGCTGGAGCCGGGAGGCTCCAAGCCGGGCAAGGAGCTGGTGCGGGCGTTTTTGCGGCGCGATCAAAGCCCGGAGGCATTTACGGAGTGGCTGGAGGAGGCGATTCCCGCGCTGTAATGGTGAGCTGGCGAGACAGCGGAGTGGGTTCGAGCGCGGCGCCGCGGAGCCAGACGATTTCGCCCTGCCAGACGAGCACGGGCCAGTTGCCGCGGTCGGGCGGCGGAACGCCCATGCGCTCCAGGACCTCCTTGATGTGCTTGGGAGCGCCGCTGGAGTGGCGGAGCTGTACGCGGTCGCCGGGCTGGGCGGCGCGTAGAACAGCAGCCGGTTGAGCTTGCCCGGCGAGGGCCGGCTCGATCTGGAAATGGACGCCGAACGCGGTCGCTTCGCCTGGAATAGCCACGCGTATTTCCGGCCTGGGCAGCGCGCCGGGCGGTTGGCAGATAAACCGAAGCTCACGCGGGGTGCGCTCGGCGCGGAGCTGAGCTGTCAGCTGCTCGCGCCTTGGGGTGCCGGTTACCGGGCCTTCCAGGAGCGCGAGGACGCGGGCGGTTTCGTTGAATTTAAGCTGGGCCCCGAGCCGGGCGGCGGCGGCGCGGAGGATGCGGCGGCGCAGGGACGCGGGCAGCGGGCGGAGGCGGTCTACCTCGATGGCGAGCGACTGTTCGCCGTTCAAGATGGAGCTGGCGCGTCCACCGCCGCGGACCGAACGCCCGGGGAGCAGCAAGTCGGGCAGGAGCCGGGCGACCTCCGCCTGCCAGTAAGCCTCGTCCTCGCGGGCGAGCGCGCCGGTTTGGGCCAGGTGCTCGCTGATTCGCGGGTTGAACTCGGCAAGCGCGGGAACAAGAGTGTGGCGGATGCGGTTGCGGGTGAACTCAAGGCTTGCGTTGGTGGCGTCCTCGCGCCAGGTTTGGCCGATGCTTCCGAGCCAGGTGCGCAGTTCTTCGCGGCGCGCGTCGAGCAGGGGCCGGACGACCACGCCGGGGCCGGAGCCAGTGGCGCCGGGCAGATCGGCGGCGGCCACGACCGGGTGGATGCCGCCGAGGCCGGCGGTCCAGGCCCCGCGGAGCAGCTTGGCGAGCACGGTTTCGGCCTGGTCGTCGAGGCTGTGGCCAGTGGCAATGGCGTCGAACTCGCCCCCAAGCAGAAGCCGGGCAAACCAGCCGTAGCGCAGGAGTCGCGCCGCTTCCTCAATCCCAGTGGACGTTCCCGACAGATTGCCTTGGAGAACTTCGCAAGGCAGGTGGAGGTTCTGGGCGAGCGCCTGGACCCAGGCCGCGTCCGCGTGGGATTCGTCGCCCCGCAGGCTGTGCTCGACGTGGAGAACGCGCAGGGTCCAGCCCTCGCGTGGAGCCAGTTCCGCGGCCAGGCGCAAAAGCGCAACCGAGTCCGCGCCGCCGGAGAC
>CAXTRW010000038.1:0-18433 GCA_964246765.1 uncultured Acidobacteriaceae bacterium | reverse complement strand
CCAGCCCCCCCAGCAGCCAGCCTTTGTACCTGTGCAGCGGGTCGGGTGTGTCGAGAGGAGGCCCCCGCCCGACGCCGGGGCGCGGATAGGAGGCCCTGCTCCCGCTGGTGGGCGTGTTGCCGCCACCGCCCGGCACGTCGCCCGGTGTGTTGCTCCCGTTGCCGGCCTGCGCTTCGCGGGGCAGCTCGCCCTCGCCCGCGATCGAGAACTCCACCGGCGCGCCGGGCGCGACTGCCTTGCGCACAAACGTCTGCGCGTCCGGGTTCGCCGGCACCGGCTGCCAGTCCGTCCCGCCGGGCGTGAACCGCATGGTTTTGGGCATAAGCACGACCAGATTCTCGGTCGCGAGCGCTTCCCGCTGCGTCCAGCCCATTGCCTTGCCGTCGTAGGGGAGCGTATAGCCCACTTGAAATCGCGTCTGCCCCGGCCGCACCGGGAACACAAACGCATAATGCCCCCTGCCCGCGAGCGGCACCGGCGTGCTCTCGACCGGAGCCCCGCCCGGACCCATCGCCGCCGTGCCTTCCAGCTTCGCGCCCTCGGGCAGAAAGAACTCGTACGCGTGATCGCTCAACTGGGTGCGCGCCGGCTGGGAGCTGTTGCGGACGAAAAAGTCCTCGGTCACTCGCAGCAGGCCGCCCGGAGCAGTCTGCATGCTCAACACGTCGGCTTCGGTCGCGATTCCGTCCACGTGGGACGCTACGTCGTACACATCCACGTCCACCGTGCTCGCCCCCGGCGACACCGGCTGGAAATACGCGGCTTTCTGGTGGCTCACCCGGATCAGGTGCTGCCCGGTATCCGGCGCATCAAGCGTGTAGCGACCCGACGGATTGGAGGTGGTCTGCGCGGCGACCTGCATGGTTCCGTTCAGGCTGATCAGCGCGACCGTGTCGCCGGGCGAGGGCCTGCCCGTGGTGCGGTCCATGACCAGGCCGGAAATCGGCGCGGCCAGCGCGGCGTGCCCGAAAACAGCAAAAACGAAAAAGGCCAGGAGAGCTCTCACACCCACAAGTGTAGTCCGGCTGCTATACCCGCCTGGGGGGCGCCAGCGCGTCCATTTCCTCGACCACGGCCGAGGCTTCCCGTTCCAAAGCCGCCCGCTCCGCCTCAAACTCCTCATCGCGGTACTTGCCGGCGCGATGCTCGAAGTTCAGGTCGCGCAGGTTGTCGTAGAGCACCGCCTTGCGCTCCTCCAGAAACTCGCCGCGGGTTTTTTCCCGCTGCCGCGCAACCTGCTTTTCCGGATAGAACACATAAGCAGCCGCCCCCGCGGTCAGCAGCAGGCAAAAAAGCAGGCTCACAACTCCTCCGTTTCGCGCCGCACCCGCGCGAGCGCCCGGGGGTCCAGCGGTGCAGCAGCCGAAACCGGCCCTCGATGCCCCCGCCAACGCCGGATCCATAAGAGTGCCAGAAGAAGCCCGAGCAGCAACGTCAGCCATGGGACGGCCCACGCCGCCCGGTTCAACCGCGTAAACATGGGCGACGCCAGCGACTCCGGCCCGTACTCCTGTTGAAACGCCATCAGGATCGCGCGATCGCCCATGCCCGCGGCCAGGTCGGTGTGCAGCGTTTTCAGCATACCGCCCGAGTTCGGGCAGCCGACATGATTACACTCGCCTAGGATTTGCGCGCACCCGCAGGTACACATCATTTGGTGGTTCAGCGCGTTGTAGCGGCCCGCGATGTCGCTTGCCCCAAGCGTGCCCAACCCCAGCGCCAGTGCAAGGAGGTAACCCCAGGCCCGGTGCATCAGTCGCCGCTTCCAGCCGCGGCCAGCTCGCCCCGCGCCGGCACACGCTTGGCCTCAACCGCCAGGGCACCCGTCCGGTTCGGCGCGAGCGCCACCGCCGTCCCGAGCACCACCAGCAACACCCCGATCCAAATCCAGGCCACCAGCGGATTGAGGAAAACTTTAATGATCGGCTGCCCGGTGTCCGGGTTCTTGCCCGCGTACACCGTGTACAGGTCCGCCGCTAGCGTCGAATGGTTGGCCACGATCGTTTCGGTTTGCTGGCTCGCCGGATAGAACCGCTTCGCCGGGGTCAGAGTGGTGACTTTGTGCCCGCGCTCGTACACGTCCAGCATTGCGTATTCCGCGTCGTAGTTGGGGCGTGAATCCTGAGTGAAGCTTTCCGCGACCAGGGTGTACGGCCCCACCTGCATCCGGTCGTGGTAGTGCAGCTCCCGCTCCTGGCTCTGATTAAAGGCCGAGCCCGCGAAGCCGATAAAGATGACAGCCACGCCCAGATGAATGATGTAACCGCCGTAGCGCCGGGTGTTGCGCTGGGTCAGCAGCAGCGCTGACCGCAGGAGGCCGCGCCGGGTTTGCTTCGCGATTACTTGGGCTCCCCGCCCGAACTCCGAGGCGACCGCGACGATGACGAACCCCGCCAGCACCCAGGCCCCGAACGCGTAGAATGAAGCCGTATCCGACCACGGCCGCTCGCCGGTGGCCACGAGGATTGCCGCGACCGCGAAAGCGCTTATCACCGGCCGCACCAGATTGCGCCGCACCGAGCGGAGCGACCCCGTGCGCCAGGCCAGCAGGGGACCGATGCCTGTCAGCAGCATCAGAAACAGCCCGATCGGTACCGCGACCCGGTTGTAAAACGGCGCGCCGACAGTCACGCGATTGCCCTGGAGGTACTCGCTCAGGATGGGGAACAGCGTTCCCCAAAGCACCGTAAAGCAGGCCGCCAAGAGCACGATGTTGTTGAACAGAAAGCTCGACTCGCGCGAAACGAGCGATTCGATCCGGTGCTCCGATGCCAAGTGATCCTTTTGGCGCCAAAACGTCGTTGCGCAGACCAAGAAGACCAGCAGCATGAAGCCATGAAACCAGTCCCCGATGGAGCTTTGGGCAAATGCGTGCACCGAGGAAACCAGCCCGGAGCGTGTGAGGTCCGTCCCTAGGAGGGTCAGCAGAAACGTGCCGAAGATCAGCCAAACGTTCCAGCGCTTCATCATGCCGCGCTTTTCCTGCATCATGACCGAGTGCAAAAACGCTGTGCCGGTGAGCCACGGCAGCAGCGACGCGTTCTCGACCGGATCCCAGCCCCAGTAGCCGCCCCAGCCCAGCACCGAATAGGCCCAGTGCGCGCCCAGGAAAATCCCTACGGTGAGAAAACCCCAGGTCACCATGGTCCAGCGCCGGGTAATGTGGATCCACTTCTCGCCTGGATACCGCATCATCAAGGCCCCCAACGCGAACGCGAAGGGAACTGAAAACCCGACATAGCCCAGATACAGCATGGGCGGATGGATCACCATTTCCGGATATTGGAGCAGGGGATTGAGCCCGAACCCGTCTGTGGGAATCGTCCCACCTACGAGCGCAAATGGCGGCGCGACAAAATTCAGCAGCACCAGGAAGAACAGCTGCACCCCGGCCAGGATCGTCGAGGCATAGGCAAACAGCGTTACGTCGGTGCGGTGACGCAGCCGCAGAACGAATCCGTAGGCGGCCAGCAGCCACGCCCACAAAAGCAGCGAGCCCTCCTGCCCGCTCCACAGGGCGGCAAACTTATAGGGTCCGGGCAGGTCTCGGTTGGAGTGGTGCAGGATGTAGGAAACTGAAAAGTCGTTGGTAAAGGCCGCCCAAACCAGCGCGAATGCCGCGCCGGTTACGGCGGCAAAGCTCGCGATTCCGGCCCGGCGCGCGGTTTCCGCCAGGCGCTCCGGCGCGATCCGACCCGCGTGGCGGGTCGCAAGCTGCCGCAGGGCGACAGCTCCGGCAACCAACGTATACGCGCTGAGCGCCAGCGCGAGCAAAAGAGCGTAGCTACCGAAAGCCGGCATTGCTGTCCCCGTCGAACCCCTTTTATTCTCGCAGATTGCGCCCGCGGCTGCGGGCGGAGCGCTTCAGGCGAATTGATGGAAGAAAATGGTGGTTACTTTGGTTTAGATGGCCCGGTCTGCTCGTGCAACCCCGTCCCGACGCTTACCCATCCTTTGATATTGGAGCGCCAGCTGTCGGCAGCATGACTTTCAAGATGAACGGACTCATATTGCTTGTGGACGACAATCTCGTCCAGCGGGAAGCGCGTCGCGAGATACTTTCGCGCGCCGGGGCACAGGTTGTGGCGGCAAGAAGCGGCGAGCAGGCGTTGGAGATGCTTTCCGACCCGGCCACGCTCTCGGCCTTGCGGCTTCTCGTCACCGATCACTTGATGCCCGGCATGCACGGCCCGGCGCTGGTCGCCCATGTCAGCCGGATGCTTCCCGAGTTGCCGATTCTGGTTCTGAGCGGCCTGCCCGACGCAGAAGAGGAGTATGCCGGAACTCCGGTGTTTTTTCGCCTGAAGCCATGTCCGCCGAACGAGCTGATCCGGCTTGCCAAGCACCTGGTCGGGAACCAGGCCCTTCGCTCGGCCTGAGCGCGGCCGGCAGGTTGCCCGCTTGGCCGGACCCAAAGATTTGGCCCCTCGTGCTGTTACGGTTAAGATCAGCTCAGCGCCTCGAGCTCTTTGACGAAACTGGCGGTAATTTGCATCCATAAGCAAAGCCGAAGAAAAATCGTGCAAAACCGAAGCAAAATTGTTCTCTTGCCACGCTCATGCTGCGCTTCCGATCGCCGATATAGGAAGCAAATGCTGCTACACCCCAGGAGTTTTCAAATGACGCGTTCGTACCGCGAAGAGATGTCGATCGGAGAAAAACCGCACTGCCCCCAGTGCGACGGCATTGAGCTGCGTCGGCAGGGGCGCATCGGCTTTCTTCAGCGGACCGTTCTTCCCCGTCTGGGCCTGTTTCCTTGGGAGTGCGGCTTGTGCCGCAAAATTTTCCTCCTGAAGCAAAGGTCCGTTGCCTATCGGCAGCACATTCCGGAAACTCTGGCACCATCGCCGTTCGAGTATGCTCCCAACCCGGTCTTGTGCGTTCCCGCTTCGAACCGGGCGTTTCCGAACGAACCAGGGAGCTGGCCTCAGGTCTGAGACAGAGCTGGGCGCTCAACGCCGCCAGCGCCCGGGGGACCACTGCCAGCCGTAGCGGGTCCGTCGCCACTGGCCCGGCAGCCACACCGCCCCGGGCCTGGGCGGTCGCGCCCATCGCCCAGGCGCCCACACGTAATGCCGTCCATCCCAGCGCTGGTATCCCTGGATCCAAGCGTAACCGGGTCCCGGCGCCCGGTAGGGCCGCTCGACCACTGGCGGGGGCGGCGCCATGCGCACCTGCTGCGCTTGGGTCGCACTTGCTCCCGCCAGGATCATAGCCATGGCCGCGAGCACCCCCCAACGACTGCCCTTATTTCGCGTCTGCACCGTTTTTTCCTCCGCTCCTAAGTTGAACCTTATCAGCTCGCGGCGGCTGCGCAACTATAAAAGCAGGCGTTTGCCGCTTCGATTCGAGTTTCCCGCGCGTTTGCTCGTTTGTGGGAGTGGCAATTTCGCCGAACCACGGTATGATGGCGTGAATCTGAGACTGTTTGCCGGGCAAACCAGTCAAAATCAAGCGTAAGCAGGCCGGAGCAGGGAATGAGTTGGAAAAAGGTCGCAGCCATTGTGTGTGCCGTGCTTGTGCTTGCGGCGATTGTCGGCTTTTCGGTACAGCGGGCTCGGGGCTCCTCCACCAAAGTGCTGGTCGGTAAAGTGGAGCGGGGCCCGATCCGCTCGGTGGTCTCGGGCACTGGCCAGATTAAGCCGAAAACGTTTGTGAACATCGGCGCGACCGCTTTCGGGCGAATCACGCGCCTGTATGTCAGGGAAGGGGATCACGTGCATCGCGGGCAGATGCTCGCGACCATTGAGAACGTGCAGCCGGAGTCCGGCGTCGCCGCCGACCGGGAATCCATCGCGGCAGCGAAAACCGATATCAACGCCTATGTGGCCGCCGAAGCAACGGCGCAGGCGAACATCGCCCACGCCCAAGCCGATCTCGAGCAGAAAAAGCTCGATTATGCCCGCTATCAGCAGCTCTACAGCGAGAAATTGGTTTCCAAACAGGATTTCGATGCCCGCAAGGCGGCCTACGACCTGGATACGGCTTCGCTCGCGCAGTCGGATGCCGCGCTGGCCCAGGCCAAGGCGCAAACCGACTCGGCGCGCGGCCACCTGGGCACCGCGCAGGCCAACCTGCGCTCGGCTGTGGACTCGCTGGATAAGACCGTCAGCGTCGCTCCCTATGACGGCATCGTGACCAACCTCCCTGTCCGCGTAGGCGAAACCATGGTCACGGGCATCCAGAACGCAGAAGGCTCGACCCTGATGACGATTGCCGATATGTCGGTCGTCACCGCCGAGGTCAAGATCGACGAAACCGACATCGTCAACGTCAAAAACGGCCAGCCAGTAGACGTTTCCGTCGATGCATTGCCGGACAAGGTGTTTCACGGTCGGGTCACCGAGGTGGGCGATCAGGCTCTGCTGCGCTCGACCGGCATGGCCACCAGCCAAACTACCAGCGGCACCGAGGAAGCGAAAGACTTTAAAGTGATCGTTACTCTTGAGCCGGGCCAGGATGTGAGCGCCTTGCGGCCCGGGCTTTCGGCTACCGCTAAAATCACCGCCGCGGATAAGAAGAACGTGCTGTCCGTGCCGATTCAGGCCCTCACCACACCGCCCGCGCCCCCCGCCGGTCCTGCCGTGCAGGCCGCCTCCGCTTCGCCCGACACGCAAGGCGTATTTGTTCTGCGGCAAGAGGGTAAAAAGCTCCGGGCCCATTTTGTTCCGCTTACAACCGGTATCAGCGGGGCTTCTAAAATCGAGGTCAGCGGGCCCATTCACGCCGGCGACCAGATCGCGACCGGTACCTACAAGGTTCTGCGGGTTCTTAAAAACAACGAGGCGGTTCAGCCGGCGACTGAGGCGGAGCTCGCGCCCAAGAGCGAGGAATAGTGAGCGCCGGAAACGGAAGCGGCATGGCGATGGCGCAGGCAGCGAACCACGTCATCGTGGTTGAGGAGCTGTGGAAGAGCTATCAAATGGGCGATCAGGACGTGCATGCCCTGCAGGGCGTCAATCTCGCCATCCAGCACAATGAATATGTGGCCATCATGGGCCCGTCCGGCTCCGGCAAGTCGACTCTGATGAACCTGATCGGCTGCCTGGATTCGCCCAGCAAGGGCCGGTACTGGCTGAATGGGCATCTGGTTTCCGAGCTCGACGACGATCAGCTGGCCCGCATCCGCAACAAGGAGATCGGCTTCGTTTTCCAAACCTTCAACCTGCTCGCTCGGGCCACCGCTCTGCACAATGTGGAACTGCCGCTGATCTACAACGGAACCCCGTCCGCCGAGCGGCTGGAGCGCGCCCGCGCCGCCCTCACCGCCGTCAATCTGGAGCAGCGCATGGATCACCGGCCCAACGAGCTGTCGGGCGGCCAGCGCCAGCGCGTGGCCATTGCCCGGGCTCTGATCAATCGGCCCTCGATCATCCTGGCCGACGAGCCCACCGGCAATCTCGACTCGAAAACCGGCGACGAGATCATGGCTCTGTTCGACGAACTCCATGCCCGCGGCAACACCATCGTGTTGGTCACCCACGAGCCGGATATCGCGGAATACGCCCACCGGGTGGTGACTATTCGAGATGGTGTGATCGCCTCGGACCAGCCGTCGTCCCGCCTGAGCGCGCCTGCTCCGGCGCACTGAGGGCGAAAAAAAAGCGTACGCTGTCCGTTTTTCGCTTAAGTTCCGTTTCCTTTCGCCGATACAGCTTGTGACGCTAAAAAGCGCACCGGCGCGGCGCGCCGTGAAGGGAAACGACAATGGCTTTGAATCGAGCAATCCCCGGCCCCGAGGCGCTGGGTGGAAGTGGATTTCTTCGCGGCATGGGCGCGGCGCCCTCGACCAGCCAACATGGGCGCGGCCGCTGGGTTCTGGGGGAGATGGTTGGCCGCGCCCCTTCGATGGAGCGGCTGTTTCTGCAGATGCGCTATCTTGCAAACCACCTGAAGCTCGCCTTGGTGGAGGGCGAGCCGGGCACGGGCAAGCGGCTGTCGGCTGAAACCCTGCACGGGCTCACGCAGCACCGGGGCAACGCGTTTGTGCATTACCCCGCCGCAGAGTTCTTGACCGAAAGCGGTTTTGCCGGGCGCCTGGCGGAGGCTCGCGGGGGCACCCTGTATCTGTCGGGCGTGGACCGGCTGGTCCCCGAGCAGCAGGGGAGGCTGCTGCATTTGCTGGCCTGGAGTCATCCGACGCCCGCAGCGCGCCGGCTCGGGCCGGCTGGCCACGTTGACGCGGTGTGCTCGCCTCGCTCGATCGTGCTTTCGACCTCCCGAGCGCTGCGGCCCCTGGTGCTGTGCGGCAAGTTCCGCAGCGACCTCCAAGAGCAGCTTTGCTCGGTCCACCTGGCGTTGCCTGCCTTGCGGGACCGCCTCGGGGACGTCCCGATGCTGGCCGAGCGGTTCTTGGAGCACTGGAATGCGCGTTCGCGGCGCGAAGGCGGCCGTTTGCTGCGCGGCTTCGCGCCCGATCTTGTGCCCTGGCTGATGTCGCAGCGCTGGGCGGGCAATGTCCGCGAGCTCGAAACGACCCTGGCGCAGGCCGCCGCCCGGTGCCAAGGCGAGTGGCTGCGGACCCGCGACGCGGTGCCTGCGGGCGCGGCGATTCCGGCGGTTTGGGTCGCGCGCCCGGGGGGAAGCGCCCGTCCGCGTGATTCCGCTCCGCTCGGTCCCAGGCCGGTACCCCGCGTCGCGCGTGAAGCGGAGAGCGATTCGGACGAGCCTCTGGAGCCCAGGCTTGACCCCAACCTGGACCGCGCCATCATGCGCCACGTCCGCCGCGTACTCGGCAGCGTCGGCGGCAATAAGCTTCGGGCAGCCCGCCTTCTCGGCATCAGCCGCTCCACCCTGTACCGCTTGCTCGACGCGGACCACCCGCACCGGGCCGCGGATGAGGAGACCCGCACTGGCAAGGGGGACCTAGATTGAGCCGGAAGCATCCGCGCTTTTGTTGGAAGGGACAAAACGGTAAGGCGGAGGCGCCGAATCGGGAATGTCCCGTCGAGCAGTGCTCCTCAGAGAAGCGACCGGCACGCGGCGTACGGTACACTCGGGCAAATGACGGGGCCAGACCGCCCGTGACGAATGGACCTTGCCCGACACATGCCCCGCATCCCGCGCCCCGCTTTCGCTCGTGTTCTTCCGCTTTGCCTGGCCCTGTTCGCGATGGCGCCCGGACACGCGCAAAAGCCGCCGCTGCTCGCCGCGCCCGGCGCGCAGGCCGCCCAAACGGCAAGCGAGCGCTCGGCCGCGCTTGCCTCCCTGTTCGCCGAGGTGTGGCAGGACCGGCTCGAGCACCATCCTGAGTTCGCCACCGCGGCGGGCGATCCGCGCTACAACGACCGGCTCGACGCCTACACGGCCGAGGCCTACAACGACGAGGTCGCACGGGGCGCCGGGTTTCTCACCCGCCTCGCCGCCATCGACGAAACCGGCCTCGGCGAGCAGGACCGGCTCTCGAAAGACCTTCTGGTTCGCCGCCTTGTGGAGCAGCAGGAAGAGGCAACCTACAAACCCTGGGAGATGCCCGTGAACCAGTTCAGCGGGATCCAGGTGGACCTGCCGCAGCTGATTGCCGTTGCCCCGTTCAAGACCGTGAAGGACTACGACGACTGGATCGCCCGGATGAAAGCCGTTCCCGCGGCCTTTCAGCAGGTCACCGACTCCGTTGAGTCCGGGATCGCCGACCGCCGAACCCCGCCTCGGTTTCTGCTCGAAAAAGTCTTAAGCCAAACCCAAACCCTTGCCGCGCAAAAGCCGGAGGACAGCCCGTTCGCGCGCCCGCTTGCGCATTTTCCCGCCGGGATCGCCGCCGCGGACCAAGCCCGCATTCGCACCGAGCTGCTTGCGGCGATCCGAACGGATGTGGTCCTCGCCTACGCTCGTTTCGCTCGCTTTCTCGAGAGCACCTACATCCCGGCCGGACGCACCGAGCCGGGCGCCTGGGCCCTACCGGACGGCGACGCTTACTACGCCTTTCGGGTGAAGCAGTCGACCACCACCGAGCTCACCCCCGCCGAGATCCACCAGACCGGCGTGGACGAGGTCGCGCGTGATGAAGCCGAAATTTTGGGCATCGCCCACAAGCTCGGATTCCCGACGATCGCTGCCCTGCGCGCCGCCGTGGCAGCCGACCCGAAACAGCACCCGGGGAGCCGCGAAGCCCTGCTCAATGTGTATCGAAAAGACCTCGACGCGATGCGCCCCAAGCTGCCGGAGTATTTCGGCCTGCTCCCCAAGGCGCAGTTGCAGGTGGAGCCGGTGCCCGCCTACACCGAAAAGGAGCAAGCGCCGGCCTACTACCAGCGCGGAACGCCCGACGGCGCACGCCCGGGCACGATATACATCAACACCTACGACTACGCGCACCGTTCGCTCGCCAACGTCGAATCCATCGCCTACCACGAGGGCATCCCCGGCCACCACTTGCAGATTTCCATTGCACAGGAGCTCCCGAACCTGCCCCAGTTTCGCAAATACGCGGGCTACACCGCCTACACCGAAGGCTGGGGCCTGTACGCCGAGCGTTTGGGGAAGGACATGGGCTTTTACCAGGATCCCTACTCTGACTATGGGCGCCTCGAAACCGACATTTTTCGCGCGGTCCGGCTGGTTGTGGATACCGGCGTCCACTCGCAGCACTGGAGCCGGCAGCAGATGATCGACTATTTCCACGCCCACACGGGTCTGGATGAGGCTACGGTGCAAGCCGAAACAGACCGCTACATCGCCTGGCCCGCGCAGGCGTTGGGCTACAAAATCGGCCAACTGGAGATCCTGAAGCTTCGGGCGCAGGCCCAGCAAGCTCTCGGTCCGCGGTTCAGCTACCGGAGCTTTCACGATGAGATCCTGGGTGCAGGGCCGCTGCCCATGGACGTGCTCGAAACCCGAGTGACCGAATGGATTTCGGCTCAAAAAGGGGCAAAATGAAGCGCATTGCGGTGCTTGGCGCGGGCAAGATGGGCGGCATTCTGCTCCAGGCGTTTCTGAAGCAGGGGCTGTACGCGCCCAGGGAGATCGCCGCCACCGTCGCCCATGCTGAACGCGCGCAAATGCTCGCCGCCCAGTGGGGTGTTGAGGTTAGCACCGGCAACCTCGAAGCAGCGCAATCGGCCGAGGTTCTCCTGCTGGCCGTCAAGCCGTTTCAGATCGCCGCGCTCATGGACCAAATCCGGCCCTCGCTCGCGCCCGGCAAGCTGGTCATCTCGGTCGCCGCCTCCATTACGACCCGTGCCATGGAGGCGGCCGCCGGGACGGACATCGCCGCGGTTCGCGCGATGCCGAATACACCGTCCACCCTGGGTGCGGGCATCGCGGGGCTTTGCCGCGGGCGCCATGTCGCGGACGCGCAGATGGAAGAGGCTGCCCGCATCTTCGCAACCGTCGGCCGCACGGTGATTGTGGATGAGAAGCACATGGACGCCGTGACCGGCTTGTCCGCCAGCGGCCCCGCGTTTATCTACATCATCCTGGAATCGCTCGCCGAGGCGGGGGTTAAAGTGGGGCTGCCGCGGGACATCGCCACCCTGCTCGCCGCCCAAACCACCTATGGCGCGGCCAAGATGGTGCTCGACACGGGCGCGCACCCGGCCCTGCTCAAGGATGCCGTGACAACCCCGGCCGGCTGCACGATCGATGGCATTTTGGAGCTTGAAGAAGGCGGTCTCCGGGTGACGCTCATCAAGGCGGTCATGCGGGCCACCGAGCGCGCCCGAGCGCTGGCCGAGGGGTGATCGGGGCTAGGGCAGTTCTCGTACACACGTAGAGCGGCCGGCATCGCTGGACGTGGCTTTTCCGGCGGGAAAAGCCACACTACCACAAAACTCTCCTCCTACACCAATACGAGAACTGCCTTAAAGGGTGCGAGCCGCGCACGGCAGGGCACCGCTCGGCTTCCCATCCGGACAATGCGTTGACTCAATCTTCCCGTCGGCTACTGCTCCGGATTTCTTCGGCAGTCTGGGCGACAAGCTGGATCGCTAATCCGTTGGTTTTGCGCTCGGGTTCATTCCTCCGCCCAGCATGGGCTGGAGATAGGACAGCACATTGCGGGCGACGATTCGGTAGCCCGCGCCGTTGGGGTGGAGGTAGTCCTCGCTCATCAGGCCTTCCACGCCGTAGACGCCTTGGAGCAGAAAGGGAACCAGCGGCAGCTTGTATTTTGCGGCCAGCGCCGGGTACATGGCGTTGAACGGCTGCACGTAGTCCGGGCCTAGGTTGGGCGGCAGCTGCATGCCGAGCAGCAGGATGCGGATGTGGGCGCGCTGGAGCTGCTGGATGGTGCGCTCGAGATTCTGCTCGATGCCGGGGACTGGAAAGCCGCGCAGGCCGTCGTTGGCGCCGAGTTCGAGCACGACGATGGCGGGATGGGCGCGCAGCACGGCGCCGATGCGGGCCAGGCCGTCCTTGGTGGTGTCGCCGGAGATGCCCTGGTTAATAATGGTGGCGTGGGCGCCGGAATGCTGGAGGTCGCGCCGCAGGTCGTCGGGGTAGGACGCGCCGGGTGGGGCGCCGCGGCCTGCGGTGAGTGAGTCGCCGAAACACACAACGGTTTGCGCATGCGCGGCAACGGGCACGGCGAGAAGAAGAAGCAGCAGGACGCGAACAGGCATGGACTGTTGGACGGCTCGGGGGTCGGCCGGGGTTCGCTCCTGCTGGAACGGATTGCAACCGGGCTGCGTACAAAGCCGGCTCGGTTCGCGTCTTACGCTAGGGATGAGGTGGGGATGGTAGAAGCGCGCGGGATTTGGAAGCGGATGCGCAGCGGCGCGAACACGGTGGAGATCCTGCGGGGGATTGATTTGCTGGTGCCGCGGGGCCAGTTTGTGGCGATCATGGGCTCGTCCGGTTCGGGCAAGAGTACGCTGCTGGGCCTGCTTGCGGGGCTCGACTCACCGACCGAGGGCCAGGTTCTAATCGATGGCGTGGACATCAGCCGGATGGCCGAGGACCGTTTAGCGCAGGTGCGCGGCGGCAAGATTGGGTTTGTATTCCAGAGCTATCAGCTGATCCCCACCCTGACCGCGTTTGAGAATGTGCTGCTGCCGTTTGAGTTGAACGCGCGCGGCGACGGCAAGGCGCGGGCGCGGCGGCTGCTCGAAAGCGTCGGGCTGGGCGAGCGTTTGCACCACTACCCGGTGCAGCTCTCGGGCGGTGAACAACAGCGTGTGGCTTTAGCCCGAGCGTTTGTACTCGACCCGCCGATTGTGCTGGCCGACGAGCCCACGGGCAATCTGGACACCGCCAATGGGCAGCATGTTCTGGAGCTCTTGACCACGCGTCAACGCGAGGCCGGGACCACGCTGGTGATGGTGACGCACGACCCCCAGATCGCCGCGCGGGCCGACCGGCAGGTGGTGCTGCGGGATGGGGCGATTGTGCGGGACGAGCTCATTCACGGGACGGCAGCCGAGGCGACCGATAGTGAGGGGATCGCGATGCTGCCGATTGGGGTGGCTGGGTCTTAAGCGTTCGCTCAGAACACTCGTACCTTTTGCAACCGCTGAGGAAAACCGGCGTTGCGTCCCCAAGCAACCGTGAAAGAGAAAGCAGGAGTGAATGGTGACTGAAGCGCCGGTCCGGGACTCGGCCACCGGATCGAGAACAAAACCCGCGCTGCCGTGGAGCACGGCCCTGCGCATTGCGTATCGCGAGCTGATGTTCGCGCGGGTCAAGTTTGTGTTTGTGGTCTTGTCGGTCGCGATCGGCGTGGGCGCGCTGACCGGGGTGCGGGGTTTTGCGGACTCGTTTTCAACCACGTTGCTGGGGCAGGCGCGGTCGATTCTGGCGGCGGACCTATCGGCGCGCATGAGCCGAATGCTGCGGCCGGAGGAGCAGGCGCGGCTTAAGCGCTTTGCCGCTCATGCTGACGCCCAGATGACGCAGGTCACTGAAATGGCGTCGATGGCCGGTGTGATGGGCGACCCTGTGCCTTTGCTGGTGTCGCTCAAGGTAGTGGACCCGGCGAAGTACCCGTTTTATGGGGCGCTGAGGCTCGAGCCCGCAAAACCGCTCGCGGCCGCTTTGAGCGACAGCTCGGTTGCCGTGGACCAGAGCCTGCTGGTGCGACTGCACACGCAAGTAGGCGCGACACTGCGAATCGGCGGCCACCTGTTCCGTATCGCGGCGCTGATCGAAAAAGAGCCGGACCGGCTGACGGCGGGCGTGGGAATCGGGCCGCGCGTGTTGATGACTCGGCACGCGGTTGAGTCGATCGGGCTACTGCAGCCGGGCAGTCGCGCGACGGAGCGGTTTCTGTTCAAGCTGCCGCTGGACGCGCCGATCGCGGGCGACCGCGCCGCGCTCGAACACGCGCTGCCCGAGGCGGTGATCGCGGACTACCGCGAAGGCTCGCCGGAGCTGACCGAGGGCCTGGATCAGGCGCGCGGCCTGTTGAGCCTGATCTGCCTGGTGGCAATGGTGCTGGGCGCGATCGGCGTCGCCATGGCCATGCGCGCGCACTTGCAGCAGCGCATCGACGGCATCGCGATTATGAAATCCATGGGCGCGCGTTCGGCCGATGTTTTGCGGATTTACGTTCTGCAAACCCTGCTGCTGGGCTGCGCCGGGGCGCTGTTGGGCGTGGTGCTGGGGGTCGCGGTGGAGTGGGTTTTGCCCTCGGTGCTGGGATCGCTTTTGCCCATTCGGCCGCCGCTTCGTCTGCCATGGCTGCCGGTTTTGGGCGCGTTTTCGACCGGCATCCTGACTACCATGTTGTTTTCGCTGCCGCCCCTGCTGGAGGTGCGTCACATACGGCCCAGCGTGGTGCTCCGGCGACTGGTCGAGACGGCAGAGCCGGGCCAGACGATGCGTTCGTTCGCGCGGCGGCTGCGCGAAGCCTGGGTGCAGCTGGCAGCCGTGGTTGGGATCGTGCTCGCGCTCGCCGTGATCGCATCGCTGCTTTCAGACAACTGGAAGGGCGGCGTGTGGTTCGCGGGGTCGCTGGCCGCGTCGTTGCTGATCTTGCTCGCGATCTCATCCGGGCTGCTGCGGGCTCTCAAAGCGGCCCTGAACCGAACGCGCTTGTCGCTACCCTCCACGCTGCGCCACGGTCTCGCAAACCTGTACCGCCCGGGCAACCAGTCCGCCGCGGTGCTGGCGGCACTCGGCGTGGGGGTCATGCTGATCCTGAGCGTGTTTCTGATGCAGCGCTCCATCGTTTCGCGCATGCACGAAGAGATGGCCTCGAACACGCCCAACGTGTTCCTGATCGATATCGCCTCAAGCGAGCTGGATGGCATGCGCAAGCTGGTGCTGGCACAGCCCGGCGCGAAGCCTAACTTTGAGGCACTCCCGATCCTGAGCGGCTCGCTCGATACGCTCGATGGCACGCCCGTGCAGAAGCTTGACCGGAAGAAGTTCCCGATGCATCTGCGGCGGACGCTTTCGTTTACCTGGGCCGCGGAAACGCCGGTCGGCATCCGGGTGGAGCGAGGCGCGTGGTGGCGCGGTGAGGACGCGCACTCGGTCGCGGTGATCGACCGAATTGCAAGCCGTTTGCACCTGCACGTTGGATCGCAAATAGGGTTTTCCTCCGACGGGCAGCGGTTTACCTCCACTGTCGCTGCGATTTACAAAGTAGACGGGCAGCACATCTCCAGCCGCAGCGAGTTCATCTTCGCACCCGCGCAACTGCGGGATTTGCCTGTGGTGTGGTACGCGGCCGTGCACATGCAGCCCAGTCGCATCGCCCAGCTACAGCGGGTGCTGTTCGCGCATTACCCCACCGTGACCGCGATCAACATCGCGGATATTCTCGACACCATCCAGCACGTGGTCAGCCAGATCACAGTCGTGATCCGCTTCCTCGCCGGTTTTTCGATTCTGTCCGGCATGGTCATTCTCGCGTCCAGTGTCGCGAGCACGCGATTCCGGCGTGTACGCGAGGTGGTCGTGCTGAAGACTTTGGGCGCGACGCGGCCGCGGATTGCGGGTGTGTTTTCAGTGGAGTTCGTCGTGCTGGGACTGCTCGCCGGGCTTGCGGGCATGGCATTTGCGAACGGGCTTTCGCGTCTGCTGCTCCATATCGCGGAGGTGCCGTTTGTGTCCGATGGCAAGGCGGACGCCTGGGGCGTGGGTCTGACTGCAGCGCTGGCCGTGATCACCGGCTGGGCGGCGAGTTTCAGGATTCTGGGCCAGAAACCCCTAGAGGTGCTGCGGGAAGAGTGATTTTGGTTGCCCCCCAGGGATTCGAACCCCGATATGCTGAGTCAGAGTCAGCTGTCCTACCATTGAACGAGGGGGCAAGGCTTGGTCCAGTCACGGTGATGTGGCCTCACGCGACTTTGTCGATAATACGGGGGCGGCGGCTCGCGGTCAACGGTGGTAGGCTAACGGTTTTGGGAGGGTAGTCGATTGCGGAAGAAAGTAACGATCGTGGGCGCGGGCAATGTAGGGGCAACGGCGGCGCACTGGCTGGCGGCTAAGGAACTGGCCGATGTGGTGCTGCTCGATGTCGTTGAAGGTGTTCCGCAGGGCAAGGGGTTGGACCTGCTCGAGGCCATGCCGATTGAGAAGCGCGACTGCCTGATAACCGGCACCAACGACTACTCCGACTCCGCCGACTCCGATGTTGTGGTGATCACGGCGGGCATCGCGCGCAAACCGGGAATGAGCCGCGACGACCTGCTGCATACCAATGCGAAGATCATGGCCGACGTGATTACGCGAGTCATCGCGACCTCGCCTGAGGCGATCCTGATCGTGGTGTCGAACCCGCTGGACGCCATGGCGCAGGCGGCGTTCAAGCACTCGGGATTCCCGAGAGAGCGGGTGCTGGGGATGGCCGGGGTGCTCGACTCGGCGCGGTTCCGGACCTTTATTGCGGAAGAGCTGAAGGTTTCGGTCGAGAATGTAACCGCGTTTGTGCTGGGCGGCCATGGAGATACGATGGTCCCGCTGCCGCGCTACTCAACCGTTGCCGGTATTCCGATTACGGAGCTGCTGGACGAGGCGACCCTGGCTAAGTTGGTGCAGCGCACGCGGGATGGCGGGGCGGAAATTGTGAAGTACCTTAAGACCGGCTCAGCTTACTACGCGCCTGCCGCCGCGGCGATCGAGATGGTCGAGGCTATCTTGAAGGATAAGAAGAAAATCCTGCCCTGTGCGGCCTACTTACAAGGCGAGTATGGGATTGATGGCTTATATGTCGGCGTCCCGTGTAAGTTGGGGGCGAAGGGGTTGGAGCAGGTCATCGAGATTAAGCTTACTCCGGAGGAGCAGGCGGCGCTGCAGAAGAGCGCGGATTCAGTGAAGGAGTTGTGCGGGATCATCGGGGTCTAACCGTGCGGATCCTTCTCGGGGCGCAGATAGCTGAGGTGGATTATGAACCCACTGTCCAGCTTTACCGCGATTTTGTTCTTGAGGGCGATGCAAGTCGGTGCACGTGCACTTATTGCAAAAATTTTGCCCTACAGAGACGAGATGCTTCTCCGCTACTCAGTTGCAGTTGCTCCACAAGGTAGGAGTAAATCCTGAGAGGGAATGGGAAACTTACTATCTCGGTCCGGACTCAAAGAATGGCAAGCTCAAGCTGTATGGGGGCTGGTTTTTGGTTCGCGGAGATATTATCGAAGAAGGTAACCAGGGCGAAGATGGTTGCTATTTTACTTCATGCTTCCCGAATACGACGCTAGCACCAGACGTAGCGATTTGTGCGATTCACTTCTACGCATCACTGCCTTGGGTTCTTGAACAAGCTCCTGAATACTGAATGTGAGTAGGGGCCAGCAGATTGCCAGCCCCCAGTCGCTAAACCCGCTCGATCGTTACCGACTCCAGCACTACGGGCGTCTTGGGCTTATCCTGCGCCCCGCGCGGCAGCTTAGTGATCTTATCCACCACATCCTGCCCTTGCACGACCTCGCCAAAGATGGTGTGGTTGCCGGTAAGCCACGGAGTCGCCGCGACCGTGATGAAGAACTGCGAGCCATTGGTGTTCGGCCCCGCGTTGGCCATCGCGAGCTTTCCGGGCTTGTCAAACTTATGGGTCGAGCCCTTGGTTTCGTCCTCGAACTTGTAGCCGGGGCCGCCCATGCCGGTGCCGTCCGGGTCGCCGCCCTGGACCATGAAGTCAGGGATGACGCGGTGGAAGATGGTTCCGTCGTAGAGCTTCGCGCCGGTCTTCTTTTCACCCTTGTGGGTCCACTCGCGGGTGCCTTCGGCGAGTTCGATGAAGTTCTTCACGGTTTTGGGGGCGTCGGCTTCGAACAAACGGCAGACGATCTCGCCTTGCGAGGTTTGGAGGGTGGCGTAGGTGCCTGGGATAGTGGGCATAGCGTTCTTTGAGCTCCTGGTGTGTTCCGGGGAAAGCAGATCCTTCGCTGCGCTCAGAATGACCCCGTTCGTGGTGCCGGTTTAGCTGCCCTTCCAGTTTAACTCTGAGCGCTCGCAGCCCGTTGCGGAGGGCTCGCGGGCGCAGGCGGAGACGAAGGCGCGGGCGGCTCGCTCGGGCTGGGCGGCGCGGCCGGAACGGGCGCCGCTGGTGGGG
>CAXTRW010000037.1:6687-18780 GCA_964246765.1 uncultured Acidobacteriaceae bacterium | reverse complement strand
CAACTACACCCGCCCCGACCCGGCCTGCGACCTGGACGTGATCCCCAACCGGGCGCGCGCGGGGCAGGTTGAGGCCGCGCTGTCGAACTCCTTCGCCTTCGGCGGCCTGAACGCCGTGCTCGCCTTTAAAGCCTGGCGATAGCCCTGAGCTGGGTTCTTCGCTCGAGTTGAGGAAACTCTGAATAAGGGTCATTCTGAGCGGAGCGAAGAACCTGCTTTCCTCCGAGGTGCAGTAAAGCAGGTCCTTCGTCGCTGCGCTCCTCAGGATGACACCTGGTTTCGCACTTGTTCAGTTTTTCCTCAGCCGCACCCCGTCAAAGCCGTTTGTGAAATCCTGCCGCCGTTCACCGTCCTTTCATCGAGGCTCCGCTATAAAGCGTGTGGCGGCGAAAGGCTCCTCCCAGCCAGCCGCTGACCACGCGGGCCGCGTGCCCCGGCTCAAAGGACGGTTCCCCATGAAGATCTCCATCTGGCGAAAAAGCTGCGCGACCCTGACCCTCGCGGCCCTCGCGACCCTAGCCCAGCCCAGCTTCACCCTGGCGCAAACCCCGGCTGCCGCGCAAACCGCAGCGGTCACCATCGCTCCCCGCTCCAGCGACGCAGTGCAGCGCTACGTCGTCAGCACCGTCCAGGAAGCCAAGCTGACGCAGGCGCAAAAGCTGGCCCTGCTTAAGCAGCACATCAAGTACGTGTTCGTGCTGTTCCAGGAAAACCGCTCCTTTGACTTCTACTTCGGCACCTACCCGGGCGCGAACGGGCTGTTTTCCCAGCCGGCCTCGCTGACCCCCGGCTTCGTGCAGCCCATCGTCAACACCGACGGCTCCATCGGGTCGATCTCGCCCTTTAAAATTCCCACCGCCGTCACCGACGTGAACGGCAAATCGGTGCCCATCTACCCCGCCGACACTGACTCTGTGAACCACTCGCACTCCGCGTACGAGACCAAGATCGACCTCCAAGGCGGCGTGACCAAGAACGACGGCTACGCGACCACCGAGGAAGGCGTCAGCCTCGTCGATGGCAAGCCCTCCAAGGTCCCGACCCTAGCCCAGAAGCAGATGGGCGAGCTGGTCATGGGCCACGTGGACTGCGACGCCGCCCCCGTGCTGTGGAACTACGCCGACCGCTTCACGCTGTTCGACAACTTCCACCAGACGGTTTTGTCGGCCTCGACCCCGAACGCGATCGCGATGATCGCCGGCCAGTCGGGCGAAACTCAGTGGGTCAAGCACCCGCAGGAAAGCACCAAGAATTTCGGCTCCATCGGCGCGAACGGCGTGCCCGTGGTCAGCGACGGCGACCCGTTCTGGGGCTCGCAGCTCGACGCGTTCGGCAGCGGCCAACCGGCGAACCCGCCCTCCTCGAACCCGCAAATCAATCTCACCTTCGCGACCCTGCCGCTCTCGTTCATGGGCTCGGAGATCGTGCCTACGACCCAAGCCGATACCCAACCGCAGACTGACCTCACCGACATCGACAAGGACATTCAGGAGATCGCCGGCGACGGCGTGAAGCCGACCAACTGGGGCTGGTACCAGCAGGGCTACAACCACGAGATCGACGACAAAACCGCGGCGGCTTCGCACGTGGATTACATCGCGCACCACAACGGCCCGCAGTACTTCGGCTATGTGTCGAACAACCCGGAGGTCAGCGCGCACCTGCACGGGTTGACCGACTTTGCGCTCGACATGTACAACCGGAAGCTCCCTGCCGACGGCGGCGTGTTCTACGTGCGCGGCGGCTACAACAACATCCAGGGCCTCAAGCCGGTCGACCCCAACCCGAAGCTCGCCACCGTGTTCAACGGCAACGACGATCACCCGGGCTACTCCGACCTGCAGATCTCAAGCGCTTTGGTGGCCGATGAGGTCAATCTGATCGCCGCGAGCCCGTACTGGCCCGAGAGCGCCATCATTATCACCTACGACGAGACCGACGGTCTGTACGACCATGCGCCGGAGATCATCCGCAACTACGACTCCTTCGGCGAGCCGCTGGACCAGGGTCCGCGTATCCCCACCATCGTGATCTCGCCCTACGGCGTGGTGCACGGCATCTCGCACGAGGCCGATGAGCACAGCTCCATCATCAAGTTCATCGACCTGCTCTACGGGCTCAAGCCGCTGGCCGATCTGCCGGATGAGGCCGAAGCGCGCCGGAACGGCCTGAAGCAGTTCGGACAGGCCTACCTGGGGCCGGCGGACGCGGGCGTCCCGGGCGTCGGCAACATGTTCTCGGCCTTCGACAACAACCGCCTGATGGGCGCCGCGCCGCCGCTGCCTGCTTCGTATGCTGAAGTGCCGGAAAACCTGGTCAACGCGCTCCCGCAGCTGGGCAACAACGGCTGCCGGGTATTGAATATCCAGCCCACGGACTTCGGCCGGCCCAACCCCGTGCCCGCCGACTTCAACCCGCGTCCCGGTTCCACCCCTGGGGTTCCCACCTCGGGCAACTGGACGCCGTAAGTTTTGCCTCCGCTTTTCGGGGCCTCTCTCGCGTGGAGAGGCCCCGACTTTTCGATGGAGATCGAACAGTTCGATGAAGATGAGACGATTCGCCGCGGCGGCCCTGCTTTTGGGGAGCGCGGCTTCTGCTTTTGCGGGCACGACGCTCGACCGGGTACGCGCCGCCCACTCGCTTTCCTGCGGGGTCATCAAGGAAGAAGAAGATTACTCTCGCGCCACGGACCACGGGAACCGCGCGGCCTTCGATATCGACCTGTGCAAGGCCGTTGCCGTCGCCATTTTGGGCCCGGGGGCCGCGTTTACCGTGAAGCCCTACCCCGACGAGCCCGCGGGCGTGAAGGCGCTGCGCAAGGGCGAGGTCGACCTCGTGCCCACCGCCAGCCCCACGCTGCGCAACCAAACGGCCAACGGGCTGGCTTTTGCGCGGCCTGTTTTCTACGACGAGCAGGGCTTCCTGACCCCGGCCAACCCCGCCATTCGCTCCGCGCGCGATTTGGCCGGCAAGAAGGTCTGCTATCTGACCGGAAGCGCCTCCGGTGACGCCCTGCACAGCTGGGCCGCGCGCGAAAAGCTCGACTACATCTGGTACCCGTTTTCCGAGGCGGGTGAGATGGAGGCGGCATTTTTCACCGGCAACTGCGCAGCGGTCACGTCGGATGTTTCGTACCTGGCAAACCTGCGCGGGATCGACCCCCGGCGCGCCCGCGAGTTTACGATCCTCCCCGACCACATCCGCAAGGACCCTCTGGCGCCCGCGTTTGTCGAGGGTGACCGGCAGTTCGCGGCGATCGTCGACTGGACCATGGAAACGCTGATCGAGGCCGAGGAGCTGGGCGTGACGGCGGGCAATCTCGCGCAAATGCGCGCGAGCGCCGACCCGGATGTGCAGGCGCTGCTGGGGCGCCCTCTGGGCACGGGCGCGCTGCTGGGGCTCGATCCGCACTGGTCGGCAAACGTGCTCGGGGCGGTGGGAAACTACGGAGAGATTTGGGAGCGCGACCTGGGCGCGGGCTCGCCGCTGCGGTTGGAACGCGGGGAGAACCGGCTGTGGACGCACGGCGGACTCATGTACGCGCTGCCGCCGGGCCAGTAGCTGGCCGCCGGGCCAGTAGCTGGCCACCGGGCCAGTAGCTTTTCATCAGTAATTCACAGAAGTCGTCACCATTTCGTAACACCCGGCGTGAGACAACGGATGCCGGAAGAAGCCGCGGGGAAAAGCGGCTCCCAAGGCATCGGTTCGCTCGGCTGCCCGTTGCGGTACGGCTCCCTTTGTTGACTGAAAAGTAACGTTTTTCGGGTGGCGCAAGCGCGTTGTTTAAGCAGATTAAGCGCTTTTTAGGAAACTTTAAGCGCAGAAAACCCGTTCAGGAGATCCTCCCATGCACCGCAGCAACTCGCAGGCAGTGTTCGCAAGCGCCCTGAGCGTTTGCGCCGTTTTAAGCGTTCCGGCGCTCGCGCAGATCCCCAACAGCGGCCAGCCGCAGGTGCTCAGCACCGGGCAACGCATTACCCCGCTCGCGCCCAATGGGGCGCGCTTTACGCAGCTGAACCCAGGGCTGGCGGACAACCCCGGCTACACGGCGGGCCAAGCGGTTACGACGGTGGTGAGCCCGGACGGAAAGACGCTGTTGATTCTGACCAGCGGCTACAACCTGGCGAATTACACCTCGGGCGCGAACGCGGGCAACACCAACCCGGCGGACTCGACCGAGTGGGTGTTTGTGTTCGACATTTCGGGGGCGACGCCGGTGCAGCTGCAGGCGCTGCCGGTGCCGAACACTTACAGCGGGATCGCTTTCAGCCCGGACGGCGCGAACTTCTACGTGTCGGGCGGCGATGACGACAACGTGCATTTCTATGCGCGCACGGCGGGCAAGTGGGCCGAGACCGGGACCCCGATCGCGCTCGGCCACCTGGCGCTGGCCAACCCGAAGACCGCCAACTCCGGCGGGCTAGGCCTGCAGACGCCGCCTGAGGCAGCGGGGCTGGCGGTTTCGCCGGACGGCAACCGCATTTTGGTCACCAACTACGAGAACGACTCGGTCACGGCGCTCCTGAAGAACAACGGAACCTGGACCAAGGGCCCGGAGTTTGACCTGCGTCCGGGCAAGAGCGAGCTGAACACAGCGCCGGGCGTCGCGGGCGGCGAGTTTCCGTACTGGACGGTGTTCAAGGGCAACGATGTGGCGTTCGTGTCGAGCATTCGCGACCGCGAGGTGGACGTGGTGACGCAGTACGGGGTGGTGGACCGCATCAAGCTGCCCGGGCAGCCTAACCGCATGATCATGAACAAGGCGCAGAACCTGTTGTTTGTGGCGCAGGACCAGAGCGACTCGGTGGCGGTGATCGACACGAACACCTTCCAGGTGATCGACGAGATCCCGGTGACGGCGCCGGCGTCGGTGTACCCGAACAAGAACGGCTACCGGGGCGCGAACCCCAACTCGCTGGCGCTGTCGCCGGATGAGAAAACCCTGTACGTGACCAACGGAGGGGAAAACGCGGTCGCGGTGGTCCGCATGACGGGCTCGAGCAGCGCCGGGGTGGTGGGGCTGATCCCGACCGGCTTCTACCCGAACTCAGTGAGCGTGAGCCCGGACGGCAAGCGGCTCTACATCGTAAACGGCAAGAGCGCGACGGGGCCGAACGCGCAGTACTGCCGCGGCCTGACCGCGGCGGCGGCCACGGCCTGCGCGGCGTCGAACCAGTACACCCTGCAGCTGATCAAGGCCGGCTTCCAGACCGTGCCCGTGCCGACCGACGCCGAGTTGAGCATGCTGACGACGCGGGTGGTGGACAACGACCACTTCGGCCGCAAGCTCACAGGAAACGAGCAGGCGACCATGGATTTTCTGCACGAGCACATCAAGCACGTGATTTACATCGTCAAGGAGAACCGGACCTACGACCAGATCCTGGGCGACTTGGAAGTGGGCAACGGCGACCCTTCGCAGTCGGAGTTCCCGGATGCGGTGACGCCGAACTTCCACGCGATCGCGCGCAACTACGTGGACTTCGACAACTTCTACGATACGTCGAACGTGAGCTTTGACGGGTGGGCGTGGTCGACCTCGGCGCGCACGACGGATGCGACGGAAAAGGCGTACACGGTGAACTACGCGGGCCGCGGGGTGGACTACAACACGGAGGGGGAGAACCGCAACATCAACATGGGGATCGCGAGCACGGCGGCGCGGTTGGCGGCGCAGCCGGCGCAGAGTGCGGACCCGGACCTGCTGCCGGGCACCGCGAACGTGGGGGCGCCGGACGCGGACGACGCGGACGGCGGCGCGCAGGGCGAGGGCTACATCTGGAACGGCGCGATCCGAGCGGGGCTTTCGGTGCGGGACTACGGGTTTTTCCTGGACCTGACGCGCTACAACCGGCCGGCGCCGCTGGGGATTCCGGAAGACCCGAACGCGTATGCCGACGGGCTGAAGGTGGCGATCTCGACCAATGCGGTGCTGACGCCGCTGACCGACCCGTACTTCCGCGGCTTCGACAACACGATCCCGGACTACTTCCGGTTCACGGAGTGGAACCGCGAGTTCCAGCAGTATGAGGCGGCGGGCAACCTGCCGAACCTGACGCTGCTGCGCATCATGCACGACCACTTCGGCAATTTCGGGACCGCGCTGAACGGCGTGAACACCCCGACGCTGCAGATGGCGGACAACGACTACGCGGTGGCGTCGGTGATCCAGGCGGTGGCGAACAGCAAGGACGCCGGCGACACACTGGTGTTCGTGATCGAGGACGACGCGCAGGACGGCGGCGACCACGTGGACGCGCACCGGAGCACGGCGTTTGTGGTGGGGCCGTATGTGAAGCAGAACTTTGTGGATTCCGCGCGCTACAACACGGTGAGCATGCTGCGAACAATGGAGGGGATCCTGGGCATTGCGCCCTTGAACCTGAACGACGCGAGCGCGCTGCCGATGGCGAACGCGTTTGACCCCAGCCAGGCGAAGTGGAAGTTTACGGCGACGCCCTCGGCGTATCTGAAGCAGACCACCTTGCCGATTCCCGCCTCAGCCTACGCGGCCAATGCGGAGGCGGCGCTGCTGCCGCTGCACAATGCGCAGTGGTGGGCGGCCGAAACCAAGGGCATGGACTTTTCAGTCGAAGACCGCATCGACTCGAACAAGTTCAACCGCATCGTGTGGACGGGAATTATGGGCAACACGCCCTATCCCGCGGCGCGCAGCGGGGCTGACCTAAGCGAGAACCGCGCGGAGTTCCTGAAGGGATTCCACGCGCGGCAAGAGCAGTCGCAGCCTGATCGCGGCACGGAAGCTGCGGCCGGATCGCGCTAGAGGAAAACGGAGGGCGTTTCTCCTGGGAAACGCCCTCCGTTTTTGCCGTTTCGTTTCACGAGAGGAGCGTGTGTGTGTTTCGCCTTTCCCTCACCCTCGCCGCAGCGGTTTCGCTCGCCCTGCCGGCGGCGTATGCGCAGGTTGACCGATCCGCGGTGAGCGGCACCGTCACGGATGTTGCGGGCAAGCTGGTGCCCGGCGCGCGCATTTTTGCGATCGAGCCCTCGACCGGTCTGCATCGTGCTTCCGTTTCCGGAGCCGACGGCGCGTATGACCTTCCCGAGCTGCCCGTCGGCGCATGGGAGATCAGCTTTTCGCACGCGGGTTTTGCGCAGGTCACCTACACGGGCCTAAACCAGACGGTGGGGCGCACCCGCACGCTGAATGCGGTGATGCACGTCGCCGCGGGAAGCGAGAATGTGCAGGTGCGCGACGCCGCCGCCGAGCTGAATGCGACCTCGGACGCGCTGGGCGCGAATATTGAGCCGAAGCAGGTGGAGGAGCTGCCGCTGAACGGGCGCAACTGGTCCACGCTGACCGCGCTGGTGCCGGGCGCGGTCGACACGGGCGGCAGCAACCAGCGTTCGATTCGGTTCGCGGGGCGCGGGCTCGACGACAACAACTTCACCTTTGACGGCGTGGATGCGACCAACATTGTGAACCAGGCGCAGCAGGGCTTTGTGCGGCTGGCGATTCCCGAGGGGTCCATTGAGGAGTTCCGGGTCAACACCGCCTTGTTCACAGCCGAGGAAGGCAGCACGCCGGGCGGACAGGTCGCGGTGGTCTCGCGCGGCGGCAGCAACAGCTTTCACGGCAGCCTGTTCGAGTTTTTGCGCAACAGCAAGCTGGACGCGCGCGAGCCGATCGACAACGTGAACCCGTCGAAGCCGCCGTTTCACCTGAACCAGTTCGGGGGGACGATCGGGGGGCCGATCGCGCGGGACAGGACCTTCTTTTTCTTCAATTATGAAGGGCTGCGCCAGAGTTTGGGGCAGACCTTGATCGGGCGCGTGCCGACGGCTGCATATCGCGCGCAGATTCTGGCGAAGAGCCCGGCGCTCGCGCCTGTGCTCGCGGCGTATCCACAAGGCGGCGCGGTGATCGCCGGCAGCAATGGGCTGATCGCGAACTACTTCGGCGAGGGCCGCCAGGTGGACGAGGAAGACAGCGCCACGGTGCGGTTGGACCACCGATTTTCCGCGAAGGACACGGCCGATCTGCGGTTCTCATTCGACGCGGCGAAGAGCGTCCTGCCGCTGGCCGGTGGCGGCACCTACATGCTGGACCGGCAGGAGGTCACCTCGCGCCCGGTCAACGGCGTGATCGAGTACTTGCACCTGTTTTCGTCGGCGTGGGTCAACGAGGCCAAGTTCGGGTTCAATCGCGGCAACGTGTACACGACGAATCTGCCGGCATTCGCGTCCGAGTATTCCATCGCCGTTACCGGCCTGACCACGCTGAGCAGCAACCTGTACAAGCTGGGGGTGGGTAACACGTTTTCGGGGATCGACAACCTGACCTGGGTGCACGGGCAGCACACGGTGAAGCTGGGCGGCGAGGTGCGCCGGATTCAGCTGAACCAAGGCAACACGGCGAGCGGCACGGTGTCGTTTACGCAGGGCGGGTTTGCGACGAACAGCGTGAGTTCGGCGACTTTTGCGGCGGAGCTGCCGGTGAATGGACTGCGCAAGACCTATGTTTTTGCGTTTGCGCAGGATGAGTGGAAGGCGCGGCCGAACCTGACCGTGAACCTGGGGCTGCGCTACAGCTTTTTCGATGTGTTCCATGAGGTGCTGGGGCGGGCGATTCCGTTTGATTTTGCGACCTGCGGGCCAGCCGGCTTCTGCGGCGCGGGGGCGAGCTTCGGGGACCCGCGGCGGCTGGATCTGGACCCGCGTGTGGCGCTGGCCTGGTCGCTGGCTAGCCGCACGGTGGTGCGCGCGGGCTTTGGGATTTACCACGGCGACGGCCAGCTCGACGACCAGAACCTGCCGATCTCGAACGAGGTGGGGCGCTTTTCGCTGAACGGGCACACGGGCGTGAGCTATCCGGTTACGCCGTTTCTGGTGGGCCTCGGGGTGACCTCGCCGCGCGACATGGACCGCAGGCGCCACGACGCCTACGTCACCGAGTACGGCGGGAGCGTGCAGCGGGCGCTGGGTCGGGAGTGGGTGGGGACCCTCTCGTACGTGGGCAGCAAGGGCACGGCGCTGCTGCGGACCTCGTACACCAACCTGATCGACCCGGCTGCGCGGGCGCGGCCGAACGCGCTTTTCGGGCAGGTGGAGACGCGGGGCAACCGGAACTCGAGCTCCTACAACGCGTTTGTGGCGCAGCTGCGGCGGACGTTTACCAGCGGGCTGCTGTTTCAGGCGAACTATGAGTACGCGCATGAGATCGACCAGGACGCGGCGGGGGGCGGGGACTCGGATTTTCCGGAGGACCCGGCCTGTTTTGCCTGCGAGCGGGCTTCCGGGGACTTTGACGCGCGGCATGTGTTCAGCAGTAATGTGGTGTATGAGCTGCCCTACGGGCAGGGCAAGCGGTTCGGCGGCGGGGGCGGGATTGTCAGCGCGGTTCTGGGCAACTGGCAGGCGAGCAACATCGTGAGCGCGCGGACGGGGCTGCCGGTGAATGTGACCATCGACCGGCCCAGCACCTTTTCGGCCGCCAGTCCCACGGGAGTGGCGACGGGATACACGACGAATCAGCGGCCGAACCGCGTCGCGGGCGTCCCGCTTACGCCTCCGGGCGGGTCTGCGATTCACGGCTGGATCAACCCCGCGGCGTTCGCGCCGGTGCTCGGCGGCGGCTATGGCAACGCCGGGCGCAACCTGGTTCGCGCGCCCGGGCTGTGGCAGACCGATCTGGGGCTGGACAAGAACATTGCATTGCGGGAGGCGGCGGAGCTCCAGTTTCGGGCGGAGTTTTTCAACCTGTTCAACCGCGCCCAGTATGGCGCGCCCTCGGCTGATTTTTCCGGCGGGGCTGGGGTGTTCGGCGTGATCACCAACCCGGTAAATACGAGCCCGGTGGGTACGGGAACGCCGCGTGAGGTGCAGCTGGCGCTCGAGCTGCAGTTTTGAGACTCCCCGCCGACCGTTCGGTGCAAACCGGCGGTTACCAGAGAGACAGCCAACGCGGGCTGCCGAGCCCTGTATGCTGGCCGGGATGAAAGCTCACCCTGTAACCCGCGCCCTGGCCGCTGCCGGCGCGGGCGCAATCCTGATGTACGGCTCCCGTGTGCTGCTCGACTTTTTCGGGCCTCAGTTGCCTTATGCCATGCCGGGCGGCGCCAACGGGCTGGACTCCGCCGAGTTTATGCAGTTTCTGTCCCTCGTGACCGACGGGACCGTTCGCCGCTCGCGGATAACCCGTTTGCGCGACGGGCAGGAGTTCTATCGGGCGCAGCTGGAGGCGATCGGGCGCGCGAAGTACGCGATCAACTTGGAAATGTATGAGTTCGACCAGGGCGAGGTGGGCGATCGATTCCTGGCCGCGCTGACGGAGCGGGCAGCCGCGGGGGTGGAGGTGCGGCTGGTGGTCGACGCGATGGGGAGTTTTTCGACCCGGCTTTCGTACTTCGACGAGTTGCGGAAAGCCGGCGGGCAGATGCGCTGGTACCACCCTCTGCGCTGGGACACCTGGCAGCAGGCGAACAATCGCACCCACCGCAAGCTGCTGGTCATCGACGGCGAAACGGGGTTTATCGGCGGGGCGGGCATCGCCGATCACTGGCTCAAGAGCGTGGACGGCAAGCCGCAGTGGCGCGACACGGTGTGCTGCGTGGAGGGCGAGGCGGTGGCGGGACTGATCTCGACCTTCAGCGAGAACTGGCTGGAGAGCTCGGGGGAAATCCTGTCCGGCCCGGCGCAGTTTGCGTTTCGGGCGATGCCCGAAGGAGCGGAAGGCTTTGTGGTGCTGAGCACGCCCCACGGAGGCGGCACACAGGCCCGGATTCTGTTTCAGGCCTTGATCAAGAGCGCGCGCGAGAGCATTCGGATCACGACGCCCTATTTTCTGCCGGACCGCAGCGCACGCCGGGCGCTGGTGGAGGCGGTGGAGAAGCGTGGGGTGAGGGTGGAAATTCTAACCGCGGGGCCGCGCATTGACCACCCGGTGGTGCGCAAGCTGAGCCGCCACAGCAGCCGCCACCTGCTGCAGGCGGGAGCCGAGATTTGGGAGTACCAGCCGGCGATGATTCACGCCAAGCTGATGACGGTGGATGGGCAGTGGAATGTGGTGGGGTCGACGAACTTCGACCATCGCTCGTTCGCGCTGAACGACGAGGTGAACCTGGCGGTGCTGGATCGCGAGCTGGCGGGGGTGCTGGACCGCGATTTTGCCGAGGACCTGAAGCAAAGCCGGCCGCTGACGCTGGCCAAGCTGCGGCAGCGCGGCGTGTTCGGCGAGGGGCTGGGCTTTATCGACCACGCGATGGAGGTGGAGAGCTGAGGGAGACCAGCGGGGCGACCGAGCGGGCGACGCCTTCTTCCAGGCCCACGCGCGGGGACCAGCCCAGCTGGTCGCGGGCCTTGGCGGTGGAATATTGCTGGTCGCGCCCCAGCAGGTAGACGGCGTGGCGGGTGAGCGGCGGGCGCCCGCGCAGGCCTGTTTTGTAGGGCAGCTCGCTCATGCCGGCCAGCGCCATGGCCGCGGGGAAAGGCAGCCGCAGCCACGGCTCCGGCAGGCCCAACGCCCCGGCCAGCGCCGCGGAGTAAGCCGCCCAGGTAGCGCCGTCCACGCTGCTGAGGTTGTAGGCCTCGCCGCGGGCGTCGCGGGCGCGGGCGGCCCGCCCCCGCCCGGGGGCCACCGCGGCCACGGACACAAAGCCCCCCCCGGCGCGGCCGCCCTCGACCAGCAGCATGGCCCGCTGCCGCAGCAGAGCCGCGATATCGGTGACAAAGGCCTTGCCGCCCGGGCCGTAGATGCTGGCCGGGCGAATCACGGTCACGGGCAGGCCCGCGCGGGCGGCTTGCCAGGCCAGCTCTTCGCCGCGCAGCTTGGTGCTGTTATAGGGCAAGCCGACGTCCCGGCGGGGGGCGCTTTCGTTGCCGGCCCGCTCCGGATAGCCGTAAACGTCGGTGGTGCTGACGTGGACAAACCGCCCGAGCGCGGGGCAATGCTGCCGAGCCAGGGTGAGCATGGCCTCAACGCCGGCGACGTTGCCGGCTTCGTACTGCGGAGCGGGAGCCCAGTCGGTGGAGCAGCCCGCGCAGTGAAAGATGTGGGTGACCGGGCGGAGGGCGGCTTTCAAGTCGGGGCTTGGGCGCTCGCCGAACTCCAAACGCTCGCCGCGCACCCGGGCG
>CAXTRW010000037.1:916-6653 GCA_964246765.1 uncultured Acidobacteriaceae bacterium | reverse complement strand
AACCAGGACGGGCGCGCCCTGCGCCAGCAGCGCGTCGACCAGGCGGCCGCCGAGGAAGCCGCTGGCACCGGTGACCAGCGCCAGCATCAGGCATCCCTGAGGGCCGCGAACACGTCGAGCGCGTAGCTGAGCTGCTGCTCAGAGTGCGCGGCTGTCACGCACAGGCGCAGACGCGAGGAGCCCTGCGCGACCGCCGGGAACATGACGGGCGAGGTGAGGACGCCGCGGTTGCGCAACTCGCGCGCGAACAGGGCGGTGCGGGTGTCGTCATAGAGCATGAGGGGGATGACGGCGGTTTCCGACAGGCCGGTGTCGAAGCCGAGGCTTTGGAGGCCGCCGCGCAGGAACGCGGCGTTGGTGCGGATGCGGTCGACGCGTTGCGGCTCCCGCTCGACGATGCGGATGGCGGCGAGCACGGCGGCGGCAGAGGGCGCGGGCATCGCGCCCGAAAAGATGAACGGGGCCGAGGCGTGCTGGAGAAAGATCATGAGCTCGCGGGAGCCGGCGACAAAGCCGCCGCCGGAGGGGATGGCCTTGGCCAGCGAGCCGGTCCAGATGTCCACGTCGTTCGGGTCCACGCCGAAGTGCTCGTCGGTGCCGCGGCCGCCCGCGCCGAGGACACCGGTCGCGTGCGACTCGTCCATCAGCAGGTAGCAGCCGAACTCCTTCTTGATACGAATGAGCTCGGGCAGGCAGCAGATATCGCCGTCCATGGAAAACACGCCGTCGGAGATGATCAGGGTGCGGTTGGCCTGGGGGCCGTTTTCCAGTTCGTGCCGCAGCGAGCTGGGGTCGTTGTGCTGGAACCGCTGCACCTGGACGCCGGCGAGGCGGCAGGCGTCCATCAGGCTGCGGTGCGAGAAGGTATCCGCGATCACGCGGTCGGCGGGGCCGAATAGCGACGAGATCACGGCGAGGTTGGCCACGTAGCCGGAGGTGAACAGCAGCGAGGCTTCGGTGCCCTTGAAACGGGCGAGGGCCTGCTCGGTTTCGCGGTGCAGCTCGAGTGTGCCGGTGAGGAGGCGTACGCCGCCGGTGCCGGTGCCGTAGCGCCGGATAGCCTCGATGGCGGCCGCGTCGATGCGCGGATCGCCGATCAGGCCCAGGTAGTCGTAGCTCGAGAGCATGAGCATTTCGTGGCCGTCGGTTTCGACGCAGGGGCCGGTCTTGCGGGCGAGCGGCGCCTGGAACGGGTAGGCGTCGACCGAGCAGGCCAGGGCCGCGGACTCGAACAGCCGGCGCGCGCGGGCGTCGAGCAGGTCCTGTTTTTTAAAGCTCCAGGTGCGGCCTTCGCTGAAGTAGCCGTCGAAGATTTCGCCCGAAGAGGAGCGGAAGTGCTTGCGTTCGGTGGACTCGTCGGCGGCGGCCGGGGCTGTTGCGGTGAGTGCTTTCATCGGAAAACTCGTGTTGGAGCGGGATTACGGGTGAGTCTAGCCGATAGCTGGGGGGAAGGGAAGCGCCGGATTTCGGGGGGCGCCGGTTGGCGCGAAACCGCCTGCTGTCCCGCTTTGAAACGAAAGTACCGATCCTCAAAAGAAAGTAGTAGGCCGGCGAAACATGTTGCGGTACGTTCACGTCAAGAGCACTACCAAACCGGCGCGGCCTGCCGACTCCTCCCAAGGCCGCCTGCTGCTCCTGTTTGCTGCGTTTTTCTCTCGGGACTGTTCCGCTGGAGAGTTCACCTTGCGTCGCTTTTTCAAGGCCTCAGTCACGCATCTGAATGCGCCGCCCCGACCCGGGAAGCGGGCGGCGCTTCCGTTGCAGCTCCCGCTTCAGGAGGAGTTGCGGCAGCGCTTCGCCGCTGCAGACGAGATCCATTCCGTGTTGCGAGCGCAAGGTAAATCCCTTCACGTTCTGCATGTGATCGCGCTGCTCAACCCGGCCGACGGCGGACCTCCGGAGATGCTGCGCCAGCTCGCGGCAAACTACGCGGCGATCGGCGACACGCTGGAAGTGGCGACTCTGGACGACCCATCGGCGCCGTATCTGGAGCACTGCCGGTTTCCTGTACACGCGCTGGGGCCAGGGCGTTCCACGTACGGGCTGTCGCGCACGCTGCTGCGCTGGCTGCGGGGCAACGCGCACCGGTTCGACCTGGTGGTGATCAACAATGTTTGGCTGTTCCCGGCGGTGGCCGCGTACCTGGCCGCCCGCAATGCGCGTGTGCCGTATGCGGTGTTCACGCACGGCGCGCTGGACGTGTTTTTCAAGCGCCGCTACCCGCTCAAGCACCTGAAAAAGATGCTGTATTGGCCGGTGCAGTACCGGATCCTGAGCAAGGCTTCCGCGGTGCTGTTTACGAGCGAGCTGGAGCGCGACCTGGCGCTGGCGAGCTTTCGGCCCAACCGCTGGACCAGCGTGGTAGTGCCCTACGGGACCAACCGGCCGGAGGGCGAGCCCGAAGTTCAGACGGAGGCGTTTTACGAGGCGGTCCCGGAGCTGAAGAACAGGCGCTTTCTGCTGTTTTTATCGCGCATTCACGAGAAGAAAGGCTGCGACCTGCTGATCGACGCCTTCGCCGAGGTCGCGCGCGAGCATCCGGATGTGGACCTGGTCATTGCCGGCCCGGACCAGATGCAGCTGCAGGCCAAGCTGCAGGCCCAGGCGGCGCGCTTGGGAGTGGCACGCCGGATTTTTTGGCCGGGCATGCTCCAGGGGGCTGCCAAGTACGGGGCATTTCGCGCGGCGGAGGCGTTTTGCCTGCCCTCGCACCAGGAAAACTTCGGCATTGTGGTGGCCGAAGCGTTGGCCTGCGGCACACCGGTGCTCATCTCCGACCAGGTGAACATCTGGCGCGAGATCCGGGAAAGCGGTGTGGGGCTGGTGGAGCCGGACACCTCGGACGGGACGCGTCGGCTGCTGCGGCGCTGGCTCGGGATGCCGGCGGGCGAGCGGGCCGGGATGGCGGCGGCCGCGGAGGAGGTGTTCCGGCAGCGCTTTTCGCTCCGGCGCTCAGCGGAGTCCATTCATGCGCTGGCGGAGATTTTTCACGCGGCCAGTCCTGTCGCCTGACGGCGGATTTCCGGCGGGGATCTCAGCGGCATTTCTCTGTTGATCCAAGGGCGAGCGCTGATTGGCATGCAGCTTGCCGTTTAGCCTTCCGGCCCCGGTTGCTCCCGGATTGGGGCCGGCGTATAGTTATGGTTGTGTAGTCCTCTCCGACGGCGCAGGCCACGGAGCGGGAGTGGGCGAAAGCCCACTTTTTCTTTGGGCGGGAGTTTTGGCCCTTTGCCGCGACGGCGACAGGGGGCGTGCGCGAATGACAACGGCAAACGAACAAATTCGAGCGCTCGCGGAGCGGGTAGCCGTTTCGCACGGGCTCGAGGTCGTGGACCTCGAAATCCAGGGCGGCGGCGGCAAGCATCGCACTTTGAGGATCTTTCTCGAGCGCAACGCCGAAGGTCGGGCCGAGCTGGAGCGGCGCCTGGGAGCGCTTCGCGGCGCTGCTGGAGACGCGGCGAGCGACACGCAAGCGGAGCCGGACGGATCGATTGTGCTGGACATGGTTGACGCCGGTGAGGCCGCCGGGCTCAACGAGGAAGAGGACGAGCTCGCGTACCTGCGGGAGCTGCCGCCCGGGGTTCCCGTGGCGCAGCTTTCGGGCGTGACCCATGGCGACTGCGAGCGGTTTTCGCGGGATTTCGGCACGGTTCTGGACGTCGAAGACCTGATGCCGGGCGCCGAGTACACGCTGGAAGCAAGCTCGCCCGGCCTGGACCGTAAGCTGCGGAGCCGGGAAGAGTTTGAGCGGTTCGCGGGGCAGCTCGCGAAGGTGCAGCTGTTCACGCCGGTGAACGGAAACCGGCACTGGCAGGGGCATCTGGGGCCGCTTACGGGCGAGACGCTGCTGCTGACGCCTTATGCCCCCAAGGCGGCGAAAAAGGGAAAAAAAGCCGTGGCTGCGGTCCAGCCGGTTGAGATTGCACTGAGCAACATTGAAAAGGCGCAGCTTGCGCCTGAGTTTTAGCCCTGGGGCGTTCTGGAAAAGAGCGACGGGGGAAGGGTAAAAGAGAATGGCGAGTTTGCTGTACCAGAGTATCGAGACGTTGAGCCGGGATAAAGGCATTCAGCCGGACATTGTGGTGGGCGCGGTGGAAGACGCGATCGCGCTTGCGACGCGGAAGTACTACAAGACACAGGAAAACATGCGCGCCGAGCTCGACAAGGAGACCGGCGAGATCCGCGCGTACGCTTACCGGACCGTTGTCGAAACACCGGAGGAGGTCGAGGACGAGGTCAACCAGATCACCCTCGATGACGCCCGCGCGCTGGTTCCCGAGGTCGAGGTGGGCGGGGAAATTCGCTATTACAAGCCGACCGAGGTGCTGGGCCGCATCGCCGCGCAGATGGCCAAGCAGGTGATCTTCCAGAAGGTGCGCGAGGCCGAGCGCGACACCGTGTTCCAGGAGTACGGGACGCGCATGGGCGAGGTGATCAACGCGACCGTGAAGCGTTTGGAGCCGCAGGACGTGATCTTCGAGCTGGGCAAGGCGGAGGCGCGGATGCCGCGGCGGGAGCAGTCGCGCCTGGAGCAGTTCGCGGTGGGCGAGCGGGTCCGGGTGGTGCTGCTGCGGGTGGACCGCGCCGCCAAGGGGCCGCAGGTGATCGTGAGCCGGGCGGCGCCGGAGCTGGTGCAGAACCTGTTCCAGAGCGAGGTGCCCGAAATCTACGACGGAACCGTAAGCGTGCGGGCGATCGCGCGCGAAGCCGGCGAGCGGACCAAGATCGCGGTGCAGTCGCGCGACAAGGACGTGGACCCGGTCGGCGCGTGCGTGGGGATGAAGGGCATGCGCGTACAATCCATCATCCGCGAGCTGCGCGGGGAAAAGATTGACATTATCGAGTTTTCGGAGGAGGTCACGACCTTTGCCGAAAAGGCGCTGCAGCCCGCCAAGGTTTCGCGCGTGTCCATTGCGGACCTGGGCGACAAGCAGCTGGAGGTGATCGTGGACGACACCCAGCTGTCGCTCGCGATCGGCAAAAAAGGGCAGAACGTGCGTCTGGCGGCCAAGCTGCTGGGCTGGAAGATCGACATCAAGAGCGAGGAAGAAAAGCGCCAGGAGGTCGAGCAGCAGATGCAGGGGATGCAAGGCGGCGTCGCGACCCCGATTGAGCAGGTCGCGGAATTGGGCGACCAGATCATCGAAAAACTGGTCGCAGCCGGCATCACAACAGTGGAAGCGCTGGCGGACATGACGCCGGAGCAGCTGGAAGAGATCCCGGGCATTGGGGAGCGGACGCTCGAGAAGATCTCGGCGGCGGTGGGCCGGTATTTCGGCGGCGCGGGCGTGACGGAAGGGGAGACAATGGCGGACCAGAACGGGCATACAGAGGTGGACCTGAGCGAGAGCTCGGTGTACGGCAAGGACGAGGCGACGCCGGCGTTTGCGAACACGCTGCCACGCGAAACCACCGAGGCGGAGCGGGTGTTCCAGGAGGGCGGCATGCACGTGGAAAACACGAATGCGTCGCCGGAGACGAGCGATGTGGCCGACGCAGCGACGCTGGAGCGGTTGGAGGCGATCACCGGGGGCGCGGATGTGGAGGACGAGCCGTTTCTGGTGGACGGCGCGACCCCCGGGGGCGGGTTGACCGCGCGGGAGCAGGACCAGCTGGACGCGGAGACGGACGAGGAAGTGGACGCGCTGAACGTGAACCTGTACCAAGACGACGCGATCGCGAACGCTCGGGACGGCTCGGGGCGGGTGGTCGACGACACAGCGGAGGAGCGCCTGGC
>CAXTRW010000037.1:0-906 GCA_964246765.1 uncultured Acidobacteriaceae bacterium | reverse complement strand
TATGCTGGACGAGGAGGGGGCCGAACCGCTGACGCCGGGCCGCGACGACACTTCGGCGGTGTTGGCGCAGCACCACCCGAATACGGAGATTGCCCGCAGCGAGGCAGTGGTGGAGGGCAATCTGGACGAAACCCGCGATGAGCGCAAAGAGAACGCGAAGGTGGACGAGGGGAGCGGCGGGTGATGCGCCGTTTCGGGTCCGGTTTGGGCCTGGCGCAAGAGTTTCGAGCGCAGCCGGCGTTTTCGCGTGATAATGGTAAATGCAGTAAATCCCGCTGTGCCGAGGTAGCAATGAGCATGTAAGCGGCAGGTACGAAGGACAAAAGGGGCGAATGAGCAAGGTTCGAATTAACGATCTGGCACGGGAATTGGAAGTAAAAAGCAGGGCGATTTTGGATGTGCTCGACGCGGTGGGTGTACGCGAGAAAAAAACGCACTCCAGCTCGCTCGAAGCCGACGAGGCCGAACGTGTACGGGCGGCGCTGACGCGCTCCGGCAGTCGCGGTGGGAACGGCGCGCGCCGCGAAGCGTACCGCGATGGGGGTGAGGCTCGCCCCAGCATCGATCTGTCTAAGGTTTCCAAGCCGGGCGATGTGCTGCGGGCGATTCAGCAGCGTCAGGCAGCCGCGGCAGCGCCTCCGCCTCGGCCGATTGCGGCTCAATCGCCTCAGCCGGTTGCGGCTGCGCCACCGGCGCGGTCGGCGGTTACCGCGGCAAGCCCGGCGCCTTCCGCACCGGCCGCCGTGGCCGCGCCGATCGCGCCGCTTCAGGCTCCGGCGCCTACGCCTCAAGCTGTCGCCGCGCAGGCGGTTCCAGCGGCCCAGGCCTCAACCGCTGCTCCGGCCCCGTTGGCGCGTCCGGCCCCGCCGCCGCCCGCTCCCGAGCCGCGCCAGACTGCAAGCGCGG
>CAXTRW010000036.1:0-18843 GCA_964246765.1 uncultured Acidobacteriaceae bacterium | reverse complement strand
GGCCGGGGGCGTTTGGGGCGCGGCCGTTTTTAGAGGGGCTGCTGGTTGCGCCGGTGTGGCTGTTGGTCCTTGCGGCGGTTGGGCTGCCGGGTGGGTTGATCGGGCATGCGGCGGGGCTGCGGTTTGGGCTGTCTGTCGAGCGATGGCCGGGCTGGTGGGCGGACTGGGCGAAAGGGGAGCTGCTCACTCTGGTGATCGGGGCCCTCGTGTTTGCGGTGGCGTTCGCGCTCTTGCGGCGCAGCGCGCGCTGGTGGTGGGTTTGGTTTTGGGCGCTGCTGCAGCCGTTCATTGTGCTGGGGGTGTTTGTTGCGCCGGTGGTGATCGACCCGATATTTAACCACTTCACTCCGCTAGCCAAGCAGGATCCGGCGCTGGTGGCGCGGCTGGAGCAGGTGGCGCGTTTGGGCGGGCTCACGATACCGCCGGAGCGGATGTTTGTGGAGGATGCGAGCCGGCGCTCGACGGGGATGAACGCGTATGTGACGGGGATTGGCGGATCGAAGCGGATCGTGGTGTGGGATACGACGCTGGCCAAAGTGCCTCAGGACGAGATTTTGGCGATCTACGCGCATGAGCAGGGTCACTACGTCCTGGGGCATATCTGGAAGGGGATTGTTTTCTCGGCTGCGCTTACGTTTGCCTTGTTTGCGGTGCTGGCTGGGCTGCTGCGCTGGGGTGTGCGCCGGGGGGGCGAGCGATGGCATATCGCGGACGAGGGGGACTGGGCGGCACTGCCCTTGCTATTGCTGTTGGCGACCGGGCTGAGTTTTCTGTCCGCGCCGGCGGCGAACGCGTGGAGCCGGATGGATGAGCATGCGGCGGATGTGTACGGGCAGCGGCTCCTGTCGCGGTTGCTGCCGAATGCGGCGGCGGTGGAGGTCGCGGACTTCAACCGGCTGGGGCGGGCGTGGCTGGAAGATCCGGCACCGAATCGGTTTGTGGTGTGGTGGACGGCGACGCACCCGCCGGTGAGCGATCGCGCGGAAGAGGCGCGGCGGCTGGGCGCGAAAGCAGGCGCGGGCGCTTTATAATCGGGCGGAACGCTTATGGATACAAACCGGCAAGTCCCGCACGATATTGGCGCTGTGATGGCGCTGCTGCCGCACCGCTACCCTTTTCTGCTGATCGACCGGGTGCTCGAGGTAGAGCCCAGGAAGCGCATCGTCGCGCGCAAGTGCGTGACGATCAACGAGGGCTTTTTCCAAGGGCATTTTCCGGGATACCCGATCATGCCGGGGGTGCTGCAGATCGAGGCCATCGCGCAGGCCGGGGGCGTGCTGATCCTGCTGGATTTTGAGCGGCCGGGTGACACGCTGATGCTGTTTACCGGGGTGGAGCGGGCGCGGTTTCGGCGGCCAGTGGTGCCGGGGGATGTGCTGGAGATTGAGGCCAAAGTGCTGAACCTGCGGTCGCGCGCGGTGCGGCTGGAAGGGGCCATCCGGGTGGACGGCAAGCTGGTGTGCGAGGCGACGGTGACCTGCCAGCTGGTGAAGCGCGAAGGCGGCGGCGCGCCGTCGCTCGCGCCCAAGCCGACGCTGGTGGCGGAGCCTTCAGCGCCGGACCTAATTGGAGCCGCGGGTGAGGCCGAAGACGCGGCCGTGCCGCTTGAGTCCGAGGCGGTAACCACCGAGTGAGCGTTCACCCGACTGCGATTGTCGCCGAGGGCGCTGTAATTCCCGACTCGTGCACCGTGGGGCCGTTTTGCACGGTCGGGCCGGATGTGCGGCTGGGCGAGGGTTGTGTTCTGGTGTCGCATGTGGTTCTGGATGGGCGGCTGCACGCAGGTGCGCGGAACCGGTTCGCGCCGTTTGCCGCGGTGGGCGTTCCGCCGCAGGACTTGAAGTACGCGGGCGAGCCTACGGGCGTCGAGCTGGGTGATGACAATCAAATACGCGAGTACGTGACCGTCTCGCGCGGTACCGCGGGCGGGGGCGGTACCACGCGAGTCGGCTCGGGATGCCTGATTATGGCGTATGTACACATCGGGCACGACTCGCTGATCGGGGACGGGTGCATTCTTGCCAACGCGGCGACGCTCGCGGGCCACGTCACGGTCGAGGATTATGCATCCGTAGGGGCGCTGTGCCCGGTGCACCAGTTTTGCCGGATCGGGCGCTACAGCTATGTGGGCGGGGGCACGACCATCACCCAGGATGTGCTGCCGTTTTCGCTTACCAGCGCCAGGCGGGAAACCCATGCCTTCAGCGTCAACAAGGTGGGTCTGTCGCGGCGGGGTTTCGGGCCGGAGCGTTTGCGCGCGCTCCAGAATGCCTTCCGGCTGCTGCTGGCGGCGAAGCTGAACACGGCGCAGGCGGTGGAGCGGATGCGGGAGGAAGTCGCGGCGAGCGAGGATGTAGCGTATCTGCTCGGGTTTATCGAGAGCTCCGAGCGCGGCGTTCTGAAGTGAGCGGGCACGAAAAACTGGGATTGATCGCGGGCAACGGACGGTTTCCGTTTCTGCTGCTGGAAGCGGCCCGGGCGCATGGGTTTGAAGTTGTGGTAGCGGCGATTCGCGAGGAAACCGACCCGGAGATGGATGCGCGGGCGGCTGCGGACCCCGGCGTCGAGGTGCATTGGCTTTCGCTGGGGGAGCTGTCGCGACTGATCGAGACGTTTCAGCGCGCGGGGGTGCGGCGGGCCGTGATGGCGGGCCAGGTCAAGCACAAGCAGATTTTTTCGAGCATCCGGCCGGACTGGCGTTTGGCGAAGCTGCTGCTTTCGCTGCGGACCCGGAACACGGACATGCTGCTGGGGGCGGTTGCGAAGGTTTTGGGCGATGAGGGAATCGAGCTGATCGCGTCGACTGCTTTTCTGGAACCGATGCTTGCGCCGGCGGGGGTGCTGAGCGCGCGCGCGCCTTCGGCCGAGGAGCTGGCCGACATTGAGTACGGGCGCGCAGTGGCGCTGGGTGTGGCGGGTTTTGACATCGGGCAGACGGTGGTGGTGGCGAGCGGGGCGTGTGTCGCGGTGGAAGCGATGGAAGGCACGGACGCGACCATCACGCGCGCCGGGGCGCTGCTGGGCACGCTCGGCGGCGCCGCTTCGACGCTGGACCGCTCCTTGACGGTGGTCAAGGTCGCGAAACCGAAGCAGGACCTGCGCTTCGATGTTCCGGTGGTGGGGCTCCCGACGGTGGAGGCGATGGCCGCGGCGGGGGCGCGCTGCCTCGCGATTGAGGCGGGACGGACGCTGTTGTTCGACCGCGCAGCGGTGCTGGCGCGGGCGGACGCGATGGGGATTGCGATTGTGGGTGTGGAGCGCCCATAATCGCGCTGGAGGTTTCTCCCGTATGTCGAAGCTGCTGTTTGTTTTCTCCTCTCTCGTTGTGCTGCTGGGCCTGGGCTGGGTCGGCGGCCGCGCCCTGGCTGCCGACACCGACGCCATGCCCACGGCGGGGCAAACCGCGCCCGGGTTTACGCTGCCCTCGCAAACCGGCCAACCGACCAGCCTGTCGAGCTTTCACGGCAAATGGGTGGTGCTGTACTTCTATCCCAAGGACATGACCAGCGGCTGCACGGTGGAAGCGCACAACTTCCAGCAGGACGCGGCGCAGTATGGGAAGCTGGGCGCGGTGATCGTGGGCGTGAGCGTGGACTCGGTCGCGAGCCACAAAGAGTTCTGCGCGAAAGATGGGCTGAACTTCCACCTGTTGAGCGACACGGACAAGAAGGTGGTGGCGGAGTACGGCTCGCTAGCCAACTACGGAGTGATGAAAATTGCCAAGCGGAACACGTTTCTGATCGACCCGCAGGGCAAGATCGTGAAGGTATGGACGGGCGTAAACCCCGCCCACCACAGCGAGGAAGTGATCGCCGAGCTGAAAACGGACGAGCACCGGGGCTGAACTGCCGTTTGGGAACGCAGAAAAGCCCGGCAGGCACGCCGGGCTTTTCTGCTTACCTGGGCCGCGGGAAGCGGTCTACTTTTTCGCCCTCTTTGCGGTCGTCTTTTTTGCCGCCGTTTTCCTGGCCGGCGTTTTGGCTGCGGTTTTGCCCACAGTTTTCTTCGCGGCTGCCGTTTTTTTGCCCGCGGCCTTGCCTGCGGTCTTTTTCACAGCTGTTTTCGCCGAAAATTTCTTCGCCGGAGATTTCGCGGAGTTCTTCGTCGCCGTTTTCTTCGCGGCTGCTTTGGCGAAGCTCTTTCTCGCCGGCGCCTTGATCGCTGTTTTCTTCACCGGGGCTTTTGTCGCGGTTTTCTTCGTCGCGGTCTTGGTTGCGGTTTTCTTTACGGCCAAGCTCTTGCCTTGTTTGGTGGACTGTGTGCCGGATGCGCCCGTCCTGCCGGCCTTGGCGGTTGTCTTGCCCCTTCCGCCGGCACGAGCGCTCGTCTTCGCGGCGGTTTTCTTCGCGAACGTTCCCGTGGCTTTGCGCGGCGAAGCCGATTTTGCACTGGACCGTTTCCCGTTTCGCGCCGGCGCGCCCCCCTTCGGCTCCCCTGTGTCGTCCAGCTCCTCGGAAGCCGGGCTCAGTTCGACCTCATCCTCGTCATCTTCGTCCAAAGTGTCGGCATCCTCGATCTCCGCCTCGTCGTCGTCTAGGTCGTCGTCGTCATCGGAGTCCTCCGCTTCAGCACCGTCCTCCAACGGAGTTGAGAGTTCCTGCTCGTCTTCTTCGTCGTCGTCGAAGGAGTCTTCCGGCTCTTCGTCGTCATTGCGCTCTTGGGGTTCCTGCTCGTCGTAAGCACTTGCGAACACTTTCAGATCGTCCTGCATGCGATGGCTCCTCACGTTGCCCTTGTGTTCCCTTGTTTGCGCGCACTCGGATGCGCATGGCTGCTGCGGCGCAATTCTAGCAACAGCATGCAACGAGATGCCACCGATAGCAAGCGGCAACTGTACAGGAACCGTACGGAAGCGGGTCAGCGCAGGCGCGAGGAGTGACGCGCGGAAGTTCCGCGCGAACCACGCGTCGCGCGGAGCGCGGCCGAAACGCCCCGCACCCGCGCGCCGCGCCCGGCATGGCCCGCCCGCGCGACTCGCGTCAGGCGAGCCGGTTCCGCGACATACAACGCGCGGCCCGCCCCCACAGCACGGCCGCGGAGATGGTTCCAGCGCTCCAGCGCCGCGACGGAAACGCCGAACTGGTCGGCGATGGTCACCAGCGTATCGCCGCGGCGCACGCGGTATACGGCCGCGCGGGCGGCGGGCGAGGCAGCCGGCGCGACCGGGATCACCAGCGCGTTCACGCCGGCGAGGCTCGCGCCCGCGGTGAGTTGGTTGGTAAAGGCGATTTCAGAGGCGGAGGTGTGGAACAGGCGCGCGACCTCGTCGAGCGAGTCGCCGGGCGCCAGCACGTGGAACCGCCAGGTCGCGCGCTTGTCGTCGGGAATTTCCGCGATGCGCTCGTTGAAGAGCTGCGTGGTGCCGGCCGGAATGTGCAGCTCGAAAGATTGGTCGGGCGGCGTGCGTCCGCGCAGCAGGCTGGGGTTAAGGTCTTCAACTGTGCCGATCGACGCGCCGGTGATGTCGGCGACCAGCGGCAGCGAAATGGAGCTGTGCGTGGTGACGGTGTCGGAGGCGAGCGAGGCGTCGGGTACCACCTGGTCGAGCCCGTACTGCTTAGGGTTTTTCGCCATGATGGCGACGGCCAGGATGATGGGGACGTAGTTTTTGGTTTCCTGGGGCAGGTTGTTGCGGCGGTACAGCTCCCAAAAATCGGCATAGCCGGTGCGCTGCACGGCGCGCTGGATGTTGCCCGGACCCCAGTCGTAGGCGGCCATGGCGAGATACCAGTCGCCCAGCTGCGCGTAGGTTTTCTTGATGTCGCGGGCGTAAGCGCGGGTCGCTTTTTCCGGGTCGAAGCGCTCGTCGTACCAGCCGGTTTTTTCAAGCCCGTAAGTGCCGTACGGCATAAACTGCCACATGCCCGCGGCGCCCGACTTGGGATTGACGATCTGGGTGCGGAAGCCGGATTCGGCGACTGCTTGGTAGAGGAGGTCTTCCGGAACGCCTTCTTCCTTGAGCACGCGCTGGATCATGGTCTTGTACTTGCCCGCGCGCTGGAGCGAGGCGACGATGGTTCCGTGGCCCTTGCCCGTGTTCTCGAAGAAGTTGATGTAGCTGGCGACGTAGTCGTTGATGACCAGCGGCAGGTCGGACGTGGTGGTGCGTAGCTCGGCGATGGCCTGGGCTTTGACGTTGGGGTCGACCGGGAAGGTTACGTCGTTCGCGATGTCAACCGGCGTGTCTTCCTTGGGCGCTTGCGGGGCGTTTTCGCGCAGGGCGTCGAGCTGAAGGGTGTTGATAGAGTCGACCACGCGGTCCAGCTCGGCGGAGAGCGCGGCATTGTTCTTGATATCCGCGCCGCTTTGGAGCAGCAGGTCGACGGCGTGGTCGAAGCTCTTGCGCGCGTCGTCGCCCTGGCCGGCCTGGTAGGCGGCGAGGCCTTGCGCATACGCCTGCTCGACGGAGGTAATCAGCAGGGCGTCGCGGGCGTTGGTGGCTTGCGGGGGTGCGCCGGTCTGCGCGTTTACGAAGGATGACGCGGTCAAGGCGGACGCCAGGACAAAGGCGGCGAGGGCTCGGAATGGGGGCATGCGCGGGGTCAGCAAAGGGCGATTCCGCTTGTATTGTAGAGGGTCTCGGCCACCGGGACCCGATGGTAGACTCAAGATGCGCAGCCCCCGATGGACAACTCACTCATTCGCAACTTCGCGATTATCGCGCATATCGACCATGGCAAGAGCACGCTTTCCGACCGCCTGCTGGAGCTGACCGGCTCCCTGACCGCGCGCGAAATGCAGGCGCAGGTGCTGGACGCGATGGACCTGGAGCGCGAGCGCGGCATCACGATCAAGGCGCACTCGGTGCGGATGATGTACCCGGCGCAGGATGGGAAAACGTACCAGCTGAACCTGATCGACACGCCGGGGCATGTGGACTTCTCCTACGAGGTTTCGCGCTCGCTGGCTTCGTGCGAGGGTGCGCTGCTGGTGGTGGACGCGTCGCAGGGCGTGGAAGCGCAGACGCTCGCGAACGCGTATCTGGCAATCTCGAATGGGCTTGAGATCATCCCGGTGATCAACAAGATCGACCTGCCGTCGGCGGACGTGGCGCGGACGCAGGAGATGATCGAGCAGTCGGTCGGCCTGGACGCGACGGACGCGATCCCGGTAAGCGCGAAAACGGGGCAGGGCGTGCCGGATATTTTAGAAGCGGTAGTGCACCGGTTGCCGCCGCCGCTGGGCGACGCGGAAGCGCCGCTGCAGGCGCTGATCTTCGATTCGTGGTTTGACCCGTACCGGGGCGTGATCGTGCTGGCTCGGGTGATCAATGGGCGGCTTCGTAAGGGCGCCCGGATCCGGCTCATGTCGAACGCGCGCGAGTTCGATGTAGATTCGCTCGGGGTTTTGACGCCCAAGCCGGTCGAGATTCAGGAGCTTTCTGCCGGCGAGGTTGGTTTTTTTGTCGCGACCATCAAGAACGTCGCGGATACCAAAATCGGTGACACCATCACCGAAGTTTCGCGGCCTGCGAGCGAGGCTTTGCCGGGGTTTGAAGATATTAAGTCGATGGTGTTCGCGGGGATTTATACCGTGGACTCGCACGAGCACACGCTGCTGCGGGACGCGCTCGAGAAGCTGCGCCTGAACGACTCATCGTTTTCGATCGAGCCGGAAAGCTCGGCTGCTTTAGGCTTTGGGTTCCGGTGCGGGTTCCTCGGGCTTTTGCACATGGAGATCATCCAGGAGCGTTTGGAGCGCGAGTTCGACCTGGACCTGATCACGACCGCGCCGAGCGTGCGCTACAAGATCACGCTGACCGACGGGAATGTCATCGAGGTCGATAACCCGTCGCGCTGGCCGGACCCGAGCGAAATCGAGCAGATCGAAGAGCCGGTGATTACGGCGACGATCCTGACCAACGAGGAGTACGTTGGGGGCATCCTGAAGCTGGTTGAAGAGAAGCGCGGCCGCCAGCAGAACTTCGAATACGTGAGCGCGACCCGGGTAAAGCTGACCTACGAGCTGCCGCTGAACGAGATTGTGCTGGACTTCTACGACCGGCTCAAGAGCGTATCGCGCGGGTATGCTTCGCTCGACTACACGCTGTCGGGCGCGTGGATTTCGCCAATGTCGAAGCTGGATATTCTGGTTTCGGGCGAGCCGGTGGATGCGCTGTCGATCATCGTGCACCGGGATTTCGCGTATGACCGGGGCCGCGCTCTGGTTTCCAAGATGCGCGAGCTTATCCCGCGGCAGATGTTCGAGGTGGCGATTCAGGCGGCGATCGGGTCCAAGATCGTGGCGCGGGAAACGGTGTCGGCGATCAAGAAAAACGTGCTGGCCAAGTGCTACGGCGGCGACATCTCCCGAAAACGCAAGCTCTTGGAGAAGCAAAAAGAGGGCAAAAAGCGCATGAAGCGGATCGGCAAGGTCGATATTCCGCAGGAAGCGTTCCTGGCGGTCCTCAAAGTGGGCGAAGACAACGCCCGGTGACTGGTAATTCCCGAGATGGGGTTACCTTCCGGAACCTCGAATTGTGGGAAAGTCGCTGACCGGGCGAGCGGGGCGCGGCCCTTGCCCAAAGCCCACATCCGGAGCCGCCGAAGCACGAACCATCAGATAAATCAAGATCTTACGCCCAAGCTGATTCCGGACGTAAGCGTAAAACAGGCAAGGTAACCTCCGGTTCACATTCCGGTTTCCCACAGAGATTTCCACAGGAGCGGTAACCGCATTTACTGTGTGAAGCGCAGAAAGGCCCCGGCCTGCAACCGGGGCCGTTCTGGCTTCAGCGACCGCGTTAATGCGCGGCCGGAGAGGTGCGGCGGCTGGTCGGGGTAGTGCTGCTGCGTGGCGTGGTCGCCCCGGACGGGCTGGGGGCCGAAGGCGGCGGCGCGGCGATGCCGGACTTGGTGTTGTAGGCCGCGATCACGGCCTGGGTAATGTCGTCACCCTGGCTGGCATACAGGATTGGGCTTTGCTGTTGCTGCGAAGCGCTTGCATCCAGCACCAGCGTGTATCCGTTCTGCTGCGCATAGCTTTGCAGGGTGCCGTACACCTTCTGCGCCACTTGAGCAAAGGTCTGCTGGATCTCCTGCTGGAAGTCGTTTGAAGCGTCCTCGCCTTGACGCTGGAGAGACTTTTCCTTGTCGTCGATGGTTTTCAGTCGCTCGGCGCGTTCGGTGTCGCTCAGGGTCGCGCTTTGCGCCTGCAGCTGCTTCTTCAGCGTGTCGATCTCGTCGCTCTGCTGTTTCAGTTGGGTTTGCTTGGGCTGGTACTTCTTTTCCACCTCTTCCAGGTCGCGCTTACCCTCGTTGGTTTGGGCGACGGCTTGCTGAAACAGGATGATGGCAACCTTGGTGGGACCGGACGGGGCGGTGGTCGTGGAGACGGGAGCCTTTGCGGGAGCGGCCGGCGTGGCGCCCTGGGCGATGGCCGCGGAGGAGATGAGCGCGGTGGCGAGCAGGCTTGCGATGGAAAGCGAAAGCTTCATGGGAAAGGTGGAACTCCTTCGGGTTCGAGTGAGATAGACCGCGATTTTGAACGACGGTCCCTCTTCGGGCGTTCGCTCGGAGGGAGGGGCCCCCCCGCCGGCGAGAAGAGACGCGCCCGGTCGCTTTGGCCGGGAACACTGCCGAGATTCTATGGGGGCGGGTCATGGAGCGTCAAACCGGGCTCAAAAGGTTGCCTGGGAGGTCGGTATCGAACGTGAGTCTTTTCAGTCTCCCGGCGTACATTCTTACGCGCGACAAGCGGTCAAAAGGCTACGGCTGCGCGGCGTCCTGCATGCAGCGGTCGACGTAGACCAGCGTGGAGTAAAACGTAGGTCCAGCGCCCAGGTCGGTCATCCTCTGGGAGGTGAGTTGGTTCACACCGCCGGCGCTGAGCTTGTTCCAGCCCATGCAAGCAGCCGCGACACCGGCCTGCACGCGGCGGCTCACGATTGCCCGCAGGCGAATGGTGCCGCGGCTGTTGTGGACCGTAACGGGATCGCCGTCGCGGATGCCGCGGGCTTCGGCGTCTTTGGGGTGCATTTCGAGCCGGCCCAGGGTTTCGCCCTCCATGCGCTGGTGCGCGGGATGGTTGGCGAAGGTCGAATTCATGAAGTTGCCGCCCTTGCGGGGCAGAAACTCGAGCATGCCGGGGGCGGCGTGCGGGCGTGACTCGGTGGGCGGGTGAAAGGTGGGAATCGCGTCCAGGCCGCGGGCTCGCAGGGTTTCTGAGAAAAACTCGACCTTGCCGGACGGTGTAGGGAAGACGCCGTCGGAGAAGGGGCGGAAGGGCTCGCCCTGCTGTTCGGACGGGAAGCGCAGGCGCTGTGAGCCCCCGTGGGCGCGCAGGCTTGCGCGGCTAAGGCCGCGCAGCAGCTCATCCTGCTTTTCAGGCTGGTTTTCGCGCAGTGCCTGGGCGATCAGGGCTTCCGCGCTGTCGTGGAAGCAAGGCTCCGGAAAGCCCATGCGCTGGGCGAGCGCCGAGAACAGCTGCACGTTGGAGCGGGCCTCGCCGGGCGGCTGGATGCACTGCTCGGACAGCTGGACATGGTAGTGGCCATATGCGCCCTGGATGTCGGTGTGTTCAAGGAAGGTGGTCGCGGGCAGGACGTAGTCGGCGTAGTCGCAGGTGTCGGTAAAGCTCTGCTCGTGGACCACGGTGAACAGCTCGGGTCGCGCGAGGCCGGCGAGCACACGCCCCTGGTCGGGTGCGATCACCGCAGGGTTGGAGTTGTAAACAAACAGCGCCTGGACGCCGAAGGTGGCGAGCGCGTCGCCGAGCAGCGACATGTTGACCACGCGCGCGGGGCGGCCGAGCGGGCTCGCGTACATCAGGTCGGGGCGCTCCAGGGCTTGCTTGTCGAAGGCGAAAGCGCCCGAGGTAGACAGCTGCAGGCCGCCGCCCAGCTGCGCCCAGGCGCCGGTAAGCGCGGGCAGCATGGCGATGGCGCGGGCGGCGGCGCCCCCGTTTTCACTGCGCTGCACGCCGTAGTTCATGCGGATGACCGCGGGTTGAGTGGTCGCGTAGTCGCGGGCGAGTTTCTCGATTACGTTGGCGTTGATCCCGGTCCAGGCCGCGACCTGCTCCGGCGTGTAGGGGCGCACGTGTTCGCGCAGGTCTGGGAGGCCGTGGGTGTGGGTCGCGGTCCAGGCGAGGTCTTCGAGCGAGTCGCGGAGGATCACGTGCATGAGGCCGAGGGCGAGCGCCGTATCTGTTCCTGGGTGCGGCGCAAGGTGCAGGTCGGCCAGGCGCGCGGTGCGGGTTTGGTAGGGGTCGATGACGACCAGCTTCGCGCCGTCCCGGCGAGCCTGCTCGATTTGCGGCCACAAGTGAATGTTGTTGGAGTGAACATTCGCGCCCCAGGCCAGGATGAGCCGGGCGTGGTGGAAGTGCTCGGTGTCGGTCCCGAGCTTGCGCCCGTAAACCGACAGCAGAGCCTCGCCGCCGGCCGCGGCGCAGATGGTGCGGTCGAGCTGCGACGCGCCGAGCCGGTGGAAAAAGCGGCGGTCCATGGAGCCGTAGCCGAGCGCGCCGGTGGTGCCGGCGTAGGAGTAGGGGAGGATGGACTCGGGGCCGTGTTCGCGGGCTGTTTCGTCCAGCTTTCGGGCGATCCCGTCGAGGGCTTCGTCCCAGGAGATGCGCTCGAAAACGACGTGCTCCTCGCCGGGCGCGAGCGGGCCTTTGAGGACGCCGGGGCGGCGGCGCAGCGGGTAGAGAACGCGGTCGGGGGCGTAGACGCGGTCGAGGTACTTGCTGACCTTGCCGCAGAGGAAACCGCGCGTGACCGGGTGGGCGGGGTCGCCGGCGAGCTTCACGGCGCGGCCGGAGAGCGCGTCCACGGTGACCAGCACGCCGCAGGAGTCGGGGCAGTCGAGGGAGCAGACGGCGCGGCGGGTGTGGGTGCTCATTTCGATATTGTAGGGGGCGCGTTTTCCGCGCGGCGGGGCTCGAGGGCATCCCAAATCGCGTGGGGGGAACGCGACCATGGTAAAGCAGATGAGCCAGTCCGATCCGGCCAAATATACCAAACCCGAGCTGCGCGACCGGATCAAAAAAGAGGTAACCGAAGGGGACAAGGGCGGCAAGCCGGGCCAGTGGAGCGCGCGCAAGGCGCAGCTGGTCGCCACTGAGTACGAGCATGCCGGCGGCGGCTTCAAGGGCGGCCCTGACGAGCAGCAACAGAGCTTGCAAAAGTGGGGTGAGGAAAAGTGGCACACCTCAGACGGCGAGAAGGCCCAGCGCGACGGCGAAACGACGCGGTATTTGCCGGATGAGGCCTGGAAAAAGTTGAGCACGAGCGAAAAGGCTGCAACGAACCGCAAAAAGCGGGAGGGTTCAAAGCAGGGCAAGCAGTTCGTGGCCAACACGGCGGAGGCGGCGAAAGCGCGCAAGAGCGCGACGGCGAAAACGGCGGCCCGGAAGACCTCGCCAGAGAAAGCCGCGGGAGCGAAGAGCTCCGCCACAGGTGCCGCGAAGGGCAGCACAGTTGGCGTTCGGAAGTCGGGCGCGGCGCCAAAGAAAGCGGCTGTGAAGAGCGCTCCATAGTTGTGGGCGGCGTTCGGGCGTTCGGCTTTCATGGGAAACATCGAGGGTGTCGGTATACCAAGGTCGTGAGATTTCGCTCACAAGAACCCAGGTCTCAAAAGCGAGACGTGGGGCAGCCGTATTAGGGAGGCATTCAAGACGTCGTGAGCCTTCGCTCAAGAAAACCAACATCACAAAAGCCAGACTTGCAACACCTGTGCTTGCTTGCGCCGAGCAGTGTGTCGACACTACCCGCCTTGCGTGCATTTACGCGAGGCACATGGCTGCGAGCAAGGCGGTTCTTGGCGCGAGATGGCGGCGCAGAATGTACTCGTGCGATGCGTGCGCGCCCGCGCCCACTGCGCCCATGCCGTCGAGCGTAGGAATCCCTAGGGCCGCCGTGTAGTTGCCGTCGGAGCCGCCCCCGGTCGCAGCTTCTTCCAGGCAGAAGCCGAGCCCGGCGGCGTGTGCCCGGGCCTTGCGAAAGAGCTGTGCGCCGGAGCGGGTGCGCTCCATAGGCGGCCGGTTGATGCCTCCCGAGAGCGTGAGGGTACAGGCCGGGTCGCGCGGTTTCAGGGCGCGGAGCCGCTGCTCGATGCGGGCGGCGTCCCCGGCGCGGGGTATGCGGACGTCAATCTCGGCCCAGGCCTCGGCGGCGACAACGTTGGCGAGCGTGCCGCCGCCGATGACGCCGGGATTGACGGTGACGCCGCGCCCGGAGAGCGCGGCGAGTGCCTGCAACTGGCGCGCCAGCTCAACAACCGCGCTGTGGCCCGCGTCGAAATCGACCCCGCTGTGGGCAGCAACTCCCTCAACCTGTAGGCGGTAGCGCCCCACCCCCTTGCGCGCGGTTTTGTACGCGCCCGCCGGGCCCTGCGCGGGTTCAAGAACGTACACGGCGGCGCAGGCGCGCGCGGTTTCTTCCGTGACGGCCCGGGAAAACGGGCTGCCGATCTCCTCGTCGCCGTGCAGCAGCAGCGTGATCGCGCGCCGGGGCAGGTCGAGCGCGCGCAGCAGCCGGAGCGCGGCGAAGACCATGGCGACCCCGGCCTTCATATCGAGCACGCCGGGGCCGCTCACCCGGTCGCGCGTGACGCGGAACGGCATCGCCTGCAGGGCGCCCTCGGGCCAAACCGTATCGATGTGGCCCAGCAGCAGCAGCGGCGTCCCCGCCCCTTTGAATCCTGATTCGAGCGAGTTGCCGTAGTCGCGGCTATGGTGCAGGCGCACCCGTCCGCCGAGCGCGCGCGTCGAATCGGCGGCCAGCGCAAGCGCCCGGTCACAGAGCTGTTTGCTGTGCGAGGGCGACTCGACGCAGACCAGCTGTTCCAGCGCGGTTTCAAGCGCCGACTGGCCCGCGCGGGCGCCGTTCAGCAGCGTTGCGTACTCCGCAAAAGGCATGCCCAAGTGTAAAGAATGGTCGGGAGCTGCGGCTTACCGGAACCCGCCCCTCTCGGACCGGCGATACGCGCAGTTTTCGTATGCCCAGACTGCCGCCCCGCCATGTACCATGCAGGCGAGCGCGGGGGAGCACCTTTGGAACCGGGAATCTACGGAACGAAACGTCTTTTGTCAGTCGATGTGCTGCGCGGCCTCACCATCGCCTTTATGATCCTGGTCAACGACCCGGGAAACGGCCGCGTGAGCTACCGGGCGCTGGACCACGCGGACTGGAACGGCTTTACGCCGACCGACCTCGTGTTTCCCACCTTTCTGTTTCTGGTCGGCCTGGCGCTGGTGCTCAGCTACACACGGCGGGAGGCGCAGGGGTCGCGTGGCGCGTTTCTGCTGCACGCTCTGTGGCGCACGGTTCTGCTGTTCGCAATCGGGATAGCGCTGAACGGTTTTCCCCTTTATCCCTGGCACACATTGCGGATTTACGGTGTGCTGCAGCGCATCGCCTTGTGCTTCGGCGTGGGCAGCCTGCTGCTGGCCTTTACGCGCAACGACCGCCGGCGCGTCGCGGTGCTGGGGTGTGTGCTGGTGGGCTGCCTGCTGGGCTATTGGGCGCTTATGAGGCTGGCGCCCGTGCCCGGCTACGGGCTGCCGGGGCGCGACGTGCCCCTGCTCGACCGGGACGCGAACCTGGTCGCGTGGCTCGACCGCGGACTGCTGCCGGGGCGCTTGTACGAGGGCACGCGCGACCCTGAAGGCCTGTTGAGCACCATCCCCGCCGTGGGGACGCTGGTTCTGGGCATGCTTACCGGCCTGTGGCTGCAAACCGCGCGGCCCGTTCAGCAAAAGCTCAAGGGGCTGCTCGCCGCGGGCCTGCTCGCGCTGGTCTGCGGCGGCGTTTGGAACCTGGCGCTGCCCATCAACAAGAAGCTGTGGACCAGCTCCTACGTGCTGTGGGCGGCCGGTTGGTCGCTCGTGCTGCTGGCCTTGTTCTACTGGCTGTGCGATGTGCGCGGCCTGCGCGGGCGTGGGTGGACGCCCCTGCTTGTGTTCGGGCGCAACGCCATCGCAAGCTATGTGCTTTCTGAGGTGCTGGCTGCCTTGAGCTTTATCGTGGCTCTGCCGGTCAGCCGTGGGCCGGGGCATGGGTTCGCGCCGGTCCACAGCCTGGTGTACGCGCATGCTTTCAGCGGGCTGGGCTCCCCGGCCTTCGGCTCCGCGCTGTATGCGCTCGCGTTTGTCGCGATGTGCTGGCTCCCCATGGCGCAACTGTACCGGCGCGGCGTTTTCCTTAAGCTGTAGCGCCGTTGTTGGGGGAGTGAAAGCGGCGCGCTGCCCCGGTGCTACCCTCGAAGCTGGAGATGAAACCCAGCGCGATCAGCCCCGATCTTCAAGCCCGCTCCGGTTTCGGCGACGCCGTCGGCCAACGCGCCTCGCGGTTTGTGCGCGCCTGCCTGCGCCGCCCGGTCGATCGCACGCCGGTGTGGTTTTTGCGCCAGGCGGGCCGGTACATGGCCGAGTATCAGGCCGTCCGCAAGCACCACTCGCTGCTTGAGATCTGCAAGCGCCCCGCGCTCGCGGCCGAGGTTACCATCACCGCCGCGGAAAAGCTGGGCGTGGACGCGGCCATCATCTTTGCCGACCTGCTGCTGCCGTTTGAGTGCATGGGCTTGCCGTTTGAGTTCGTGGCCGGCGAGGGTCCGGTGGTGCATGCGCCGGTGCGGTCGCGCGAGGCCGTGGACGCGCTCAGGACCGACCGCGCCGGGGAGCTCGGCTATGTGGCGGAGGCGATCGCGCGCGTGGCCGCGCACTTTAAAGACCGCGCGCACGACGACACCGAAGACGCCCTCGGCGTCATCGGTTTTTGCGGCGCGCCGTTTACCCTGGCCAGCTACATGATCGAGGGCAGCGGCTCGCGGCAGTACATCCACACCAAAACCCTGATGTACCGCGACCCGGCGGCCTGGCAGCTGCTGCTTGAGAAGCTCGCCACCGTTCTGCGGGCCTACGCGCGGCAACAGGTGGACGCGGGCGCGGATGTGATTCAGATCTTCGACTCCTGGGCGGGCGCGCTGGCCCCTGCCGACTATCGCGAGTTCGTTCTGCCGGTCACGCGGGAGCTGGTGCGCGCGGTGCAGGCCATGGGCGTGCCGGTGATCTACTTCGGCGTGGACACGGCAACCCTGCTGCCCGCTATGCGCGAGACCGGTGCCGACGTGCTCGGGCTGGACTGGCGCACACCGCTCGGCGCGGCCTGGCGCGAGCTCGACTTCAGCTGCGCCGTGCAGGGCAATCTCGACCCGATCACGCTGTTTGCCGAGCCGGAGTTGATCGATCGCCGCGTCGCGGGCATCCTGGCGGAGGCCGCCGGCCGGCCGGGCCACATTTTCAACCTGGGCCACGGCATCGTGCCGGGCACGCCGGTAGAGCACGTGCAGCACGTAGTCCGGACCGTGCGGGCGCTCTCCCAGCGCGAGGGGACCCCCGCCCGTGGGTGACGCGAAACGCGCGGTGCTGCTGCTGGCGCACGGGACGCCGGACGAACTCGCGGACATCCCGAAATACCTGAGCAACGTGGTGAGCGGCCGCCCCATGCCGCAGTCGGTCATCGACGAAATCACGCACCGCTACGGGCTGATCGGCAAAAGCCCCCTGACCGCGCTCACGCTGGAGCAGGGGCATTTGCTCGGGCAAGCGCTCGGGCTGCCGGTGTACGTGGGCATGCGCAACTGGAAGCCCTACATCGCGGATGTGGTGCGGGGGATGAAGGCCGACGGCGTCACCGAGGCAGTCGCGATCTGCCTCGCGCCGCAAAACTCGCGCACCAGCGTGGGGCTGTACCGGCGGGCGGTGTTTGCCGAGGCCTCGGGCGCGATCCGGGTCGACTTTGTGGAGGGCTGGGCGGATCACCCGCTGCTGGCGGAAGCGTTTGCCGAGCGGCTGCGGCCGGTGCTGGCGCGGGTGCGCGCGGAAACCGGCGAGGTTCCGGCGGTGCTGTTCACGGCGCACTCGGTCCCGTGCCGGACTATTCAAACGCCTGCCGCCGTTGCGCCGACGCAAGCCGCGGGCTCGCCGAAACCGCCCGAAAGCGCAGCCGTGACCATGCCCGGAGGAAGCGCCTCGCCCGCCGCCGGAACGGCCGCCGCGACAGCGCCTGTGAGCGGCGACCACGATCCGGCGCAGTGGGTTCGATCCTCGGCTGAGACAAATGGGGCGAAGTCCGCGCCCGACCCCTACCCGGTGGAGGCAAAGCGCACGGCGGCGCTGGTCGCGGAGCGCGCGCCCGGCGCGGCGGGCTGGTGCTTTGCGTTTCAAAGCCAGGGCATGGCGGGCGGCCCCTGGATCGGCCCTACCGTGGAAGACACTTTGACCGCGCTGCACCGGGCCGGGGCCAAGGCCGTCGTGCTGCACACGATCGGCTTTTTGTGCGACCACGTGGAGATCTTGTACGACATCGATATCGCCTTCCGCGAGTTTGCCGCGGGCCTGGGCATGCGTTTGGAGCGGCCCGCTTCCTTGAACGATTCCCTGCTGTTGATCGAGGCCTTGGCGGACCTGGCCCGGCGCGGTTTCGCGCGCCTCGATGCCGCTCAACCGGTGAGCCGATGAAGCAAGTCGCGGTGGTCGGCGCCGGGATGGCCGGCATGGCCGCCGCCTATGAGGCCGCCAAGCACCCCGGCTGGGAACTTACACTTTTTGAAGCAACTGACCGGCTGGGCGGCACGGTGGAAACCGTGCGCGAAGGCGGCTTCACGATCGAAACCGGCCCGGACTCCTGGGTGAGCGACAAAAGCGCCGCGCGCGAGCTGGCGGAGGAGCTGGGCATGGGCGGTGAGATCATCCAGTCCAACGACGCGATCCGCCGCAATTATCTGGCGCAGGGCCGCACACTCACGCCGATGCCGGACGGCATGCGCCTGATGGTCCCCACCCGCTGGGCTCCACTTTTGGAGTCCCCGCTGTTCAGCTGGCAGGCCCGGCTGTGCTACCTGCGGGAGCCGAAGCGGGCTGCCGAGCTGAAGGAGCACGCCGCAGCCCGGGGTGAAGAGGAAGACGAATCCGTGCGCTCGTTCGTGTGCCGGCATTTCGGTCCCGAGGCGACTGAAACCATCGCCGGGCCGCTGCTCGCGGGCGTTTTCGGCGGCGACATCGACCGATTGAGCGCGGGCGCGGTGCTGGCGCCGTTTGTGCGGCTCGAACGGGAGCACGGGAGCCTGATCGCCCCTACGATGGCTCAGGTGGAGAAAGACCGCGCGGAGGGCAAAAAGCCCGAGCCCGTGTTTACCACGGTTCGCAGCGGTCTGGGCAGGTTGATCGACCGCATGGAAGCCGCCCTTGCGCCGGGCAGCATTCGGCGACAAACGCCGGTGAGCGCGCTCGCGCAAAACGGGCAAGGCTGGACCGTCGCGAGCGAGGCATACGGCGACGAGGCCTTCGACGCGGTTGTGCTGGCCACCCCCGCGCACTGCACCCGCGAGCTGCTCAGGCTCGTAGACAGCGAAGCCGCGGAGCTGTTGCAAATGGAGGCGACCTCGGCGATCGTGGCGGCGCTGTGCTTCACGCCGGAGCAGGCGACGAGCTTGCGCGTCCCGCGCGGGTTCGGGTTTCTGGTTCCGCCGGGCCGCGCTTTGAGCGACGAGCCGGAGCTGCTGGCCGGTACATTCATGGACCAGAAATTTCCCGATCGCGCGCCGGAGGGGGCAGTGTTTCTGCGCGGCTTTTTCGGCGGCCGCGCGGCGCCGCGCATGATGGACTGGCCCGACGCGCGCATCGCCGAAGCCGCCCGCGCGGAGTTTGCCCGGCTGCTGGGACCGCTGCCCGCGCCCGCGCACGCCGTGGTGCGGCGTTGGCCCCACTCGCTGCCGCAGTACAGCGTGGGCCACCCCGCGCGCGTGCGCAGGCTCGAAGAGCGCTGCCGCAGCCTCGGCGGCCTCGCGCTGACGGGCAACGCCTACCAAGGAGTGGGGCTGCCGGCGCTTGTGTACCACG
>CAXTRW010000035.1:0-19442 GCA_964246765.1 uncultured Acidobacteriaceae bacterium | reverse complement strand
AAAAGCCACATCCAGCGATGCCGGCCGCTCTACGTGTGTACGAGAACTGCCCTAGGCCGGCACCGGCGCAGTGGCCGTGGCAAACTTCTTGACCATGGCGATGAGCAGCTTTTTATCACTGTCATTGAGGGCGGAAGAATATCGACGAATCTGGGTGAGGAAGCGCAACTCCTCGTCGCCGATTTTCTGCGCGGGAACTTCGCGGGGGGTGGCGGTTTCGGCGAAGAAATGCGCGAGCGGTACGTCCAAGGCGCCCGCGATTTTGGCAAGGGTTTCAAGCGAGGGGATGGTATGCCCATTTTCCACTCGCGACAAGTAGCAGCGTAGCAGCCCGGTTCGCTTTTCAATGTCGCCTTGCGAAAGTCCGCGCTGAAGCCGGAAGTCTCGGATCGTTTCTCCAATTTTCATTCTGTTTTCTTGTAAGTTCCTTCGCTCCCGTCGTCTCAAAGCGCAGAAAGCTGCGTTCTGGTGACTGTAGAGTTAACACCCCGAGGGCTGTTTAGTCGATGAAAAAATACCGAGCTGTTTGTTGTGTGGAAAACGGACAGGGAAATTGGGCCTGTGGAACAGCTGTGCGTTGACGGCATCCATCGGCCCTGTGCTGCGGACGCAGGTTGTCGGCGTTTTGGCCGTACACTACCAGCGAGTGCGACGGGACGAGGCTGGGCCGTCGGGCTGGGCGCTCGGCGCGAGGGCGGAGCGGCTTACTTTTGCACCCGCGGCAAACCTTAGGTCGACCGCGGCATCAGGAATGCAAGAAGTGGGGGAGAGCGCCATGGCGGCAAGCGCGAAGGCATCTTGGGACAAGGCGGTCGAGAGCATGAGAGCGGTTCCTCAGCTCGCCCCTGTGCTTTTCAACGAGGTGCTGCGGACCCACACCCTGTCGTTCGGCGCCGCGGTGGCGTTCTTCTTTATATGGTCGCTGGTGCCTCTGCTGATGGTCGCCTCAGCCCTGTTGAGCGCGCTGCCGATCCCTCACCTTTGGGATCAGCTGTTGGTTCTTCTCGCCGATGTTGCCCCGCCGGATGCGATGACCCTGGTGCGCTCGGTCGTGGCTTCCGTGATCACGGCGCACCCCGCGCGCATCCTTTCTGTCGGCATTCTCACCTATCTGTGGTCGGCAACGGGGGCGTTTTCCTCGCTGATTGAGGCGCTCAATATCGCGTATGACGTGCAAACGGAGCGTGTGTGGTGGCGCGACCGGCTCCAGGCTCTCCTGCTTACGTTCAGCTGCGGCGCGTTGAGCATTGTGCTGCTGATTTGCCTGATCGCGGGGCCGCAGCTGGTCCACTTCTTGTCGGCGCGGCTTCCTATCCCCGTGCTGTTCGCCCTGATCTGGCCGCCGCTGCGCATCGCATTGGTGGTCTCTACTTTTGTAACGATTGTGATGATCCTGTACACCCTGGGTCCCAACCGCAAGGTGCATTTCACGTCGGCCCTGCCTGGGGCGGCATTTTCCGTTGTGTTGTGGATAGTGGGGTCCTTCGGGTTAGGGGAGTGGGTCAAGCATGTCTCCAATTACAGCGCGGCCTACGGTTCCCTGGGCACAATCATTGTCATGATGTTTTGGCTGTATCTCACGTTCGTGATTCTGCTGGTGGGCGCGGAGCTGAACGCGGAGCTGTGGAAGCGCACGCACGGCAAGGCCGCCGGGGCGCCGCAAGCGGAAGCGGGCGCCGGCGCGCGGCGGTTCGGCGCGCATCCCCGCACCCCGGATGCCGCTTAACGCATATTCAGGCCGCCATTCACGTCGAGGGTGTGGCCGGTAATGTAGCCTGCTCCGGGTGAGCAGAGGAAAGCGACCGCATGGGCTACATCGGCGTCGGAGCCCGGCCGGCCGAGGGGGACGTGCTCCAACATCGCAGCCTTTTGGGCGTCGTTGAGGACCTCGGTCATGGCCGTCTCAATGTAGCCGGGCGCCACCGCATTGACGGTGATGGCCCGGGAGGCCACCTCGCGGGCCAACGACTTGGTAAAACCGAGCAGGGCCGCCTTGCTGGTCGCGTAGTTTACCTGCCCGGCCTGCCCGGTCTGGCCTACCACGCTTGCGATATTCACAATGCGACCCCAGCGTGCCTTGACCATGGCCGGCAGCAGCGCCTGGGTCAGCAGGAACGCGCCGGTGAGGTTGGTCGCGAGCACGTCGTCCCAGTCGGCGCGTTTCATGCGCATCAGCAGGCCGTCGCGGGTGATTCCGGCGTTGTTGACCAGGATATCAACCGTGCCGTGGGCGGCGAGGATGGCTTTGGCGGCCTCCTTGATCGAGGGTTCCCGGCTGATGTCGAGCGTATAAGAATGGGCTTCGCCACCGGCCTTTGCGATTTCGTCGGCAACGGCAGCGAGCTTGTCTGTGCTGCGCGCGGCCAAAATCACACGGGAACCTAGGGCGGCAAGCGCCAGGGCAACGGCACGGCCGATACCCTGGGAGGCGCCGGTGACCAGGGCGGTTTTTTCGGCGAGGGCCGGGGCATTAGTCAATTCAAACATGTGGAAACTCGCTTTGAGAAGTTGTGCCGGGTAAAGGCGTGAAGATCGATATTTGGTACAGTAGGGCTTTCCGAAAGAGCTCGCTTCAGCTAGGCTCAACGCGCTCAAAACAGATCGGCGTGCGTACTGGTCCCTGCGAGGAAAACAGTATTTCCCTCTATTTGTAGATCAGTAACCAGTCTGGCTCAATGTGGCTGTCGCGATAGCTTTTCCACTCTCCACTGAGGGAATGGTCCTTGTAACGCGTCGGCAACGGTTCTGCCTTCAGCAAGAGAGTGATTAGGTTTCTCAACCGTCCCATCTCCCTGCCTCGCTTATCGGCGAGCTTTACGTCCCGCTTGAACTGAGCGCTGCGAACCACAGCCCGCATGTTACATACCCAAATCGTCAAACAGAGCTTCGGCTGAATTGAACCGCTCGCCCTCCCGGTGCTCCAGTGAACGCATGGCGGCTTCGGTGGTCGGGTTGGGTAGGCGCACCTCAAAGGGGACGGCCTTTTCCGCCGCGACCCGGATCAGCATCATTCGCACTGCATCGGAAACAGAAAAGGCCCATTTCCGCCAATGTTGCGGTCGCCTGTTCTTATACGGTGTCATCGACCCGCACGTGCACCATGGTTGAAGGCATCAACTTTACTCTCCGCGACACAGTGTAACTCGTTTCACGCAATTCAGAGAGTGCCGGGGCTCGAAGTTAGTCGGCACGCTCAATGCAGGCGACCGGGCTGCTGGCCGGCTGCGGTTGGGCGGCGCGGGCCGGGGATGCGTAACGCGCGGCCGGCTCCAGCGCCCAGACATAGACCATGAGCTCGCGGGAGTAGTGAAGGACCGGGGCGCGGTCGGGCAGGGTGAAGCCGTGGGCGGCGGGAAGATCGTTTTGCTCGAACTCGGCTTCGGCGCGTTCGAGCGGCCAGGGCAGGTGGTGGATGTCGCCGCGCAGCAGCCGTCCGGCGCGGTCGGCGGTAAAAAGCGAGTAGCGGGCGGTGAGGAACTGCTCGAGCGGCCCTTGGGCCATGGCGCCGAGGCCCCGGTAGCGGGCGCGAAATCGGGCCGGGTGCGGGGCGAGAAGTCGCCGGCTGCAGTAGCGAACCTCTCGCGCGCGACCCGGATCGGCGCTGTGGCGGAGGCTCATTTGAGCCCAAAAATAGGGCAAGTGGAAGACGGATCGGGCGATGGCAACGGCCAGAGGATTGCTCGCGTCGAGCGAGTAAAAATAGACGCCGGTGCGGTTGGAGCCGCGTTCCCGCACGTAGGTGCGTAGGTTGAGCTCAGGAAAGGCGCGCGCGCCGGGGACGCTGGGCAGGCCGTGGATCCGGATGCGGTCCATGCCGAAAGGCACCACGCCCAGCCACGCCTGCCCGTCAAAGGTGTCGGCAACGAGGCCGGACGGCAGAGTGGGCTCGACGGCGGCGGCGGGCACGGGCCAGTGCGCGAACAGGAGGTCGTTCCAACGCTGCTGCATGGCCCAGGGGCGCTGGGGCAAGGGCGTGGGCCGGTGCGCGGTTGAACGCAGCACCGCGTCCGGGTCGGCGGGACCGCCCATTTTGGTCGCCGGTTCGGTTTCGGGACTCATGCGCCTCCTATTTTCGCTCACTTGCGCCGCCGCGGCTCCAGGAGAAAGTATGCTCAATCGAAATGGACGTTACCGGCGAGCAAAAAGCGCCCTCGACGGAGGGAACCGAGGTGTATGCCGTACACGGGGCTGACCCGGAAGTTCTGGCGTATGCGATGGCGAAGTATTCCCGCTCGGCGCTTTCCTTAAAGGAATCGTTGAGGGAGATCAGCGCCCAGCGGGCTGAACAGTTCCTCAACACCTTTTATTTCCAGTACGGGCACCGGTCGATCGCCGACCTGGCTCACCTGGCGTTCGCGGTGGAGCGGCTGTCGCTGCTGGCGGCGATCGTGCTGGTGGACGAGCAGCGCTGGGATGGACAGGAGCGCTCGACGCGGTACCAGGACTTTGAGAAAAGCGGCTGGTACACACCCCCGTTTGCGGACGAAAAAGACCGGGCGGCGTATACGGGCGCGATCGAGGGGCTGTTCGCGAGCTACCGGGCGGTTTCCGACGGAGTATTCGCCCAGCTGCGGGAAAGCGTAGCGCGGCCGGCGGAGATGAAGCCCGAGGCGTTCGACCGGACGCTGCGGGCGCGGGCTTTCGATGTGGCGCGATACCTGCTGCCGCTGGCGGCGAACACCTCGCTGGGCCAGATTGTGAACGCGCGGACGCTGGAAGGGCAGGTTTCGCGGCTGATGGGCTCGCCGATGGGCGAAGTGCGCGCGCTGGGCGAGGCTTTGCGGGCCGCGGCGGACGGTGCGGCGTGGGTGCCCGGGGGTGGCGAGGGTCCGCGGGTTGCACCGACTCTGGTGAAATACGCGACGCCGAACCGGTATGCGATCGAGACTCGGGCCCGGATGGCTGAGGCGGCGGCCGCGGTCATGGGCGACGCGCCGGTCGCGCCCGCGCCGCTCGTAGACCTGATCGATGACGCGGACGCGCTGGAACTGGACCTGGCAGCAAGCCTTTTGTATCCGGCCTGCCACTACGGCTACCGGCAGCTTCGGGATCATGTGGCGGCGCTGCCCGAGGCGCGCCGGGACGAGATCGTCGACCTGGGGCTGCGCGAGCGCGGGCGCCACGATGAGGTGCTGCGGGAGTTCGCCGCCGGGCATCGGTTTCGCTTCGACATTCTGATGGACCTGGGCGGCTTCCGGGACATGCACCGGCACCGGCGTTGCGTGCAGCTGCTGCAGGGGTTTACCGGGCGGCATGGGTGGGAGACTCCGGACGGGCTTGGGGCCATGGAGCCGGTGTTCACGGGCGCGATGAAGGCCGCGCGGGGCGGTTTCGAGGGCCAGGTCGGCGCGGGTCGCCCGGGGTCGCCCGCCTGGGCCGCGGGGCCGACCGAGGAAGCTAGGCAGTACCTGCTGCCATTGGCGACGCGGACCCGGGCGCTGTTCCGGATGGATTTTGCCGAGGCTTTGTACATTGCCGAAATGCGGTCGGCGCCCCAGGGCCACATTTCCTACCGGCGCGTGGCCTGGGATATGTACCGAGCGGTGGCCACGCGGCACCCGAGCTTGGCGCGGCACTTCCGGGTTACAGACGTGAACGCTCCAGTGGACCTGCTCCAGCGCTGAAGCGCAAGGGAAATCTGCATTCCCGACGTGACTTTGGTTTTTGCATTTTCTTCGCCTCCGTGGCGTAGTCGATGGTAGTCTATGGATAGCCTTTTGTGCCGGTTTAGGACAGCTATGATAGTCGGCGGGGCTCAAGATTTGGGGGAATAGAAGCGTGGCAGACGATCGGTCCCGAGCAATAGAAGCAGCACTTTCGCAGTTGGATAAGCAGTTTGGTAAGGGCTCGGTGATGCGTCTGGGCAGCCGGGATAAGCTGGAAATCTCGGCGATTTCAACCGGCTCCATCTCATTCGACGCGGCGCTCGGCATCGGCGGTTTTCCGCGCGGGCGCGTCATTGAGATCTTCGGGCCCGAGTCCTCCGGCAAGACGACGATCACGCTGCAGGTGATCGCGGAGGCGCAGAAGCTGGGCGGCTTGGCGGCGTTTGTGGACGCCGAGCACGCGCTCGACCCGATCTACGCGAAAAAGCTGGGCGTCGACACGGACAACCTGCTGGTCTCGCAGCCGGACTACGGCGAGCAGGCGCTCGAAATCGTCGAAGCGCTGGTGCGCTCGAACGCGGTGGACGTGCTGGTGGTCGATTCGGTCGCCGCGTTGGTGCCCAAGGCCGAGCTCGAAGGCGAAATGGGTGATTCGCACATGGGCCTGCAGGCGCGGCTCATGTCGCAGGCGCTGCGCAAGCTGACCGGCACGGTTTCAAAGTCGCGCACCTGCCTGATTTTTATTAACCAGATCCGCGAAAAGATCGGCGTTATGTTCGGCAATCCGGAAACGACTACGGGCGGCAAGGCGCTCAAGTTTTACTCGTCCGTGCGCATCGACATCCGCCGGATCGCGGCGGTCAAGGAAGGCGACCAGGTGGTAGGCTCGCGGACCAAGGTCAAGATTGTGAAAAACAAGGTCGCGGCGCCGTTCCGCGAGGCGGAGTTCGACATCCTGTACGGCGAAGGGATCTCGCGCGAGGGCGATGTTCTGGACCTGGCTGTGACGCACAATGTGGTTGACAAATCGGGCGCCTGGTACAGCTACTCCGGCGAGCGGATCGGCCAAGGCCGCGAGAACGTACGGCAGTTCCTCAAGGACAATAGAGACGTGTTCGGGCGGATCGACGCGGCGGTGCGATCGAAGCTCGGGATTGCGGGGGCTGCGGCAGCTGCGCCTATCCCGGCGGTGCCGGTGGACGGTGCGGTGCTGGCCCAGGAAGCCGTGCGGCCGGGCAAACGGGTGTAGGCATATGCACTGTGCCGTCGATGGAAGCAGATCGGCTTCTCAATGCGTTGCTTACACATAGACTGTGGCTCTGCCAACGACGCAAGCCTCGCTCAGGCGGGGCTCATACGAGATGACGGCTGCATGGTATCTTGTGCGGGAGTGCAAATGCATCCTTCAAAGTCGTATTTTGTTTTCCGTCGCCGCTAATTTCCGTCCCCGCCAAAGACGAGCCGTTCCGGTTTGCAAACGGCAAGCTTCAGCAAACGGCGTTTACCGGTACCAATCAGTGCAGGAACTTAGGTTGCAGTTCGCTTTTTGTTTGGGACTTTGCCGATCCGGGGATCGTTCCTGACGACCAATTCGCAGGCGCGGAGAGCACTCGCCTCGAAATCGCCGGCGTCGACTGCAAGCAGCCGCCAACCGCTAATATCCTTGCCCATGATTCTGACAGGTCCAGCGTTCGGAAAATCTGCGTGGAGACTGTCCTGAAACTCGGTAGAAATCGCAAGCCACACGCCATTCGCCTGCGGATCGGCGGGCCGGTCCCGCAGCAGAAAGACAATTTTTTCGCTCACGTAAACTGCGAGGGCACCGAACATGGCTCGTGTCGTCGGGCACACCTCGGCAATTGCGTCCAGCACAAATTCATGGGGCACTCGTTTGCGACGAATCACGGGCTCTAACCCGCCTGTAGATTGCGGCACAGACGGCTTGTTGCGACCGTCTTTCGGCCCGTCTTCCTGGTAGAAGACGCTTACCCCATCGGCCTCGATGCGCCGGACCGATGCCAGGGCAATGGGAACTGGGTTCGACATGAACAACCTCACGATGATCGTGGTTAGAGTGATCGATCTTCAGCCTCGAAGCAATCACCGTAAGCTACTTGTCCCGCAGCGAACGAACGAAGTTCGCCACGACTTTGCCGATTTCAGGGCCACTCGACTCCTGCAAATAGTGAACACCCTTGACCTGCACTTCGGTTTGATTCTTCAGGCCCTGGGAGAACGTCGCGAGCCGTCCGTTGGAGATAAAGCCGGGGTCGCCTTTCACCCACAGTTTTGGTATTGGCGAACACCTGAGCCACTCGGACATTTCAGACACAATCTTTGTGACGTCCGCGGGCGACCGGTCAAGAGAGATCTGGCGGGCCCACGAAAGCATCGCACGACGATCTTCGCCAGGGTTGAGGACAGGACGGCGGTATTCCGCTTCGTCGGCAGCAGACAGGTTCCCCTTTTCGGCTGCGATGAGGAATCCTTCGATGAAATTGTTGTCTCTGAGGACCATGTCTTCGCCGGCTGGCGTGCGGGACGCTTTGAAGCCATCCTGAGCATATTCGGGAAAGTCATCCCACTTGAGTGGCAACGGAGCCGCTTCCATATACGCAATACCCTGTACCCGGTCAGGGTGCTGCGAGGCCCAATCGAAGCCGAGCGTCGAGCCCCAGTCATGGATGACCAGCACCACGTTCTGCTCAAGGCCCAACTCTTCCCAGAGCGCGAAGAGATACTCCCGTTGCTCTACATAGGTATAGCGGCCTGGCCCCGAGTCGGGCAGTTTGTCTGAGTCGCCCATGCCGATCAGGTCACAGGCGATGAGCCGGCCGAGCCCGACACACTCCGGCATCACCTTCCGCCACAGGTACGAACTCGTTGGATTGCCGTGCTGGAAGACGATCGGTGCGCCCTCGCCCTCGTCGATGTAGGCCATCTTGCGGCCCTTGATCTCGATGAACTTCTTTTCCGCGAATGCACTGCCTTGCATGATTTCTCCCTGACTCGGGCCGCGGCGTAAAAATTGCGACGTAGTAGATCAATCATTACACTATGGGTAGCGCCGGTCAAGAGTTATTTGAGCGGTCGATCTAGAAAGTTGGAGCTTGGAATGGGACGAATTCGCACGTTCGATCTTGAGTCCGCAATCGGCACAGCCACTCTGTTGTTTTGGCGCGGCTACGACCAAACCTCACTCGCCGATCTCACGGCTGGTCTAGGCATTGGGGCAGCCAGCTTCTACTTCGCGTTCGTAAGCAAAGAGAAGCTTTTTCGAGAAGTGGTGGGCCGCTACGTCGCCGCGCTGGAAAAGGCTTACGAAAACGCATTCCGAGACTCCCCGACTCGCGCGGGCATAGAAATGCTCCTGCGTCACTACGCCGATGTGGTGACCGACCCGGCGCACACTCCAGGCTGTCTCGTGGTCAACAGTTCTCCGGCTGTACAGGCTGAGGACGTTGTCAAGCAATGGCTTTCCGGACATCGGGAAGCGCTACGAGTCAGATTGGAGGAACGATTCTCCGAGGACCTCGCTCGTGGAGAATTACCGCCCGGCTCCGATCCCAAGACGTTGGCCCGGTTCATCACGACCCTTGCCGGCGGCATCGCCGTCGAAGCTCAAGCAGGTGCGAGCCGGAAGGATCTCTACGCGATGATCGACTTGGCTCTCCACGCACTTTGATCGCCGCGAACTCATACTTGAAATTCTGTTTGTAATGGTAAATCGCATTCTCGGTAGCAATTGCCGCCGGAAATCCGTCCGGGCTGATGGGCAGCGCAGGCCTGAACACGGAGAGCGGCCGCAAGCAGGGAGTGATCAAGGCTCGATTCGGGATGGATGGAAGGCTTCTCCGTTCCCACCTGGGATTGTGCTTACCGGCAATGAAGAATACCGCAAAGGCAAAGCGCCGCTTGCCCGAGGCAACGGCGGCTTGCGCGCTTCGCCGAGGCCTATTCGAGCGAGAGCCGGTTGAGATAGCGGCATTGGTGAAGCCTTGTCCATGTGAGGCCGGGGGACCCCTGCTACACTCGCGCTGTGCATACTGTGACCGCGATTTACCCCGGCTCGTTCGACCCTGTGACCAACGGCCACCTGGACCTGATTGCGCGGGGGGCGGCGCTGTTCGACCGTCTGGTCTTGGGAGTGCTGCGGAATTCGGCGAAAAACCCCCTGTTTTCGGTGGCGGAGCGAGTGGAGATGCTGCGGGAGGGCGCCCAGGCGCTTCCAAATGTCGAGGTGGCGACGTTTGAAGGGTTGCTGGTGGACTTTGCTCGGGAGCAGGGGGCGCGGGCGGTGCTGCGCGGGATCCGGGCGATCTCGGACTACGAATTTGAGCTGCAGATGGCGCACATGAATCGCCGTCTCGCGCCGGAGGTGGAGACGATCTTTCTTATGCCGGACGCGAAATACTCCTACGTGAGTTCACGACTGGTGAAGGAGGTTTTTCGTTTGGGCGGCTCAGTGGACGGCCTTGTGCCGGAGTGGGTGATCGAGCGCATGCGTCGGCGGAGTTCGGTCTAGCTGATTCTGACCTCATCATAGGCAGCTTCTGACGCTTCCCGCCCGCCGATCTTCAGCAGATCGAGCATAGGGGTCGTACACATGGTCGTGACCAGCGCCATAACCACCAGCATGGTGAACAGCGTGGGCGAAAACACGCCGGAGTTGTACGCGATATTGAGCACGATGAGCTCAACCAGGCCCCGGGTGTTGAGCAGCGCGCCCAAGCCCCAGGCGTCGCGCCAGCTCTGGCCCGACCAGCGCGCGGCCAACACCGCCCCGCCGACTTTGCCGCCGATCGCGCCCACCAGGACCAGCCCGGCCCAGAGCCACATGGTCGCGTCGTTGAGCAGATCGAGCCGGGTGCGCAGGCCGGTGAGCGCGAAAAACAAGGGCAGCAGCAGCACGGAGGTGATCATGTCCAGACGCATCCGGATGGCGTGCTGCCAGGCGGCGATGCGCGGGAAGCAGACGCCCGCGATAAAGGCACCGAACAGGGGGTGGACCCCGGCCCAATCGGTGATCGCGGCCGAGGCAAATGCGAACGCCACGGTAATCCCGAGCAGGCCCAGGCCCAGCTCAGGGTTATCGCGCCGCTTCACGACCCGGGTAGCAAGCGGCCGCAACACGCCCAGCATGAGAGCCAGGTAGGCGGCCAGCATCCCGAAGCGCAGCACGAGGCTGCCTGCGGTCCCGTGCGTGTCGATCAGGGTGAGGGCCACGGCGAGCAGGATCCAGGCCACCACGTCATCCACGGCGGCGCACAGCAGCGCGGTGGTGCCGAGCGGGGTATTGGTGATGGCGCGCTCTTCCAGCATCCGCGCGAGTACCGGAAAGGCGGTAATGCTCATGCTGATACCCAGAAACATCACAAACGGCACGCTGCCGATGCCATGGGGGGCGAAGCGGCTGCGGAGCTCATGCGCCAGCAGCACGGCGGCGATAAACGGGATCAGGATGCTGGTGGCGCTCGCCGCCAGCGCGCGCGGGCCTTGGCGGCGCAACTGCGCGTCGTCGAGCTCCATGCCGACGGTGAACAGGAACAGCACTAGGCCGACCGTGGAAAGCTGCTCCATGGCGACCAGCGAGGCCTTGGGAAACAGGTGCAGGCTCGCTGCGGGCCAGACGCGCCCGAGCACCGACGGCCCCAGCAGGATGCCGCCGATAATCTCGCCGACCACGCGGGCCTGGCCCAGTTTCGGCGCAAGCGTGCCGCAGGCCAGGGTGACCAGCAGAACCACCGAGATTTGGAAAAGCAAAAGCGTGATGGCGTGGGTCTGCAAGTCTGGGAGCGCTCCTAAAGGGTGTCTTTTCTGTGTATCACGCGCGGCTGGGCGTCCGGCTTTGGGTCTGCGTCGAATTTCCATAGGACCTGGCGAAGAAAGCCGGTCGAAAGCTCGGCGTCGCGGCGGGAAAACCGCAGCCGGCGCAGGAGCGCGCGCAGCTGACGAGTGCGTGTGGGTGAGCCCATGCCGGGGAAGCCGCTTGCGGTCAGTGTCCGGTCTAGCAGCGCGGTGAGGCGCTCGACGGCCTCGGCGGGGGCTGGCGTGGCGGGCTCGGCTGCGCGGGGAAAATCCTGCGGAAGCGGGCCCTGTGTCTCCGGCACGGGCGGCGGCGCGCCGGACGGGTCCATGCGGGCCAGCTCGTACAGGCAAAGGGCGGCGGCCTGGCCGAGGTTCATGGAAGGGTGCTCGTCGCGGGTGGGGATGCGGAGCAGCAGGTGGCAGTGGCTCATGTCGTCATTCGAAAGGCCGAACTTTTCCGAGCCGAACAGCAGGGCTACGCGCTGCTCGCGGTCGAGCGCGGCGCGAATGCGGGTCGCGGCGGACTCCAGGCGCTCGATGGGCTGCAAGAAGGGGCGGCCGGCGGAAACGCCCGGCGCTCCGGTGCTCGCGGTAGCGCCGGTGGTACCGACGACAAGCTGCGCGTCGTGGACGGCCTCGGCGGTAGACGGGAAGTCGCGCGCGCTTTGCATCAGCGCGGCTGCCGGCCCGACTGCGGAGGATGCCGAGCGGAACTCCTTGTAGAAGATGTTGGCGACCCGGAGGTCGTGCGCGCCGAAATTGCTCATGGCACGGGCAACCGCGCCGATATTGAGGGTGTTGCGCGGCGACACGAGGACGACTGTGAGGTAATGGAGGGGGCGAGTCGGCAAGGTGCTAGACATACTTGGCTTCGGTGCCCAGTGTAGCGCCCAAATTGCCATTACTGTTTGTAGAGGAGTGAAGCAACGGCAGAATAGCCTGGTTTGATCCGCGTCAACGCTCATCGTCTGGTGGTCGTTTGTTGGAGCATCTGAGCTGGTGTTGCGAGGATGAGGTGGAATGGAGAGCATTCCTAGATTGGTGTTTTTCATGCTTGGGTTCTGCTTGATTCTTGCAGGTGGAGTTCAAGCTGATGCCGCATCCTGTCTGCCGCACGACGCAGAGAGTAAATCGATCAAGGTGGACGGCTACCAGCGCCAGTTCTGGTTCTATCGACCCTGCGATGACAAGAACGGGCTGCCTCTGGTGCTTGTACTGCACGGATGGGGCGGCGCTGGAGATATCCCCCTTCGGCAGTTCGGCTGGAGGAAGGAAGCAGATAAGCAGGGCTTTTTCGTAGCTTTCCCTTCGGCCTTACCGGTACGAGCGGATCTGCCGAGCGGATCTCTGCTGCCTGGCCACACCTTCCCCCATGCGGACTGGCACTCATCCAATGACCCGAGCTGGTGGCCTGCCTCGGCGCTGCGAGGCATCCAGAACCACCGGCATCCAGACGATGAACATTTCCTGCTTGTGCTCATACAGCAGCTTCTGCGGACCGAACACGGAGACGCAAAGAGGGTTTACATCGTAGGTTTTCGAATGGAGCAATGCTGGTGAAAGATTTCGCGGCTAGATACCCGCGTGCTATTCGCGCTGTGGCGGCCGCGGCTAACGTCGGCGATATGCTTCCGGATCGCCTGAAGGCCCCGGTTTTCATTCTGCAGCTTCTGGGCACGGCGGATACGACCGGCGCCCCCGGTCCCAGCGAGTGGAATGCAATGCGAACAAATGAGAAGAAATACTTTTGGGGAAGCCAGACGGTTCGGCCTACATTGCTACGGGACATGAGTGCATGGGCGAAGTTGAACGGGTGTGAACCTACACCGCGAAATACCCGGATGTTCTGGGGAAGCGAATCACAGTGGGTCGGTTGCCGGCATCAGGCTCTCGTGAGAGCAGACTATGTAAATGGCCTTGGGCATGAGTGGGCAGGGAGCACGGTGTCGTCGTGGCATGGCCGTGCGGGCGCGCCGGACACCCTGAACTACACAGAGCAGATCTGGCGCTTTTTCAAGAGTGTTCCATAGCCCAGGCAAGACGCGAGCCGAACAGATACGGGCAGGGACTACACGGAGCGGACAAAATCTGAAAAACTAGAAGCATGAGCGCGACTGCGACTGCACACAAGCTGTTTTCCGACCGTATCAACCGAATTGAGGTTTCCGCGACCATGGCTGTGACGGCCGAGGCTGGGCGGCTGAGAGCCGAGGGCGTGGACCTGGTGGACTTCGGCGCGGGCGAGCCGCACTTCGCGACGCCGCAGCACATCAAGGACGCGGCCATCGCGGCGATCGAGGGGAACTTTACGCGGTACACGGCTGTTCCGGGGATTCCGGACGTGCGCCGGGCTATTGTGGAGCGCCATGCAGCGGATTTCGGCACGAGCTACACGCCGGAGGAGGCGGTGTTTACGACCGGCGGCAAGCTCGCGATTTTTAATGCGATGGAGGTGCTGGTCGACCACGGCGATGAGGTGATCGTGCCGGCGCCGTACTGGGTTTCGTACAAGGACATCGTGCAGTACGCGGGTGGGACGCCGGTGTTTGTGGAGACCTCGGAGAGCGAGAACTTCCGGGTGCGCCCGGAGGCAATCGAGCGGGCGATCACGCCGCGGACCAAGGCAATTATCCTGAACACGCCATCGAACCCGGCGGGCTCGGTGATCGCGAAGGAGGACCTGTTCGCCATTACGCGGATGGCGCATGAGCGCGGGGTTTATCTGCTGAGCGATGAGTGTTACATCTACCTGCAGTACGAGGGTGAGATGGTTTCCGCGGCGCAGGTGGCAGAGGCGCGGGAGCACATCATTGTGCTGGGGTCGCTGTCGAAGACCTACGCCATGACGGGCTGGCGCGCCGGTTTCGCGCTGGGGCCGAAACCGATCATCGCGGCGATGGGTAAGCTGCAATCGCAGTCGACCTCGAACGCGGCCTCGTTTGTGCAGAAGGCTTCGGCGGCTGCTTTGTCGGGCTCGCAGGCGTGCGTGGCGGAGATGCGGGCGGACTATGTGAAGCTGCGGGACCGGATTTTGACGCGGTTGGGCGAGATCCCTGGGCTGACCTGCACCAAGCCGGCGGGGGCGTTCTATGTGTATCCGAATGTGGGGGCGTACCTGGGAAAGCCGGGCGGGCCGGCTTCGGCGATGGAGCTCGCCAAGCGCTTGCTGACTGAGGCGCGGGTGGTCGCGGTGCCGGGCGAGGCGTTTGGAACGCGTGAGCATATCCGGCTGTCGTATGCGGTCTCTCACGAGGCCGTGGAGGAAGGGACCAAGAGGATGCGGGAGTGGTTCGCGGGCTTGCCCCGATGAGGCTCGAGTGCGCGGGCATTCTCTTTGACATGGACGGGATTCTGGTGTCGTCGCTCGGCTCGGTGGAGCGCTCCTGGGCGAAGTGGGGCCAGATGCGCGGGGTGGACGGGGCCAAAGCTATCCTGAGCGCACATGGCAAGCGGGCGATCGAAACCATCCGGCTGCTGCGTCCGGACCTGAACGACCGGGAAGAGCTCGCCGTGATCGAGCAGATCGAAATCGACGACACGGAAGGTTTGCAGGCGCTGCCGGGGGTGGCTTCGCTGCTGGAATCGCTGCCGGAAGGGAGCTGGACCGTATGCACATCAGCGACCGAGCGGCTGGCGCGGGTGCGAATGGAGCTCGTGGGCTTGCGCCCGCCGGAGCGGTTCATCACGGCGGACATAGTGGACCACGGCAAGCCCCACCCGGAGCCCTACCTGCGCGGGGCGGTGCTGCTGGGGTTTGCGCCGGAGCGGTGCCTGGTGATTGAGGACGCGCCCGCGGGCGTGGCGGCTGGCAAGGCCGCTGGATGTCAGGTGCTGGCGACTTTGTTTTCGCACTCTCCGGAGCAGCTGGCGGAGGCGGATTGGCTCGTAGGGTCGCTCGAAGGGCTGAAGGTGACTGGCAAAGAAGGCGCGCTGCAAGTCACGTTCGACCCTGAGCGGCGCGATCAAGCGCTAATGCAATAAAGCGGTTCGGAGCTTTCGCTTAGGAGGCCCACATCTCAAAGTCGGGACGTGTAGACACCCGCCTCCGTCCGACGTGCTGCCCGAGGCGGCAAGGCTGCCCCAAGCTAAGCCATTAACGCATTAAAAAGAAACAGGTCTACAGTCACTCATGCTACTGCGACCAAGAACCACCATTTCGAGCTTCGAAGTGCGGCTATTGTGGGCAACAGAACCGAGGCTGCCAAAACACCAAGCCAGACAAATAGGCCATAGGGCCTGAGTAGGTTGTCTGATTCCCTCGGGAAGAACTTACCCGCCAAACAGAGGCTTAAAAGAAGAGTTGGGCCAAGTGCCCCCAGCACCGTAATTGTGCGCGTTGACCTCATTGGGTTGCTTCCTCAAAAATGTGTTCAGCCCAAAAGAATATGGGATTGTGTTCTACAAAGTGCATGCTGCCGCCTACTAGTCACTGGCCCGAACTGGGAGGAAGAGATTCGCGACCCAAGATGAAGCGGCCGGAGTTTGCTCCTATGCCGGGTCTCCAGGAGAGCGAAATTCGTCTGACCCGAAGTCGAACAAACTTCTTAATCGGCGATCATCTTCGAACCAAATACCCGCCACGAAGTGGCCGCCGGCCGCGCAGGCGGTTTTGCTTCAGCGTATGCCGGCAGGTTCTTCCAGCGTGGACCGGAAGTAGTCGAGCGACAGGGCAAGCCCCTGTTCCAGCGCGATCTTCGGTTCCCAGCCGAGGAGCTCGCGGGCTTTGGTGATGTCGGGTTTGCGTTGGAGGGGGTCGTCCTGAGGAAGCGGCTCGAAGATGATGGGTGAGCGGGAGCTGGTGACGCGGCGGATGGTTTCGGCGCACTCGAGGATGGTCCACTCGGTGGGGTTGCCGATGTTGATCGGCGTGTGCACGGACGACTGTGCAAGGCGCACGATGCCGTCGATTTCGTCCGAAACGTAGCAGAAGGAGCGGGTTTGGGAGCCGTCGCCGTAGACGGTCATGGGTTCGCCCCGGAGGGCCTGGACGAGGAGGTTGGAGATGACGCGGCCGTCGTCGCGGCCGAGGCGCGGGCCGTAGGTGTTGAAGATGCGGACCAGGCGGGTGTCGGTCGCGTGATAGCGGCGATAGGCGGTGACCAGGGCTTCTGAAAAGCGCTTGGCTTCGTCGTAGACCGAGCGCGGGCCGATGGGGTTGACGTGGCCCCAGTAGTCCTCAGTTTGCGGGTGGACCTGCGGGTCGCCGTAGCACTCGGAGGTGGAGGCGTGGAGAAAGCCTGCGCTATATTTTTTTGCGATTTCAAGGGCGTTGCGGGTTCCCGACGAGCCGACGTCGAGGGTTTCGAGGCCGAGCCGGTGGTAGTTGACGGGGCTTGCCGGAGATGCAAAGTTGTATAAAAAGTTGACGGGGCCGAAATCGAAGGGGCGGCAGATGTCGTGCTCTTCGAGCGAAAAGCGGGGCTCCGAGCGCAGGTGTTCGAGGTTGCGAAGGCTGCCGGTACACAGATTGTCAACGCCGATGACCGAGTGGCCGTCAGCGAGCAGGCGGTCGGTAAGGTGGGATCCGAGAAAGCCGGCCGCGCCGGTAAGAAGGATGTGCATGGAAGGCCTGTCTTGTTCGAGAATGGGACTCGACTTTTGAGAGTGTACCTTGTGGGGCTCGGGCTCGGAGGACGGTCGCGAGCTCTTGCTTAAGGGAGCGAGCTCTGACCACCCCAGCGAGCAAGGATCGCTTTCCGGGACCCGAAGGCGAGACGTGGGGCACCGGTCTTGGTTGCTGGAGTCGCGCTCTTGGCAGCAGGCAACAGCATCAAGCTTTGGCGCGCTTGCGGGTGCGGGCTTTTTTCGGAGCGGGCGCGGGCGTCGGTTCGGGCCCGGCCCCGGACAAAGGCGGCGCAATCAGCTCCACATAGTCCCGCGGAATGTCAGCGGAGGACGCGCGGCCCTCGGCGACGGCCATCAGGAAGTCCTGCGCGCTGAACAGCGGGTGCTCCTTGCCCTCCACCGTGTCACTGAGCTTGCCGTAGGTCCCGTCGGGGCGCAGCAGGCGGGTTTTGGCGGTGTCGGCCAGGTAGGCGGATAGGATTTCATTGCGCAAGCGGGCGCGCAGGGCGGCGTCCTTGATCGGGAACATAACCTCGCAGCGCTCGAACAAGTTGCGGGGCATCCAGTCGACCGAGCCGCAGAAAACTTCCTCCTGGCCGTTGTTCGCAAAGTAAAAGATGCGGGAGTGCTCGAGAAAGCGACCGACGACCGAGCGCACGCGGATGCGCTCGCTCACCCCCGGAAGCCCCGGGCGAAGCGAGCAGATGCCGCGGACAACCAGGTCGATCTCAACCCCGGCTTGGGAGGCGGCGTAAAGTGCTTCAATGACGCTTTGCTCGAGCAGCGAGTTCATTTTGGCGATGATGCGCGCGGGGCGCCCGGCGCGGGCGTGCTCGGCCTCGCGCCCGATCAGCTTGATGGTCTCCTCGGCCAGGGTAAGCGGCGCGACGTAGAGCGGCCGGTAGTCGTCGGACTCGGCTTGCGCGGTGAGATAGTTGAACACGGAATGCACGCTCGCGGTGATGGCCTGGTCGGAAGTGAGGAAGCTCACGTCGGTGTAAAAGCGCGAGGTGATGGGGTTGTAGTTGCCGGTGCCCAGGTGGGCATAGCGGCGGATCTCGCCGTCCGGGTCGCGGCGGACCATCAATGACAGCTTGCAGTGGGTTTTCAGGCCCACGATGCCATGGAAAACCTGGACCCCGGCGTCTTCCAGGTTGCGCGCCCAGCGGATATTCGAGGCCTCGTCGAAGCGGGCGGTCAGCTCGACGACCACCGTGACCTCCTTGGACTGGGCGGCATCGGTGAGCGCGCGGAAGATCGGGGAGTCGTCGCTGGTGCGGTACAGCGTTTGCTTCATGGAAACGACGTTGGGGTCCTGGGCGGCGGAGGAGATAAAGGCGACCACGGCGTCGTAGGAGTCGTAGGGATGGTGCAGCGGGATGTCGTGGTGGCGCAGTTCGTCGAACAGGTCGGGCGACTTGCGATGGAGCCGCAGGTCACGCCCGGTAAAGGGCGGATATTTCAGGTCGGGCCGGTCCACCTGGCTGTAGAGCATCATCAGGCGCGACAGGTTGACCGGACCGTCGGTTCGGAATACCTGAGAGTCGTCCAGTTCAAAGTTGGAGCGCAGGCGCTCGATGATCTCGGGGTGGGCGTCCTGCTCGATTTCCAGGCGCACGGCGTCGCCTTTGCGGCGGTTGTGGAGCTCGGACCGCACGGCTTCCAGCAGCGAGCGAGCCTCTTCTTCCTCGAAGTAAAGGTTGCTGTTGCGGGTGACGCGGAAAGCGGCGGTAGCGACGATCGAGTAGCCGCGGTACATGCCGGCGGCCTGGTGCTCGATCAGGTCGGGGAGGAAAAGAAAATCCGCGGTGCTGCTGCCGGGGGTCTGCGGTAGGCGGATAAAGCGGGGCAGCGCGCGAGGCACCGTGACCACACCCAGCACGGCGGCGCCCGGACCTTTTCGCTTGCGGCGCAGCAAAAGCGCGACGCACAGGGCTTTGTTAAGCACGCGGGGGAAGGGATGACGCGGGTCGATGGTGATGGGGGTGAGCAGCGGGTCGATTTCGCGCCCGTAGAAGTCGGTGGCGGCCCGCTTGGCTTCGTCGCTGAGTTCGGCCCAGGCAAGCACCCGTACGCCCGCGGCGCACAGAGCCGGATGCAGTTCGTTCTGCCAGCAGCTGTACTGTTCGGCGACAAAGTCGTGGACGTCGGCGGTGATTTGTTCCAGCAATGCCTCGGCGGTCATGCCGTCGGGGCCGGGCTCGCCCTGGCCTTCTTCAATGCGCTGCAACATGCCGGCCATCCGCACCTCGATGAACTCGTCGAGGTTGGAAGCGGTGATGGCCAGGAACTTGACCCGCTCGAGCAGAGGATTGGTCGGGTCGTGGGCTTCCCCGAGCACGCGGCGGTTGAAGTTGAGCCAGGAGCTGTCGCGCGAAAGGAATAGGTTACGCTGTGCTTCGTCCATAGGGGCTGCCGACTGCCGCCCGGCGCCTCTATCCATACTATTACGGAAGGCCTGCG
>CAXTRW010000034.1:0-19452 GCA_964246765.1 uncultured Acidobacteriaceae bacterium | reverse complement strand
GTCCCGACCAGCCGAACAGCTGCGCCCCTACTCCACCGACAACACCGCCACCCCAACCCCCGGCAGCGTTAACTGCCCGCCCTCGACCGTGATCCCCGGATCCGAAGCCAGCAGCAGCTTCACGCTCTCCTCCAGGCTGGCCGAGTAGCCTTCTTCCCCCAGCGTAAACACCACCACCACGCCCCCGCGCTGCATCGTGAACCACTGGTCCTCCGCGTCGAAGTCCACATCCACCTGCTCCAGCACGCCGTCCGTCAGCTCGCGGCGCGACTTGCGCAGCGCGATCAGGTCTTTGTACCAGCGCAGCATCTCCGTGTGCGATGGCTCCGCCAGCTCCTCCCACTTGAGCTTCGAAGCCTGAAACGTCCCAGCCTCCTGCGGGTCCGGAATCTCCCCCGGGTCCCACCCGAAGCCCTCAAACTCCTTCGTGCGCCCCTCGGAAACCAGCCGCCCCAGCTCCCGGTCCTCGTGATCCGTGAAGTACTGCCACGGCGTGGAAGCCGCCCACTCCTCGCCCTGAAACAGCATCGGCAGAAACGGCGCCAGCAGCGTCACCGCCGCCGCGATCTTGGCCCGGGCCGTGTCCGTCAGGTGCGCCAGCCGCTCGCCCTTGGCGCGATTCCCTACCTGGTCGTGATTTTGCGAGTAACCCAGGAAATGCCAGCCCTGCAGGTTCTCGACCGGCCGCCCATGCACCCGGTCGCGAAACGGCGCGTACACTCCGTCATATACAAACACCTGCGAAAGCGCCTTGCCCAGGTCGGCGAAGCCTCCAAAGTCCGCGTAATAGCCGCTCCGGTCGCCGCTCAGCAGCGTCACCAGCGCGTGGTGAAAGTCGTCGCTCCATTGCGCGTTGAACCCGTAGCCGTACGCCTCCTTCGAGCGCACCAGTCGCGGATCGTTCAGGTCGCTTTCCGCGATCATCAGATACGGCCGCCCGGTCTCGGCCTCCAGCGCGCGCACCTCCGCGTTGATCTGCTCCATGAAGTGGATCGCCGAGCGGTCGATATACGCGTGCACCGCGTCCAGGCGCAGCCCGTCCAGGTGATAGTCGCGCAACCACATCAGGGCGTTGTCGCAGAAGAAGCGCCGCACCTCGTAGCTTCCCGCCGTCTCAAAGTTCACCGCGTCGCCCCACGGCGTCTTGTGCTCCGCGGTCATGTACGGGCCGAACTTGCTCACGTAGTTCCCCGCCGGCCCAAAGTGGTTGTAAACCACGTCCATGATCACGCCCAAACCCTTGCCGTGCGCCGCGTCCACCAGCCGCTTCAACCCGTCCGGGCCGCCGTAGCTGTTTTGCGGCGCGAACAGGTCCACCCCGTCATAGCCCCACCCGTGCTTGCCGGGGAACTGCGCGAACGGCAGCAGTTCAATATGTGTAATGCCAAGCTCGCGTAAATAGTCGAGTTTTCCGATCGCCCCGTCGCAGTCGCCCTCCGGCGTAAACGTGCCGATGTGCAGCTCGTACACGATCGCGCTCTGGTAGGTCCGCGCGTGGAAGTCCCCATCGGTCCACTGGAAAGCCCCGTGGTCCACCACCCGCGAAGGCCCGTTTACCCCTTCCGGCTGCGAGGCCGAACGCGGATCCGGCAGCTGCTGCTCGTCCCCGTCCAGCAGGAACCAGTAGTCTGTGCCCGGGCCCGCGTCCGCTACCTCCGCGCTCCACCAATCGTCCTCGCCCCGCGTCATCGGGTGCTTTGCCTCGCCGATCTTTACCGCGGCCGACTCAGCCTTCGGCGCCCAAACTCGAAACTCGTGCATGTGTCTCCCGTCCTACCTTCCGTGTAGCTTGGATGCCTCAATCTCGCCAGGCCCGGCCTGGACGTCCTCTTGCCGCGTGCGCATCGGATTCCGCGTCTTCGGGTCCAGCTCCGGAGTGCTCGGCTTCGACTCCTGCGCCGTCGCCCCCGGCTTGGGAACGCGCGTCCGCCGGTGGTGCCGCGCCCGCAGCTGCCGCTCCCCGCACTCAATATCGAAGATCGCGTTCACCATCGCGATGTGCGAAAACGCCTGCGGGAAATTGCCCACCTGCCGCGACTGGGCCGTGTCGTACTCCTCGGACAACAGGCCCAGTTCGTTGCGAAGCGACAGCAAGCGCCCTAGCAGCGCGCGCGCATCCGCCTCGCGGCCGATCATCTTCAGGCAGCTCACCATCCAGAACGAACACGCAAGAAACGCGCCTTCCCCCGAGGGCAGCCCGTCCGCCGACTTGCTCGTGTCATAGCGCAGCAGCAGGCCGTCCCGCATCAGCCCCTTTTCAATCGCCTCGATCGTGCCCTTGACCCGCGGGTCGGACGCCGGCAGGAAGCCCACCTGCGGCATCAGCAGCAGTGACGAGTCCAGCGTGTCCCCGCCGAACACCTGCGTAAACGCGCCCAGTTTCTTGTTGTACCCCCGCTTGCACACCTCCGCGTGGACCTCGTCCCGCGCGCTGCGCCATTGCTCCAGCGGCACGTCCGCGCCCGTGTGCTCCGCGATTGAAATCGCCCGGTCCAGCGCCACCCACACCATCATCTTCGAGTAGGTAAACTGTTGTGCGCCGCTGCGCGTTTCCCAGATGCCCTGGTCCGGCTTTTTCCAGACCGTCAGCAGATGCCCGATCAGCAGCTGCTGCAGATTCAGGTCCACTCGGCGCGGCGTTTTCACCTCCGCCAACGCATGGAAAAACGCGTCCATCACCTCGCCGTATATGTCCAGCTGCAGCTGCTCCGCCGCGGCATTGCCGATGCGCACCGGCTTCGAGTCCTCGTAGCCCTTGAGCCAGGCCACTTCCCACTCCATCAGGTGCCGCTCGCCCGAGATCCCGTACATGATCTGCACCTGGTCCGGGCTGCCCGCGATCGCCCGCAAGAGCCAGTCCTGCCAGGCTTCCGCCTCCTTGAAAAAACCGCCGTTCATCAGCGCCAGCAGCGTAAAGGTCGAGTCGCGCAGCCAGCAGTACCGGTAATCCCAGTTGCGCGGACCGCCCAGCGCCTCGGGCAGCGAGGTCGTCACCGCCGCCACCACACCCCCGGTCGGCCTGTAGGTCAAGGCCTTCAGCGTGATCAGCGATCGCTGCACCGCCTCCGTATAGGGCCCCGCCTGCGTACACTTCGCCGACCACTCCGCCCAGTACCGCTTCGCCTCTTCCAGCTCCGCGTCCGGGTCGATCACCGGAGGCTCCGCCTCCGCCGAGCCCGCGTAGCTCAGCGTCAGCCACACGAACTCTCCCTCGCTCACCGTGAAGTTGCTCTGCGTCTTGTCGTCCTTGCCGTGCGTCTCCAGGCCCGTCCTCAGCAGCACCATGTGCGGCCCGGCAATCGCGCGCACCGTGTGCTCCTCGCGCGTCACCCACGGCACCGACCGGCCGTAGTCGAAGCGCAGAATCAGCTCCAGGTGCATCGCCGCTTCGCCCGCAAGGCACTCGACCTTGCGCGCAATGTAGGAGTGGCCCCCGCGCGCCGGCATAAAGTCCGTGACCAGCACCACGTCTTCGCCCCGCGTCCACCTGGTCTCCAGCACCAGCGTATGCGGCACGTAGCGCCAGGTCGCCTCCCACCCGTCCTCGCCTTCCGCCCCCGGCGCCGGAGCGATAAGCCAGCGCCCGTTCCCTTCATCGCCCAGAATCGCCGCGAAGCACGCGTCCGAGGCGAAATTCGGCCAGCAAAGCCAGTCGATAGAGCCGTTTTTGCCTACCAGCGCCGCCGTTTCCAGGTCCCCGATGACCCCGTAATCCTCAATCTTTTGCGCCATACCCATCCCGTTCTGTTCGAGTCACAGCTTAGGATGCGCTCTACTCCCACTCGATCGTCCCGGGCGGCTTCGAAGTAATGTCGTAGACCACGCGGTTGATGCCCCTCACCTCGTTCACGATCCGGTTCGAAATCCGAGCCAGCACTTCGTAGGGCACCTGCGCCCAGTCGGCCGTCATGCCGTCCTCTGAGGTGACCGCGCGAACCGCGCAGGCGTTCGCGTAGGTGCGCTGGTCGCCCATCACCCCCACGCTCTCGACCGGCAGCAGCACCGCGAACGCCTGCCATATCTCGCGGTACAGCCCCGCGCGCTTGATCTCCTCCACCACGATCTCGTCCGCGTCCTGCAGAATCGCGACCCGCTCCGGCGTGACCTCGCCGAGAATCCGCACCGCGAGCCCCGGCCCCGGAAACGGCTGCCGGCCCAGGATGTCCTCCGGCATGCCCAGGTCGCGGCCCACCCGGCGAACCTCGTCCTTAAACAAATCTCGCAACGGTTCGATCAGCTTCAGGCGCATCGTCTCCGGCAGCCCGCCCACGTTGTGGTGGCTCTTGATCACGTGCGAGGGGCCGTGCACCGAGGCCGACTCGATCACGTCCGGGTAGAGCGTCCCCTGCACCAGCCAGTCCACTCCACCGGTGCGCACGGCGATGCGCTCGGCTTCCTCGTCAAACACCGCGATAAATTCGCCCCCGATTGTCTTACGCTTCGTCTCCGGGTCACTCACCCCGGCCAGTTTGCGCAGAAAACGCTCCCGCGCGTCCACCGCGACCAGGTTCAGGTTGAGCTTGCCGCGCAGGTTGTCCTGCACCTTGCGGAACTCGTCTTTGCGCAGAACGCCATTATCGACAAATACACAGGTAAGTTGATCGCCAATAGACCGATGCACAAGCGTCGCGGCCACCGACGAATCGACCCCGCCCGAAATCGCGCAGATCGCATGCCCCGCGCCCACTCGCGCGCGAATCGCCGCCGTGGTTTCCTCGACGAAGTGCCGCGGCGTCCATTCCGCCGGCGCGCCGCAGATGTCCAACACGAACCGCCGCAGCAGCTCCGTGCCTTCGCGCGTGTGCTGCACCTCGGGGTGGAACTGCAGGCCCCAAATGCGCTCCCGCGGATTGGCGATTCCGGCCAGCGCGCTTGCTGTTTTCGCGGTCACGTGAAAGCCCGCGGGCAGCTCCAGCGCTTCGTCGCCGTGCGACATCCACACCCGCAAGGTCGCGGGCAGATTTTTGAACAGCGCCGCCTCGCGGTCCACCACCGCAACTTCCGCGTCGCCGTACTCGCGCCGCGCCGCCGGCTCCACCACCCCGCCCAGCGTATGCACGATCCATTGCAACCCGTAGCAGATTCCAAGCACCGGCAAGCCCATGCGCAAAATCGCCGGGTCGGCCTCCGGCGCGTGCGCGTCGTACACCGACCAAGGCCCACCCGACAGAATGATCCCGCGCGGCTGCAATGCCTCGATCCGCGCCAGGGAAGCGGTGCACGGCAGCACTGCTGAAAACACATTCAATTCGCGGATTCTGCGCGCGATCAGCTGGGTGTACTGCGAGCCGAAATCTAGAATAACGATCGAGGAAGTGGTGTCCACACCCTCAGTCTACGGCGTGCTTTTCCTCGAGTGTGCGCAAAGCCTGCAGCAGGCCGAAAAACGCGCCCAGCCGCCAAGCGTCCGCCACCGCCAGCGGCAGCAGCGACCACAGACCCCACCAAACCAGCAGGGCCCAGCCGAAGCTGAACGGGGCGGGCACAAACGCGAGCACCAGCCCCACTAAAAAAAGCAGAAACCGGATCCGGTTCACCGCCCGCTTGAGCGGCTGCAAAATCTCATGCCGGTGCATGCCCCAGGCCCGCGGAAGCGCTCTCCATAACGACCGCCGCTCCACCAGCGCCAGGGCCAGGGCGATCACCATGGCTCGGCGGAACTGGCCTGAGTAGACCAGTTCCAGCGCCGTCGCGGCCCCGCAGCAAACGAGCAGCAAAAACCAGTGCGGTGAGCCGCCCCGCATCAGAAAGCGGAAGCAAAGCTGAACCAGCGCAGCCCAAGCCGCGGCGAGCGCAAGCAGGCCGGCCAGCTTGGCCGCTTCGCTTTCGGCCAGCAGCCAAACCCGGCGCGGCAGACGCGGATCAAACCGCGCGAGAACCGCGGTGCGCCCGAAGGCAAAGGCCAGCGACCAGCAGAAGATCGCAAGCGGCGCCAAGCCCCAAAAAGCGCGCTCAATTTGGGGCAAAAAGAGGCTCAAAAGCGCGCTGAAAATGCTTAAAACGTGCGCGGGATCTTCGAGAACGCCCTGCGGCGACAGGGCGAACACGCCGGTGTCTCGCACCGCTGCCCCCGAGCGGGACCAAATGCGCCAGCCATCGTAGCCGGCCAGCGCGAGCAGCAGCCCGGCGCACCCCCATCGCCACGCGAGCTCGCGCAGCAGAAGGGTCGGCCGCCGCTTGAACTCATCGAAGAGCGGAGCTTCTTCTGGCGCGTAGGGGATGGAAGGGCTGCTCACTCGGGCGATCTCCTCCAGCTTGGACGATCGGACGCCAGGTACCACAGTAAATTGTTCCACGTGGAACAATGGCGCTGACGCGATTTTTGCACCGGCTGAGTCGGGTAAGCAATTCAATATGAATGGGTTAACGGCTGTGTGCATCGTTTGGCGCAGGATAGCCGCAGACGTGATAAGCGTCGGCTTTAAGGCCATTTCCGCATTCGTGGGGGAGGGCAGATTCTTTGTGGCAGCGCGGTTTTTCCTGCCGGAGCAATATGACCAGAGACACCGGCGGCCCCGCGTGTGTACGGGAACTGCGTCAAGGGGCAGGCGTGCCGCTCTTCAACGCGGACCGCAGCACATTGGCGCTGCCGTCGACGGGCGGGTGCTCCAGAGCTAGGATTTCCGCGAGAAACGGGTAGACATTCGTGTTTTCGAACAGCTTGAGCGTTACTCCAGCGCGGACGTCCGGGCCCTCCGCGTAGAAGATCGCAAGCATCTGGGGGAACTGGCGCGGATCGTAGCCGTCGGAGCCTCTGCCGGGTGCCTGGTCCGGTTCAGGCGCCCCGGCGCGGATGGCCACCGGCGCGGCCGCGACGATGACCGGGTCGCCCGCGCGCGCGTTGAGGTTGAAGTGCAGTTCGCGCGGCACATCCGCCCGGCGGTACACCTTGAAGTTGCCGTCGGCGATCTTGAGCTGCTCATACGCCCGCTTGGCGTCCGCGTCGCTGTGGGCGTAGAGCAGCGACCCTGCCGTTTCGAACCGCGACAGGTCCGCGTACTTCGCGAGGTCGATCCAGCCGCCCTCGGTTTCGATCATTCCCTGGTCGCTCACCACGACCAGGTCCACCGGCAGCTTCAGCGCGGCGAGCCCGGCGCGAAGGCGACCAACCTGCGCGTCGGCCTGCTTTACCGCGGCGCGGGTTTGGGGGCTTTCGGGGCCGAACCGGCGCCCGGCACGGTCTACGTCCGACAAGGAAACCGCGATGAAGTGAGGGCGCCGCGCCTCCGGGAGCTTCAGCCACGCGAGCGCCTGGTCGACCCGCGCCGCGTCCGGCATGTCGCCGCCGGAGCGGACGTAGAACGACGGACGAACCCCCTGGATGGCGGCCTCCGAACCGGGCCACAGAATGCACGCCGCGCGCATCCCCTGCTGCTCGGCCAGCACCCACAGGGGCACGCCCGAGTACCATGTTCCGTCGGTGGTCGATGCCGGGTCGTCCGTGCTGAAGAGCTTGTTGGGGTTTTGGGTGCGGAAGCTCGTCGCGACGATGCCGTGGTGCTCGGGGTAGAGCCCGGTGACCAGGGTGTACTGGTTCGGCCAGGTTTCGGAAGGGTAGGACGGGATCATGCCTTCGGGCGCGGTCGCGCCGTGGGCGGCGATGGCCGGCAGGACTCGCGCGCCATGCTTTCGGGCGTAGTCCCATCGGAAGCCTTGGAGCGAGACGAGGACGACGAAGTGCTTTGCCTGCTGCGCCGGCGCGTTGGGTCCGTGGTCGAGCGCGATCACCTGCGCGCGGCCGCTCGCGACTGCGAAAGCGACGGCCCACAGCAGGAGGGCTCGCACTGCCGTCTTCATGCGGAGGGCCCCCTCAGTGCAGCAGCAACCCTTGGGCCGCGACCGCAAGCCCGGCGACCCCGAAAACCATGCCCAGCCACCAGTACAGGCGCTGGTGGGTGAGCAGGGTGATCGAGGTAACGACCAGCCCGATCTCGAGCAGCGCCTCGCCCAGGTCGAACCGCCCGGCCTTGCGCTCGGCCTGCTCGACTTTTTCCTCAAACCCGCGCGCTACCTCCTGGGACTGCTCCAGGTCGCCGGCCCACTTCTTCATGTGCGCCTTGTAGGCTGAGGCCGTCGCTTGGGCAGCGGCCGTGTCGCGCACGGCAAGCGAGCCCAGCAGGTCGAGCGAAATCTGAGTGTCATTCTGGCGAATTCTCTTGGCTTGGTAGAGGTTCCACTGGTCGCTGGCCCGGGCCTGGCTCAGCACCGCTTCCGTGTGGGTTCGGTGGCCCAGCACAGTCACGATCGCGACCAAGACCGCCAGGACGCTCATGGAAAAGCTCACCGGCTTGAGGCTTCGGCCGTGCTCTTCGTGCTCGCCCTCGCCGCGGGCGTGCTCGTGTTGCTCGTGGAGTTCCTGGACTGCGTTTGCTTCCATGGGCCGCGGCCTCCCGGGGCCGCTGCCTTATTTTAAGCCGGGGGAAAAAATGAGGCGCCGGGTACGAGACCCGGCGCCGTTCGGTGAAACCTGTGAAGAAGCTTTACTTGATGGTCCCGTTCAGCCCCTGAGGGAAGAACACGCCGGGAGCAGGCGGCATCGTGGTGCTGCCGTAGACGACCGCGAGAACCTGCGCCGTGGTGCGGGAGAATGCGAGTCCGTTGCTGTCCGCATCGACGATGGTGGAAGCGGTGATTTGGCCGCCGGACACCGTGCCCGGGCCCACATCGTCGTTGTTGGTGCCGTCGAGCTTGGCGCGGGTGGCGGCGATGGCGTTGGCAAGCGTGACGGCGGCGGCGCCTCGGCTGTAGATCTGGGTGCGGATTGCAGCCGCGTGATAGGCCTCGACCGCGAGGATGCCCGCTGCCTTATCCAGGTAGGCAGAGCTTGAAATCAGCCCGGCGGCGCCGTGATAAGCGGTCACACCCACGTCCTCGAAGATGAACGCGCCCAGCAGGAAGCTCAACTCGGTGCCGTCGAACGGGTCAAAGGCGCCACCGGGGATGCCGGCAGCGGTCGCAAGTGTGTTGAAGCTGTCGACCAGGTTGATGTTGGGCATGGCCACGGCCGAAGTGGCCAGCGCGGTGCGCAGGAACTTAACGTGGTTCAGCTCGTCAGTCGCTGTTTCCGCCGCGTAGGCTTTCAGCTGCGGGGTGGTGAAGTTGGTCGCTTTGAGCCCGGGCTTGTAGGTGACCGTGCCGCCTGCTTTCCCGCTGCCGTCAGTGGTCAGGGAAGCGTCGATCGTGGTCCCGTTAACCGCGAGCGAGTAGAACTGCGCTTCCAGGTACTCGAGGTTGAGGGCGAAGTTAAGGATGTCGGGGTCGCCGAGGGTGGCAGCGGCCTGCGCGTTTGCGCCGCGGCTCAACGCGAGCCCGGCCAGGGCCGCGCCGCCCATCAGCAACGCCGAGCGGCGGCTGCGGCGTGTTTCTACCTCTTGGTGCAATTCCAAAACGTTTTCCATACTTTCTCCAGTTGCTTGCTTGCGCTCAGGGGCGCTCGTTAGGAAGCCGATGCCGTGATGGTGCCCTTCAAGCCGGTCGGGAAGAAGCCGCCTTTGGTGACCGCGCCCGCTGTGGCGTTGAGGTACACAATGTGCAGCACCTGGTCCGTGGAGCGGTCGAAAGCGATCGAGTTCGAGTCCGAGGGGACGATCGAGCCCGGGCTCACGATAACTTCCGCCGCGCCGCTGGCGCCGCTGCCGCCGGCTACCGCCGCGCTGGCCTTGCCGCGCAGATCGGAAATCTTATTGGCAGTGGTGAGGTACGGCTCGCCCAGGTAGGCCAGGATCGTGCGGATCTCGCCCGCGTGATAGGCCTCGGTCGCCAGGATTCCGGCAGCCGGCGCCAAGTATTTACTCTTGAGCGTTTGCAGCAACGGAGCTGCGCCGTGGTAGGCGGTCACGCCCACGTCCTCAAACACGAAAGCGCCGAGGATGAAGTCGTTTTCGTTGTCGAAGGGGTTGAAGGCGGGGCCGATTCCGGCCGCCATGGCCGCCGCGTTGAAGGAGCCCTGGAGATCGATGTCCGGCATGTCGACCGCGCTCGCGCCCAGCGCGGTGCGCAAGAAGCGCACATGCGCAAGCTCGTCCGCGGCGATTTCCATCGCGTACTGCTGGATGGCCGGAGTTTTGAAAGCCACCTGCGAGCCGCCGGTCACCTTGCCTGGGCTTTTGCCCATGTCGGCTGCTGTAAGACCCGATCCGGTGGTGGCGTAGAGGTAGAACGACGCTTCGAGGTACTCGAGGTTGAGCGCGAAGTTCAGGATGTCCGCATCAGTCACCGACGGATTCGTCGGCGGGGTGGGCGGGGTCGCTCCCGCGCTGACGCTGTTGTTGCTGCTGCACCCGGAAGCGAGAGAAACCGAGGCGGCCACCCCAACACCCGCACTGACGCCGCGGATGAATCTGCGGCGCGAAACTTTGTTCTGCATTACTGCTTTGAGATTGTCCATAGCCTTCTCTTCAAGGTGCGATCGTGTCGCGCCGTTGATCAGGGAACGTCCCTGTTAGAACTATGGATTCTCTTGATGCAAAGAAAAAGGGCTGTCTTGAAAATAGACAGCCCCGCTACGGTACGAAAGTACTAGGTCAAGTCGGCGAGCCGGCAAGAAGGATCGGCATGGTGGGGGTTGGGGAGCCGCCCTCGGGCTCTTCCGTGATCCCGAAGGCCTTCACCGCGGTGGCCCCGGCGAGCGAAGGCACCAGCAGGTTGGCGTTGCCTTGCGCGTCGGGCTGGAAGGTGCTGACCGCGATGGGAGCGCCGCCGTTGGCCGGGATCAGCCACAGCTCGTACACTTTTTGCGGACTCAGGGGCCGGAGATTGCCGGCCTGGAGCAGAAGCGTCCCGGTCCGCTGCTGGTAGGTCGCGCGCGCCGACGGGGTCTTGGGCGCCTTGGGCGTGGTGAGCGTCACGCGCACCGCGGACGGATCGGTGAGCGCGCCCAGGATCTGCCGGGCCCGCGCCTCGCTTGCCTCGTAGCGCGCCACCTCCGCGTGTTGCGAGGCGAGGGCAGCCCGCAGGGAGTCGCGGTCCTGCTTGAGCCCCACGGCGATCACGATGGCCGCCGCGGCCGCGACCCAGCCCGCAAAGGCCAGCACGCGCGCGACGCCGGATCGGCGAGGCCGCTCTTGCCGATCGGGAACCGGAACTGGCCCGGGGCGTTCTAAACTTTCCGGCGCCCGGTTTTCCACCGGGGGCTGCCCGTTGCGGGCGACGCCGGCCAGGAATCGGTCGCGCGAGCCTTCCGGCGGCGCCACCGGCTCAATGGCGAGGGCGTAGCGGGCGATATCCTCGCGCACCAGGCGGAGCTCTTCGGTACACAGGGTGCATTCAGAGAGGTGCGCCCGCACGATTGTCGCTTCCTCTTCGCTGAGCAGCACGAGGGCGAACAGAGCGAGATCTTCCACTGCGATATGTTCGTTCGCGTTCATCGCTCCGCCGCCTTTCTCAGCGTCAGGACAGCGCGCCTGAGCCGGGTCTTGATGGTGCCGAGCGGGCTGTGCAGCCGTTCGGCAATCTCCGAATGGCTGAGCCCGTCAAAAAAAGCCAGGTGCAACACGGTCTGCTGCTCTTCCGGCAGTGCTTCGATCATGGTGCGGGCGCGTCCGAGCAGGATGTTGTGCTCGCCTTCCGCGGCTACGTCCACGGATGAGAGCAGCACCACATCTTCGGGCGGGTCTGACGGGCGGCGGCGACGCAGCAGATCGATGGCGCGATTGCGGGCGAGCACGGCAAACCACCCTGCCAATGTGCCGGAGGGCGCTTCCATCACCGGAGGATTGCGCCAGATGCGCAGAAAAACGTCTTGCATCACGTCTTCCGCGCCTGCGGGATCGCTCAGAACCCGTAACGCCACCGCGTATACCACAGGGCTGTGCCGGTCAAAGAGCGTCACCATTGCCTGCTGATCTCCCCCGCGAATGCGGTGGAGCAGGTCGACGTCGTTGCCCGTCGTACCGTGCCCCGTCAGCTCGCTATCCATGGAACGCACCACTCGGCAAAACGGGTTCCGCCTTTCTTGCATTTTTTCGGCACCCGCAAGTGCGAGGAGCGCCCGGCTCCCCCAAAAAGGTGCAGACCAAGCCTACACCAAAGTACCCTAAGCTGCGACCTGGGTTCGGGGTGCGCGGGCGCGCAGCTTGCCTAGAACACGGACTCGGACATTAGATAGGGAGAGGGAAGCGCCATGATTCCGGAGGATGGATGCGGGTTTTGATTGTGGAAAACGAACTGCGCTTGGCCGAAAACCTGTCTGCGGCGCTGCGCGAAAGCTCCGGCATGGCGGTGGACCACGCCGCGTCCGGCACGGAAGGGGAGCTGCTGGCGCTGGGCGGTTGCTACGATTTGGTGATTCTGGACTTGATGCTGCCCGGCCAAGGGGGACTCCAGACCCTGCGCAAGCTGCGCGCCAAGGGCAACAGCACCCCGGTGTTGATTTTGACCGCGCGCGAGGGGGCTGAGTCGGTCATCGAGCTGCTGAATGCCGGGGCGGACGACTACCTGAGCAAGCCCTTCGACCTGGGCGAGCTGCTGGCGCGCGCCAAGGCGCTGATCCGCCGAGGCAAGGGCAATGCGCAACCCTCGCTGCGGGTGGGCGACGTGGAGGTGAACACGGTGGAGCAAACGGTGCACCGCGACGGCCGCGCCGTGGAGCTTTCCCCGACCGAGTATCGCATCCTTGAATATCTGGCCCATCGTCCGCGGGCTGTGATCTCAAAGCGCGAGCTGCTGGAGCACCTGTACGACTTCAACTGGCAGCACCACTCCAATGTGATCGAGGCGCACATTTCTAATCTGCGGCGCAAGCTGGACCGGGATGCGACGCCGCTGATTGAAACGCTGCGCCACCGGGGCTACCGGCTGGCCCTTGCGCCGGAAGGGAAGCCGTGAAGGCGGGGCGACAATCGATTCTTCGCCGAGCCGTCGCGGCGGTTCTGCTGCTGGAGCTTGCAGCGGCGGTGCTGCTCACGGCCGTGACCGCGGTGCATGAGGCGGGTGTTCGGTATCGGGCGTTCGACGCCACGCTGCGGGGCAAAGCCGCGGCGCTGCTGGGCGCGGTGGGCGAGGCGGACGACGCGGGGGATGGCATTCTGCTGGATGCGCGAGGGCTCACGGCGGCGCCGGGCGAGTTTTACGAGGTTTCCGAGCCGGGCGGGGCAGTGCTGGGCTCCGCGGGGGAGTGGCCGTTTGCCCCGCCGCGGACCGCGCCTGAGGGCGGGGTGAGCAAACGGGTGCGCGGGCGCCGCTATGAAGTGGTGGCCTTGCGAGGGGTGCGCTTTGTGGACCCGGGCGAGCGGGGCGGGGGAACGCCGCATCGCGTGCTGGTGCTGTACGGCGGGTCCACGGAGCACGTGGAGCACGAAGTATGGCAGGCGGTGCGCTTTTATGCGCTCACCTTTGCGGGTGTGCTGCTGTTCACGGCCGCGTTTTTGGCCTCCTTCCTGCGCCGGGCGCTGTTTCCCTTGCGGGAGCTGACCGAGGCCGCCGGTAAGCTGTCGGCGCGAGCCTGGCAGTTCGAGCCGCCGCCGAGCGCCACCCGGACGGCGGAGCTGGCGCCCCTGAGCGCGGCGATCGAGGCTTCGGTCCAGCGGCTCGAGCGCTCGTTCGAGCAGCAGCGACGGTTTACGGCCGACGCCGCGCACGAGCTCAAGACGGATGTTGCGATCATTAAATCGTCCTTGCAGCTGCTGACCATGAGGCTGCGTACCGCCGACGAGTACCGGGACGGGCTTGCGCGATCGCTGTGCGACTGCGAGCGCATCGAGCAAACGGTGGAGCGGATGCTGACGCTGGCGCGGCTGGAGCACGGGGGCGCGCCTCCCGTGCAGGAATTCGTGGATTTAACTGTGTGCGCGAGCGAGGCGGCGAAGGCGCTCGGTTCCATGGCCGAACTGCACGGGGTGCGTTTGCGCTCGCCGAGTTTCGGGCCTGCGCCGGTTGCGCTTTCGCGCAAGGATGCAGCGCTGCTTTGCGTCAATCTTCTTGAGAACGCTGTGCAGCACAGCTTACCGGGAAGTGAGGTTGCGATGGCGGTTTTGGACGGTTCGGGTTTTGTCGACTTGGAGATTCGGGACAGCGGCGAAGGGATTGAAGCATGGGCGCTGCCCCACGTCTTCGAGCCGTTTTTTCGGGCAGACGACGCGCGCGACCGAAAACGCGGGGGCACGGGGCTGGGCCTGGCGATCTGCAAGGCGATCTGCGAGAAGGCGGGTGGTTCCATCGAGGTTGCGAGTCGGCCCGGGAGCGGGACCGTTGTGTCGGTGCGCCTCCCGCTCAGCCCGGCTCCGGTCGGTGCGCAAGAGGGCGCGTTGTCCCAAGCGCGCCGGGGCTAAGGCAGTTCTCGTATTGGTGTATAGGGAGAGTTTTGTGGCAGAGTGGCTTTTCCCGCCGGAAAAGCCACATCCAGCGATGCCGGCCGCTCTACGTGTGTACGAGAACTGCCCTAGTGAACAGGGTTTTACCAGCTGCCCTGCTTCGTGCCCCACCAGTAAACCAGGCCGAGGGTCGCCGTGGTTTGCGCATGTTTCAACGCGCCGGCGGCGTCGCTCACAAAGAAGCGCCGGTTTGAGAAATCGCGGCGGTACTCGCCTCGGATAAGAAATCCCGGCGCGAGCTGGTGGTTGGCTACCAGCGTAACCTCTTTGAGCGCCTGGGTTGCGCCGCTGAACAGGCCGCCGCGGTCGTCGAAGTACTCAGTGCGCCCGGCGACGTACCAGTTGCCGGGCAGGTTGTATTTGAGATAGAACGCGCCGATCACGACTCGCAACGGTTGCTGCTCGGCGTAGGTGCGGTTCAGCACGTAGTCGGCTTCACCGATGAGCTCGAGATTGCCCGTCGCGTTCCAGGTCGCGTAGGTATCGAAGATATGCTCGCGTCCATCGGGCGCGGGGGAGATGTTGGCCGTGGGCAAGCCCGGCTGGATGGGCTCGGCGGGCAGGCCCGGGTTTAGGTTGAGCGCGACGTCTCGGGCTTCCGGCCCGAAGTAATAGTTGACGTTCCAGGTCACGCTGGAGGCCGGCTTCAGGGTCCACAGAAAAGCCTGCGACTTACCGCCGTTGAAGTCCTCGGTCTGCTGCGCTCCATTCACGAGCCAGTAAGCCAGGTTGATTTTTGGAGTTAGGTTGTAATTCGCGCGCAGGCCGGTGTGATAGAAGGGTAGGTAGTTGAAGGAGTATGAGCGGGAGTACGCGATTTGGTCCTTGGTGTAGTTCCCCTCCTCGCCCAGCGAGCTTGCGAACTTGCCGAAGTCGAGCTCGAGTCCGCTGCCCAGCGGCGCTAGGTAGCTTCCATAGGCCTGGTACAGGTTGCGCCACACCTGCGGGCGCAACTCGTTGGCGGGCGAGCCCCCGAGGGTTTCGGTGGCTTGACCCCACATCAGGTCGATTCGGCCGCCCACGCGGCTCTGTGGCGTCGTGAGTCGCTCGAGTATTACGTCGGCCTGGTTCAGGCTGAAGCTGTTGCTTGACACGTCATAGGCGCGCAGGAGGTTGACGCGCCCGATCGGCTGGTTGAAGTTGTACTCGTAGTAACCGTCGACGGCGAGGTTGATCGTGGTTCCGCGGAAGAAAGCGAGGGTTCGCTCGTCTTTCAGAGGATGGGGCTGGGGCGGCGGAGCGGCGGCCGCGGGCGGCGGCGCTGGGACCGCGGCAGCGGCGCCCTCCCTTTCCAGGACGTCCAGCCGCGCCGAGATGCGCTGGAGCTCGCCTCGCAGTTGCCGGATCTCCTCAGCCCGCGTCGCCGCCGGACCGGCCGGAGGCGCACCGGACTGCGCCGCGGCTGACAAGGGAGAAGCGACGAGGGCGGCAAGGAGGAGGGCTTTCATCACGCACTCGACTATAACGGTAGCCCGGGGTGACCGCAGAGGCAAGATTACTTGAGGAGTGAGTCCTGCTCGGGCGCGCGCGGATCCCGCGATACGAAGCCGTCGACGACCCAGGACAGCGTCAGGAGGATGATGCCGAAGACACACATAGGGATGCCGATTCGGAGCGTCCAAGCCCAGCGCGAAACGGCCATGTATTGGGCATTGTTCAAGACTGTGGAGAATGCGATCAGCAGAAGCAGACATCCGGCGCCGGCCAGCGCGAGTACAGTTCCAAGTCGCTTGGTCCGATTCAGGCCTCGTTCCCAGTTCATGGTTCGCACTGTAAAGCTTGAATGACTGCGCTGCAAGAGAAAAACCGCTGACGTTCGCCTATCGCCCGCCCTCGAGATCGGTAATGCGGCGCTCGTGCAAACGCGCGACTTGAACCAAGTCAGCCATCGCCCCGACAAGCTGGCGCACATCCGCGCTGAGCTTTTCGATGTTTTGGCCCTGCCGGCGCACCTCCACGCTTAGCTGGCGTACATCCGTGCTTAACAGTTCCACAGTTTGCGCCAGCGCTTCGTGTCGTTCCGTCAGTCGCTCGATGCGTTCATCAATCGTCATGGCTCGATCCTACGTCAAAACCAGTGCTGGACAGCAAGAGCAGGAAACGTGGAGAACCAGGCACTTCGCTCTGCCCAGGAGGGCTTCCGTGTGCCACCCGGCTTACGCCATCCACTGCGAGGTGGGCGGCTGAACGTGCCCGGCAGGCCTGGTACTTCCTGCATCCTAGCCGATGACTTTGAGGGATGGAATGGATGCTTTGCCGAGTTTTCGGCTTGACGGCCAAGTGGCGCTGGTCACCGGCGCAGCGCGCGGATTGGGTCGGGCTATCGCGCTGGCGCTGGCCGAGGCCGGCGCTTCGGTCGCGCTCGGGCTCCGCGACCGAGCCGCCGATAGCGGAATCACAGCGGCGGTGGAAGCGGGCGGCCGCGAGGCGCTTCCGTTGCAGATGGACATGAGCGATGTGACGCAGATTGGGCGCGCCGTGGATGCGGTGGTCGAGCATTTCGGCCGGCTTGACATCCTGGTGAACAATGCCGGGATCGCGCCGGTCAATCTCGCGCTCGACGTGCGTGAGGAGGACTTCGATCGAACGCTCGCCATCAATCTCAAAGGCACATTTTTCGCTTGCCAGGCCGCGGGCAGGGCCATGCGGCGGCAGGGGGGCGGGCGCATTGTGAATATGAGCTCGCAAGCCGGTTTCGTGGCGCTGCCTACTGAGTCGGTGTACTGCATGACCAAGGCGGGCATCGCGCACCTGACCAAGTGCCTGGCCGTCGAGTGGGGACAGTACGGAATCCTTGTGAACGCGGTCGCGCCGACGTTTATCCATACGCCGGGGACCGAGCCGGCGCTTGCTTCGCCGGAGTTCCGAGCGGCGACCGTTGCAAACGTAGCTGCGCTGCGACGCATCGGCGAGCCGATCGAGGTCGCGGGCGCGGTGGTGTTTCTTTGCTCTCCGGCGGCCTCGCTCATTACCGGGCACACGCTCTTGATCGACGGCGGCTGGACCGCGATTTAGTCCCTAACTTATATAGAAAGCTGAGCTGCCCGTGAGTATCGAACGAGTCTCATTCATGGATCTACCGAACTGCCTGAAGTTATCGAACGGCAGCGTCGATGTTATTGCCACAACGGACGTGGGTCCGCGTATTTTGTTTTACGGACCCAAGGGCGGGAAAAACCTGCTGGCGCTTTTCCCTGAGAACGAGACGAAAACGGCCCTGGGCACATGGAAACCGTACGGCGGGCATCGCTTGTGGGTGTGGCCTGAGCTGTTCCCAGCTACTTATGCGCCCGACAACGATCCGATCGAGCACGAGACGGACGGCGAGTTGAGTGTGCTTCTGCGCCAGCCTGTGGACGCCGCCGCTATGCAGAAGCAGATACGCATCACGCTCGACGCGAGCGGCTCGCAAGTAAAGCTGGAGCAGTCTGTGACCAGTCAAGCGCTTTGGCCGGTTGATATCGCGGCCTGGGCGATTACCGTGGTCGCCTGCGGCACGGCCATTGTTCCGCGTGTGCCGTTCCAAACGCACGACCAGTGCGTTACGGTGCAGCAGCCGCTGGCGCTGTGCGCGTTTACCGATCTACAAGACCCGCGCTTCACACTTGGGCTTCCGTACATCCTGCTGCGGGCGGATCCGAAACTTACCCACTCCCAAAAGATAGGTTTGAGAAACAAGCAGGACTGGTGCGCGCACTTAGTGGACGACACGCTGTTTGTCAAGCGTTTCCAGGGCGACGAGCAAGCGACCTATCCGGATTATGACGTGAACAACGAAGTGTATGTCGAGGGCAGTTACATGGAGGTGGAGCTGCTGGGGCCCAGGCGCGTCGTCGGCCCCGGCGAGCAGTTGACGCTGACAGAGGAGTGGCACCTGTTTGAGAAGGTTGAGATAAGCGCGGAAACGCGGGATATTGCGCTGCTCCAGAAAGCGATCGAACCGAAGATACAAACGCTGTTTTAGGGGACCCCGCCCCGTCCTCCGAAGCTCTCGCGCCCGTGTGCGCGGCCCGGGCAGGCTACCATGGGAGCGATGCTGGGAAAACGCTATGCGAACTGGATGGTGCGCTGGGAAACGGAGCTGACGACTCGGGATGAAAACCGGGTGGTGCGGCCGCTGGAGTGGGGATTCGATTGGCTGGGTTCCGTTGAGCCGGAGCAGTTTGCCGAGGCGGAGCGGGCGATGCTCCAAGTGAACGAAGAGATTGTGCGGGATAGCGATCGATTTTTCGGGTATCGGCGGCCGGAGGATTTCCGGTTGGAGCGGCGGCACCCTTCGCTTTTCCCCACGAATGTGCGGCCGGAGACCTTGGCGCAGGATGCGGAGCTGAAGGCGCGGGCGGAGCGGGGGGAGATTCCCGAAGCGGAGTTTTTGCGGTTTACTTCGCCGGTGCGGACACCTTATCCGGAGAATGACCTGGTGAACGCGCGGTGGTATCCGGCGCGGGCGGATGCGCAGACGGGCGAGCAGCCGCGGAAGGCGATCGTTGTGATGCCGCAGTGGAATGCAGATGCTTTCTCGCATAACGCGCTGTGCTCGCTGTTTAACCGGATGGGAGTGTCGGCGCTGCGGCTGTCGAAGCCTTACCACGATATCCGGCGGCCGGCGGAGCTGGAGCGGTCGGACTATGCGGTGTCGGCGAACATCGGGCGGACGCTGGCGGCGGCGCGGCAGGCGGTGGTGGATATCCGGTGCTGCCTGGACTGGCTTTCAGACCAGGGCTATACGCGGTTTGGGGTGCTGGGGACTTCGTTGGGGTCGTGCTACGCGTTCCTGGCGGCGGCGCATGATGCGCGGCTGGAGGTTTGCGCGTTTAACCATGCTTCGACCTCGTTTGGGGATGTGGTGTGGACCGGGCAGAGTACGCGGCATATCCGGGCTGGGTTTGAGGCAGCGGGGCTGACGCAGGAGCGTTTGCGGGCGCTGTGGGCGGGGATCTCGCCGGCGCACTATATGGAGCGGTTCGCCGCGACTGCTCTGGAAAGGCAGAGGCGGACGCTGGTGGTGCATGCGCGGTACGACCTGACGTTTCTGGAGCGGTACTCGCTCGAGGTGCTGCGGAGCTTCCAGGAGCTGGGGATCGCGCATGAGTCGCGGGTGCTGCCCTGCGGGCACTATACGACGGGGGAGACTCCTTATAAG
>CAXTRW010000033.1:6407-19937 GCA_964246765.1 uncultured Acidobacteriaceae bacterium | reverse complement strand
AGCGCCTGGGCTGGCCGGCGATTGCGGCGGGCGAAAGCACGCTGATTCTCGCGCCCACCGGGACGGGTAAAACGCTCACGGCGTTTCTCTGGTGTCTCGACCGGCTGATGCTGCACGGCCCCGCGCCCGCCGCTCATGCGGAAGGGAAGCGCAAGCCGCGCGAGGCGGGCGGATGCCGCGTGATCTACATCAGCCCGCTCAAGGCGCTGGCGGTGGATGTGGAGCGCAACCTGCGCTCGCCGCTCGCGGGCATTGCAAACATGGCCCGGCAGCGTGGGATCCCGTTTCACACGCCCGAGATCGCGGTGCGCACGGGCGACACCTCGCAGCGCGACCGTGCGCGGTTCCGGCGCTCGCCGGGCGAGATTCTGATCACCACGCCTGAGTCGCTGTACCTGCTGCTTACCTCCGACTCCGCCGAGTCGCTACGCACGGTTGAGACTGTGATCCTTGATGAAATCCACGCGCTGGTTCCCACCAAGCGCGGCGCGCACCTGGCGCTCTCGATCGAGCGACTGGAGGCGATTACGCAGCGGCCACTTCAGCGCATTGGGCTTTCCGCCACGCAGCGCCCGCTGGAGGAGGTTGCGCACTTCCTCGCTGGGGCTCAGCCGCGCGCGCCCGAGTCCGTTCCCGCGCTCGCGCCCGCTGCGGCTGCTGAAGAACTCCGCGAGGAAAGCGAGCGCGAGTGGACCAGCGAGCCTGAGTTTGTCGCAAACAATTCAGTGCCTCCGTGCGCCGCAGATACCGAGCGGCTCGATCCTGAGCTAAGCGTGGGAGGAACACTCCGTCCCCACCCTGAAACAAACATGGGTGCCCCACGTCTCGAATCTGAGACGTGGGTTCAGGGCGCGACGCGCCCTCCCGCGATGCACGCGCTCGACGTGGCTGCCCGCTATCGTCCGGTCACCATCCTCAACGCCGCCGAGCCCAAGCGCCTCGAAATCCGCATCGAGGTTCCGGTCGAAGACATGGCCCGCCTCGGCGAAGTCCAGGAGCTCCCCAGCGGCGCGGCCTCGCAGGGCCCCAAGCGCGCGTCCATCTGGAGCGCGATCCACCCCCGCCTGCTCGAAATTGTGCGCGAGCGCACTTCCACCCTCATCTTCGTCAACAGCCGCCGCGTGGCCGAGCGGCTGGCTGGGGCGCTCAACGAGCTGGCGGGCGAAAACCTGGCCCGCGCGCACCATGGGTCGCTGGCCGCGCCGCAGCGGTCGGAGATTGAAGAGCTTCTGAAAGCGGGCAAGATCAAGGCGCTCGTCGCGACCTCGTCGCTCGAGCTCGGCATCGACATGGGCGCGGTCGACCTGGTCATTCAGATCGAAGCGCCGCCGTCGGTTGCGAGCGGGATGCAGCGTATCGGGCGCGCTGGCCACTCGGTGGGCGCTGCCAGCGAGGGCATTATCTTCCCCAAGTACCGCGCCGACCTGCTGGCCTGCGCCGCCGTGACCCGCGCGATGCACGAGGGGCTGGTCGAGTCGACGCGCTTTCTCCGCAATCCGCTCGACGTGCTCGCGCAGCAGATGGTCGCGATCGTCGCGCAGCCGCCTGCGCTGGCCTGGCGCTCCTCCGAAGAAAGATCAAAGCGCAAGCTGAAAGCGGAGATTGACGAAGAGCGCTCGCCCGGCATTGCCGTTGAAGAGCTGTACGCAATAGTGCGGTCGGCTGCGCCTTACGCCGAGCTCACGCGCGGCGCGTTTGAAGGCGTGCTCGACCTGCTCGCCGGCCGCTACCCGTCGGACGAGTTCGCCGAGCTGCGCCCGCGCGTGACCTGGGACCGCGTCGCCAACATTGTGACCCCGCGCCAGGGCGCCAAGGGGCTCGCCATCCTGAACGGCGGGACGATTCCCGACCGCGGCTTGTACGGCGTGTTCCTGTCGGGCTCCGAGAAAAAACCCATCCGCGTCGGCGAGCTCGACGAGGAGATGGTCTTCGAGTCGCGCACCGGGGATACCTTCATCCTGGGCGCAAGTACCTGGCGTATCAACGAGATCACGCACGACCGCGTGCTGGTCTCGCCCGCGCCGGGCGAGCCCGGCAAGATGCCTTTCTGGCACGGCGACAACGCGGGCCGCCCGCTCGAGTTCGGTCGGCGCATCGGCGCGCTCACCCGTGAGCTGCGCGCCCTGCCGCACAACGTTGCGCTCACGCGTCTTGTCCGGGAGCACGACCTCGACAGCAAGGCCGGCGAAAACCTGCTGCGCTTCCTCGCCGACCAGGAGATCGCGACCTCCATCGTGCCCGACGACCGCACGATCGTGATCGAGCGTGTGCGCGACGAGCTCGGCGACTGGCGCGTGTGCGTGCTTACCCCGTTCGGCTCGCGCATCCATGCGCCGTGGGCCATGGCCGTGACCGGGCGCATTCGCGCGAGCGGCGGCCCGGATGTCGAAACCATGTGGGCCGACGACGGTTTCGTGCTGCGCTTTCCGGAGTCCGACGCCCCGCCCGACGCCGACCTGCTGCTGCTCGACGCGAAGGAAGCAACCGGCCACGTGCTGCGCCAGCTGGGCGCGACCGCGCTGTTCGCCGCGAAGTTTCGCGAGTCCGCCGCGCGGGCCCTGCTGCTGCCCCGCCGCCGCGCTGGGGGCCGCGCGCCCCTATGGCAGCAGCGCAAGCGCGCGTATGACCTGCTCTCGGTCGCCTCGCGCTACGCGTCGTTCCCCATGCTGCTGGAGGCGTATCGCGAGTGCATGCGCGATGTGTTTGATATGCCCGCGTTTCTTGAAACCCTGCGCGCGGTTGAGAAGCGCCAGATCCGGGTGCATGTCGCCGATACGCGTACGCCTTCGCCATTCGCGGCGTCGCTCCTCTTTTCCTATGTCGCCAACTACATCTACGACGGCGACGCCCCGCTGGCAGAGCGGCGGGCGCAGGCGCTTTCGATCGATCAGGATCAGCTGCGCGAGCTGATGGGTGACGCCGATCTGCGCGAGCTGCTCGACCCGGACGCCATCGCGGAGGTCGAAGAACAACTGCAATCGCTCGGCGAGATGGGCCAGGCCCGCGGCATGGATGCCATGCACGACCTGCTTCTGCGCCTGGGCGATCTCACCCGCGAAGAGCTGCACCGCCGTACCGTTTCCGCCGAGGTGTTCGAGTCGGTCGAACGGCTCCTGCGTGCCCGGCGTGTCCTTGAGGTAAAAATCGGGGGCGAGAAGCGCCTCATCGCTGTCGAGGACGCCGCGCGCTACCGCGACGCCCTTGGGATTCCGCTGCCCCCCGGCCTGCCCACAGCGCTGCTGGCGACCGTGGCTACGCCCGCGCTCGAACTGCTGCGCCGCTACGCCCGCACCCACGGCCCGTTCACCTCGCATGAAGCCCAGGCCCGCTTCGGCCTTGACCCCTCCGCGACCGAAGCCGCGCTGCGCCAGCTGTTGCTCGACGGCCGTATCGTAGAAGGCGGTTTTCGCCCCGGCGGCGTCCACCGCGAGTGGTGCGACGCGGAAGTCCTGCGACTCATCCGCCGCAAGTCGCTGGCCAAGCTCCGCAAGGAGGTCGAGCCGGTCGAGCAAGCTATGCTCGCGCGACTGGGCACGCACTGGCAAGGCGTTCTGCAGAAGCGCCGCGGCCTCGACGCGCTGCTCGACACCATTGAACAGCTGCAGGGCGCGCCGCTGGTCGCGTCACTTTTGGAAACCGCAGTACTCCCGGCCCGCGTCATCCGCTACACCCCCGGCGACCTCGACACCCTGATCGCCGCCGGCGAAGTCACCTGGTGCGGCCTTGACGCGCTGGGCGAGCACGACGGCCGGGTTGCGCTGTTTCTCTCCGACCAGCTCCCCACCCTGCGCGGCCCGAGGGCCGCCGATGCAGCCCCGCTCACCGAGCGCGAGGAGCAGTTGGCCGCCCAGCTCGCGCGCGGCGGTGCGATGTTTTTCGCGCAGCTGCACGACGCGGTCGGCGGAGGCTACCCCGGCGAAACTCTCGACGCGCTCTGGTCGCTGGTTTGGCGCGGCATCGCCACCAACGACACCTTTCACGCCCTGCGCGCCTACACGCACAAGCCCGCGGGCTCGGCCCGCAACCCGAAGCGTGTTCATAACCAGAACCAGCAGGGTTTCCGCTCGCGTCGGGCCACAACCCCGCCCAGCGCCCAGGGCCGCTGGACCCTGCTGCCCGCGGGCGACGCGCTCGCATCGCAAACCGAGTGGTCCCACGCTGTTACCCAGCAGCTGCTCAACCGCTACGGAGTGCTCACCCGCGAATCGGTCGGGAGTGAAAACCTGCCCGGCGGATTTTCCGCCGTGTACGACGTGCTCAAGGCTATGGAAGAGTCCGGCCGCATCCGCCGGGGCTACTTTGTCGCGGGCCTGGGCGCGACCCAGTTTGCCCTGCCCGCCGCGGTCGACCTGCTGCGCTCGCTCCGCTCCGGGGCGGCCCCTGAGCCCTCCGAAACCGTTACGCTTGCCGCAACGGACCCCGCGAACCCGTACGGGTCGATCCTGCCCTGGCCGCCGGTGGCGCAGAACGCAGAGCAAGACGCAAGCCCCACCCGCACACTCACCCGCAGCGCGGGCGCGAGCGTGATCCTTCGCAACGGCGAGCTGCTGGCCTACATGCGCCGCGGCAACCCGCATGTGCAGTTCTTCCTGCCGCCGGAGGAGCCCGAGCGCGGGCAAGCAGCGCGCGACCTGGCCGCGCACCTCGCCGCGCAAACGCAAGTAGAAATGCGCTCGGGAAGCGAAGCCCAGCAGCGCGGCGGCCTCCTGCTCGCGACCATCAACGGCGAGCCCACGCACCTGCACTGGATGGCCCGCACCCTCCAGGACGCGGGTTTCCAGGCCGCGCCCATGGGCTTCAACGTGCGCCGCATCCTGCCGTCGCTGCCCGCAGCGGGAAGGGCGCCCAATGCCTGAAGGCGACACAATCTTCCGCTCAGCCCGTGCACTTGGCCGGGCTTTGACGGGCAAGGCAGTTACGGGTTTTGAAACAGCCCTCGCCCCGCTCGCCAGCGTCGACGACAACACCCCGGTCGCGGGCCGCACGATCGAGAACATCGAAGCCCGCGGCAAATGGCTGCTGATTTACTTCTCAGGCGACCTCATACTCGTCACCCACATGCTGATGAGCGGCTCGTGGCACATCTACCGCACAGGCGAGCGCTGGAGACAGCCCCGCCGCGCCATGCGCTGCGTCGTTCGCGTGGAGGACTTCGAGACGGTAGCGTTCAACGTTCCCGTAGCGAAGTTCTTCACCGCGCGCACGCTCGAGCGCAACAGCATGATCCCCAAGCTCGGTCCCGACCTTCTGAGCCCCGACTACAGCGAAGTGGAAGCCCGCACCCGCGTGCTCGCCCGGCCCGATGAGGAGATTGCGAACGTGCTCCTTAACCAGCGCGTTCTAGCCGGACTCGGTAACGTGTACAAGACTGAAGTTTGCTTCCTGTGCGGCGTCCACCCCTTCCGCAAGGTCGCCTCGCTCACGCCCGCCGAGCTTGACTGCCTGCTCTACCAGTCCCGCAAGCTCATCGGCGAAAATGTGCAGGAGTCGTCCGACGACAAAATCCTGACCTACACCGGCGCGCGGCGAACCACGCGCTCCGCTGACCAGGCCTCGCGCCTGTGGGTGTACGGCCGTCAAGGCCAGCCCTGCCGTCGCTGCGGAGCCGCGGTGCTGATGCGCAAGCAAGGCCCGGATGCCCGCTCTACCTACTGGTGTCCGCAGTGCCAGCCGGGTGACGAGCCGGTCGCGGGATGGGCGGTTACCAACGGGCGAAAACGCGTGGGATGTTGAGCTTCAGCAAGAGTGTGCGCCGGTAGACTGAGCGCACCTTCTTTCCTTTTCAGTGTGCAATGCCAGCAAACCCGGAGCGGGCGGCCCTCCGGGCGCGACAACGACCCGAGGAGCCGCCCGGGGAAAGGAGGACCGGCATTGTGGACCTGAACCGAGGAAACTCCTGGTTCCGGCTGCGCATCACCGTCGTGCTTGACTGGCGACTGGTGATGGCGGTGGTTCTTTTGCTCTGGACTGCGCTGCGGAAGTAGCGCCGAACCTCGCTGGGGGTGACTGATGTCCCCGGCGAAACTATTTCCGCCTCACTTCCCATTATGATGCGCCCCTCCACTCCCGGTTTCAAGCAAAAACCGCTACGGCTGGGGCGCTGATTCCTGTTTCGGCTTCTTTCCGAACAGCTTCCCGAAAAACCCTTGCTTTTTCTCCGGAGGAGGAGGTGGTGGAGAGGCCTGCTGTTGAGCCGTGTTGACCGGCGCGGGCGCGGGCGCTCCCGGCTGGGTCGGCTGCGCGGGCTGTCGCGAAGGTGCGGGCATCATAGGCTGGGCCTGCTGCGCCGCAGCCGCCTGGTTCTGGCCAATGCCGAAAATCTTCTGAAAAAGGTTTCGCTGATCGTTCGCCGGCTGATCGCAGGTGCTCAAGGGAGCAGTGCCGTCCAGAAAGGCAGCCGTGTAATCGTTCGGGCAGCTGTCGTCTGCCAGCAGGTTTGTCACTTTGTCCAGCTTTACCAGCGAAACCCCGGTGGGCGGGACAAACTCCTTCGTATCGCTGTACTGCGGCAGCTGCACGGCGCGCTTCATAAACTCGCCCCAGATCGGCGCCGCGGCCGAGGCGCCTTGCATCTTGATGTCCGAATAGTCGTCGTTGCCGACCCAAACGATGCAGATCAGGTTGCTGGTGTACCCTGCGAACCATGCATCGTGCGAGGTTCCGGTCTTGCCCGCGGCCGGGGATGTAAACCCGAACTGACGCGCAGACAATCCCGTTCCGGAGTTCATGACTGCTTCCAGCATGTTGGTGGTCAGGTAGGCCACGCGCGGATCGAGCACCGGATGGGTTTGCGCCGTGAAGTCCTGCACCGGGTCACCATTCGCCGTGCGGATCGACGCCAGCATCCAGGGCTTGATCGCAACCCCGTTGTTGGCAAAAGCCGTGTACGCGCCCGCCATATCCAGCGGCGTCGCATCATATGCCCCCAACGCCACCGCGGGAGTCGCTCGTGCGCTCGCGATCCCAGCGTCGCGCGCCAAAGCCGCCACGTTCCCAAAGCCCACCATCTGGGCCAGCGCCACGGTCGCGTTGTTCATCGACATTTTCAGCGCAAACTGGGCCGTAACCTCGTCCTGGTATTTGCTTTCAAAGTTGCGCGGCGAATAGGTCTGCCCATCCGCATACTCAAAGGTCTGCTGCTGGTTCGGCAGCAGCATCGCGGGATTGAAAATCCCGGTCGTGCCGTCGGGGTTGGTCAACTGCGTCCCGGCAAGCGAGGAGTTGAACGCCGAAGCGAACACAAACGGCTTGAAAATGGACCCTGTGGGCCGATGCGAAACCGCATGGTTCAGCTGCGACTCGCCGTAGTTCCGCCCCCCGATCAGCGCCAGGACCTGCCCAGTGTGCGGATCGAGCGCAATCAAAGCCACCTGCGGATACACCGCCGGCTCGCCCGCATTCGCTGCTTTCGCGTGGCGCTTGTCCACCAGCGCGTCCACCCGCTTCACGCCGAAATCCACCGCAGCGCTCGCAGCTGCCTGCAGCTGCGGATCGAGCGAGGTGTAAATGCGCAGCCCTTCCTGGTTCCAATTGGCGTCGCCCAGCTTGGCCGAGATTTGGTCGCGCACCAGGTCGATAAAGTACGGCGCACGGTCCTGCTGCACGCTGATCGGCGCGAGCTTCAGAGGTGTCGCCTTGGCTTCCTCGGCCTGCTCCTTGCTGATGGCGCCGGTTTCCACCATCGCGTCCAGCACCATGTTGCGCCGCTCCACCGCGTGTACCGGGTGGCGCAGTGGATTCAGCCGGCTGGGGCTCTGAATCATCCCGGCCAGCAGCGCGCACTCCGGCAGGTCCAGCCGCGACACATCCTTGCCGAAGTACACCTGCGCCGCCTCGCCGAAGCCGTTGATCGCGAATGACCCGGCCTGGCCCAGCGGAATCTGGTTCGCGTACATCTGGAAAATCTGCTGCTTGGAAAAGCGGTTCTCCAAGTGCCAGGTGATCAGGATTTCCAGCATCTTGCGCTTGAAGTGCTTGGCCGGGGTGAGGAAAAATCCGCGCGCCAGCTGCATGGTCAGGGTCGAGCCGCCCTGGCCCAAACGCCGGTGCAGCAGGTCGTTGCGCATGGCGCCCACAATGCGGACGTAGTCCACGCCGCCGTGCGAAAAAAACCGCCGGTCCTCGATCGAGGTAACCGCCGGAACCAGATACTTCGGCAGCTCGCCGTAGGTGATCAGGTGGCGCTTGGCGCGGTTCTGGTCGCTCAGGCCAGTGATCAGCAAAGGCTCCAGCGCGTAGCTCGCCAGCTCCTGCCCGTTGGCCGCGGAAATCTGCTCCACCTTGCCCTTCGCAAAGGTGATGGTGGCGTCCTCGGGCGCGTGGAAGCTCTGCGGCCCCGGACGCACGGTGATGCTGTCCTCGTTTTCCGAGAAGGTGCCGATGGGCGTGTTCCCGCCCTCGGTGTAGCCCGCGGCGCGCAGCTGCTGGGCCACCGTGGCCGCCGTGAGTTTCTGCCCGGTGCGCACCTGGCGCGCCGCCGCGTACACCTGCGCGGTGTTTACAAACAGCGGCTTTTGCAGCCGCTGGTCCACGATTACGCCGTATTTGTGGTAATAAAATCCAAACACTGCTGCCCCGGCCAGCACGAGCACGAGCAGAGCCGCCAGCGCCGCCAGCAGTACGCGGCGCGCGGGGCTCATTCGGGAAACACCGGGACGGGGAACAGCAACTCGAATCGCCAAAGGGTGGACCGCCTTCTACCTTTAGGGTCTCACGCTCTCTCCGGCGCTGCCCTGTTTTCGCGCACACACACGCTCGGGGGCCCTCCCCGCGCGCAATGCTTTGGACGCAGGAGCGCCCGGTTCTGTTTGCGAGCTTATCGCGCCCGGAGCCGGCCTGCCAGTTCCGCCAGCGGGACGTCCTCGACCGTACCCACCGCGCGATCAACCAGCTCCACCACGCCCTCGGAGACCTTTTTCCCAACGTTCACCCGGAAGGGAACCCCGACCAGGTCCGCGTCCTTGAACTTGACCCCGGCGCGCTCGTCCCGGTCGTCCAGGAGCACGTCCACGCCCGCCGCCTCCAGCTCCGCGGCAAGCCGTTCGCCGGTTTCGAGCAGGAGTGCGTCCCGCACATTCGTGATCGTGACAACCACCTCAAAAGGAGCGATCGACCGCGGCAGCGCAAACCCGTTTTCGTCCGGCTTCTGCTGGGCGGACTGCTCGATCGCTGCGGTCAGGATGCGCTCGATCCCGATCCCGTATGAGCCCATAATCGGCGTCGCCTCCTTGCCGTTGCGGTCAAGCACCCGCGCACCCAAAGCCTCGGCATAGCGGTAGCCCAGCTTGAAAATGTGGCCGATTTCGACCGCCTTGCCGATCCGCAGGGGTGCGCGGGTGCCCTCAGGCGCGTCTGGCGCGTCCTCGCCCTCGGCGGCCTCGCGGATGTCGGCGAGCACAGTCCAGCCGAAATCCCGGCCCGGCGTCACGTTGCGGAAGTGGTAATGCAGCTTGTTGGCTCCGCACACCAGGTTTGTTCGCCCTTCGAGGCTCCCGTCCACGATCACCGCAAGTCCGGGATCACCCAGCGCTTTGGCGTGCGCAAGCCCAATCGGCCCCAGATACCCAGCCGGACCGCCGAGCCACTGCGCCAGCTCGTCCCCGTTCATGGTCCGCAGCTCAGCCGCGCCCACCACGCCAGACAACTTGGTCTCGTTTACCTGGTGGTCGCCGCGCAAAAAGGCCGCCACCGGCCGCCACGCGCTTTTTCCCTTCGCGTCTCGCAGCTCGGCCATGTATGCCACACACTTAATATCCTGCGCCGGCAAAATTCCGAAAAACTCCGCCACGTCCGCGATCGACGCCTTGCCCGGCGTATGCACCTGCTCCGGCAGCCCGTCGCCCGTGGGCGCAAGGTCCTCGACCGGCGCGAGCTTCGAGGCCGCCTTCTCGATGTTCGCCGCGTACCCGGTCACGTCCGAGCTTGCGATCAGGTCCTCGCCCGCGTCCGTGTACACCATGAACTCCTGCGACTGCGACCCGCCCATCGCCCCCGAGTCCGCCTCTACCGCCACAAACTCCAGCCCGCAGCGCGTAAAAATCCGCCGGTACGCCTGGTCGTGCAGCTCATAGCTCCGGTCCAGCCCGGCGGCGTCGATGTCGAACGAGTACGAGTCCTTCATCAGGAACTGCCGCACCCGCAGCAGGCCGGATTTCGGCCGCGGTTCATCGCGGAACTTGGTCTGGATCTGGTACCAGATCTGCGGCAGCTGCTTGTAGCTCCGCAGCTCCTTGCGCGCGATGTCCGTCATGATCTCCTCATGTGTCATCCCCAGGCACAGCTCGGCCCCCTTACGGTCTTCGAGCCGGAACATATTCTCGCCCATGGTGGTCCAGCGCCCGCTTTGCTGCCACAGCTCCGCAGGCAGCAGAGCGGGAAGCAGAAACTCCTGCCCGATCCGGTCCATCTCCTCGCGCACAATCGCGACGATCTTGTTCACCGACCGCTGCCCCAGGAACAGGTACGAGTAAAGGCCCGCGCCCAGCTGCCGCACATACCCCGCGCGCAGCAGAAACTTGTGGCTCGCGACTTCAGCGTCGGAGGGCGCTTCGCGCAGGGTAGGGATGAAAAGTTTGGACCAGCGATGCATGCACTCGCCTTTCGAAAATCAACGCAGACCCTACTCACTCTAAACGGCGCATAGGCCACAAGAAAGGGAGAGTGCCAAGAATGTAGCCCAGGAACGCGCACTGCAGCGGCAGAGCCAGTGCGAAGCCGTCGTCATGGAGGGTGAAAGCGGCGTAGCTGTTCGCGCCCACGTCCAGCAGCATGACGGCTGCCGCGGCGAGCAGGCCGGTTCGCCGAGAGCGGAGCAGCAGCAAGATCACCGCCGGGTCAAGCAAAACCAGAGCCGTCCAGAAGACGCGGAGCGCAAGCGGACCATGGTGGTACGGCGGCCAGCCTCGCCCTGTCACATCAAGCACATGCGCAAACGTTCCTTGCGCGAAACACAGGCAGTAGACGATCAGGGCTGCTTTCCTCTTCAGCATGCCCGGCAGCGCCGCTACCAGAACCGCCGGACGCCAAACGCATCGAGCTCGCGATCGTTGCTGAGCAGGGTTAAATCTTCGAGCAGCGCCTGTGCGGCAAGGATGCGGTCGAATGGATCTCCATGCGGCCCTTTAAGTTGGCCACCCAAGATTGAATGCCGCACGGTGATATCGATCAAGCTGAAACCTATACTCTCGATGCGCGATTCAAACTGATCCAGAAGAGCTTCCACATCGCGGAGCTTTCCAAGCCGGTTTTTTGTTGCGATCTCCCAGCCCGAAGCAGCGGAGACACACGCAGAACCGGGGTTGGATACAAGCAACGAGGCGACGGCCGGGGAAAGCCTTCGGTCTTCCATGGCGACCCAAATCAACGTGTGCGTATCGAGCAGATACCTCAATCACCCTCTCCGTTCCAAAGCCGCAGTTCTTCCTCCGGCAAAGGCTCGAAGAATTCAGCACCGAGGGGCGTGGGAAGGATGTCCTTCGCAAATCCCAGAGGGCTGCGCTTAGGCTCCTCTACTCGCGACACCTTGGCAACCCGCTTACGAGCGCGCCCCGAGGTGATAATTACCTCTTCGCCCTGCGCGACCGCCGCCAAAATTTTCGAAAACTGTGTCTTTGCCTGGTGCACGGAATACTCCATCGTTAACCTCCTCGCTAGACCAAGTTAGTCCCTTTGTGGCGCAAGTGCAACCTAAACCAACCCCATCCCCCACAGCGCATGCAGGTGCAGCACGCCCGCGACTCCGCCATCCGCCCCCGGCACCACCAGCGAAGTAATCCGGCTCCGCTCCATCTCCGCGAGCGCCCGCGCGGCCAGCTCCTCCGCATCGATCGTTCGCGGCTCGCGGTGCATCACCTCGCCGGCTGTGAACCCGAGCGCCGCGCCTCCGTGGGCCACCAGCAGCCGTCGCAGGTCTCCATCGCTGACCACCCCGGCCAGCCGTCCCGCCGCATCCAGCACCACCGTCATCCCCAGTCCCTTGCGTGTCATCTCGTCCATCACCGCGCCCAGCGGCGTCGCGAGCCCCACCCGAGGAACCCGCTCCCCCGTGTGCATCAGCTCCCGCACGGGCGCGAGCTGTTTGCCCAGCCGGCCGCCGGGGTGCAGCCGCGCGAAGTCCTCGGCGCGGAACCCCTTGCGCAGCGAAACCGCGATGGCCAGCGCATCGCCCAGTGCGAGCATGGTGGTTGTCGAGGCCGTCGGGGCAAGCCCCAGCCCACAAGTGTCCGCTGCCAAACCGCCAAGCGAAGGCTGGGCCACCGAGCAATCCAAAGCCACATCGCTGGCCCGCGCCAGGGTCGAATCCCCATTGCAGCAAAACGTAATCAGCGCGTCGCCCACGCGCTTGATCGTCGCGAGCAGCCGCAGCAGCTCCTCCGTTTCACCGCTCGCTGAAAGCGCCACCACCACGTCCCCCGGCGCGAGCATGCCGATGTCGCCGTGTACCGCTTCGGCCGGGTGCAGAAACAGGGCAGGGGACCCCGTTGACGATAACGTTGCCGCGATCTTCTGCGCGATCAGCCCGCTCTTGCCCATTCCCGTCACAACCACGCGTCCCCGGCACTGTAGCAAGAGCCCGACCGCCTGCTCAAACGGCGCGGCCATCGAGCTTTCGAGCCGATCGGCCAATGCGGTCAGCGCCGCGGCTTCCGTGCGCACCAGCTCCGCGGGTGTTTGCGGGGTCATCATACCGCTCTCCATCAAAGCACCGGCTGGGTTCGGGTGCAAGCGCGTCCCATAGAATGGGGGCAAGGAGTCGTCCATGATCCGCAGAACCGTCGTGATCTTTCTCATGCTGGTGGGGTTCGGGCTGATCATCTGGGCCGGCGTCTCCAACTACCACGTGCGCCGCAACGAAAAGATCGCGCAGGTGACCCCGCCGGGTCAGCAACTGGTCCTAACCCCCGACGGCGGCACGGCCACGCCCTCGCCCGAAGGCACCGCAGGCGATGGGCCGCCCAACGCGCTGCTGGGCAAGCCCGCGCCCAACTTCCAGCTCGTCTCGACCGATGGCAAGAATGTCTCCCTATCGAGCTACCGTGGCCGCCCCGTGCTGGTGAACTTCTGGGCCACCTGGTGCGGCCCCTGCAAGTACGAAATTCCCTGGCTTACGGATCTGCACACCAGATACGCCCCGCAGGGCTTTGAAATCCTCGGCGTTTCCTCTGACAATCTCGACGCGGGCGCGAAAGCCGCCGGGCAAAAAGCCGCCATCACCGCCGCCGCCCAAAAGCTCCACATCAACTACCCGATCCTGCTCGGCGGCGACACCATCTCCGCAGAGTACGGCGGCATCGACTACCTCCCGCAGTCCTTTTACATCGACCGCACTGGCAAGGTCGTTGCCGTCATCACCGGCGCGGGAAGCAAAAACGAAGCCGAAGCCGACATCGAGAAAGCGATCCGCAGTGGCGCATAAATTCCTCCTCGCCGCCCTGCTTCCGCTCGCGGCCGCGCAGCAGCTACCCTGGCAAACCGGCCCGAAAGCCGCGACCGACCCCGTCGCCTACCAATTTCCCGAACAGGTCACGCTTT
>CAXTRW010000033.1:0-6345 GCA_964246765.1 uncultured Acidobacteriaceae bacterium | reverse complement strand
GATGTGCAGGCCGTAGCCTTCCCACCCGGCACGGAGTTCAGCTCCAAAGCCTTTCCCAACGAGAAGCTCAGCGTCTACTCGGGCGAGCTCATCCTTCACGCCCGCCTTGCAGCCACCCGTCCCGGCGAGCACATGCTCCAGGCCGCGCTTCGCTATCAGGCCTGCGACGCCGATACCTGTTTCCCCCCAAAGAACGCGCCCGTCGCGCTCGACGTCGTCACCCGCTAGTCACTACTTGCGCCCCGGCTTCTTTTGCGCCTCCAAGAAACGCCGCACCCGATCCAGCGACCGCGCTTTTCCAAACACCACCAGGCTCTCTACCAGCGGCGGCGACTGCGCGCTCCCCGTCAAAATCGCCCGCAGAAGCATGAAGTTTTCCTTCACGCTCCACCCCTTCGCTTCGCCCAGCTTCCGCATCTCCGCTTCAATAAAAGAGGACTCCCAGGCCACGCCCTCCAAGACCGCGAGCAGCTCCCCGGCAAAAGCCAGCGTCTCCTCAGGCCCGCGTTTCTTAGGCAGCCATACGGACTCCGGCGGCAGCACATTGTCCTTGAAAAAGAAATCCGACAAATCCCCAAATCCGCCCAGCGTGTCGATCCGCGTCTGCACCAGCGGCGCAATCGCCCTCAAGTACGCGTCTGAAAAAACCGTAGCCCGCATCGCCCCGAAAAAGTCTTCAGGCGAAAGCTTGCGGATATACTCCCCATTCATCCATCGCAGCTTGGCCAAGTCAAACACCGGGCCGCCCAGCGAAATGCGCGAAAAATCGAACCGCTCCCGCATCTCCTCGAGCGAAAACAGGTCCGACTCCTTGGTGCTCGCCCCCGAGCTCGCGATTTCGGCCTCGGTGAGCTGCGGCATCCCGCCGCCCATCAGTCCCAGAAAGTTCAGCATCGCCTGCGGCAGAAATCCCGAGTCGCGGTAGTAATTCAAACTCACCGGGTTTTTGCGCTTCGAGATCTTCGATTTATCCTTGTTCCGCAGCAGAGGCATGTGCCAGAACTTTGGCAGCTCCCACCCAAACGCCCGATAAAGCAGCACATGCTTGGGCGTCGAGCTGATCCACTCCTCCGCCCGGATCACGTCCGTAATGCCCATCAGGTGGTCGTCCACCACGTTCGCCAGGTGATAGGTCGGGAAGCCGTCGGACTTGCGCAGCACCTGGTCGTCGACGTTCGCATGGTCGAACGTAATATCCCCGCGCAGCTCGTCGCGAAACGTGGTCGCGCCCGAATCCGGCACCTTGAGCCGCACCGTAAACGGCTTGCCCGCGGCCAGCTCAGAGTCCACCTGCGCAGGCGTGAGGTGCCGCGAGCGCCCGTTGTACTTCGCAGGCTGCTTGGCTGCCATCTGCGCCTTGCGCTCGGCTTCGAGCTCCTCCGGCGTTTCAAACGCGCGGTACGCAGCCCCGTTCTCAAGCAGTTTTTCAACGTGTTCGCGGTAAATCTCCGTCCGCTCCGACTGCCGGTACGGCCCGTAAGGCCCGCCGACGTCCGGACCCTCATCCCAGGCGAGCCCAAGCGCGCGCAGGGAGTCGAAGATCATCTGCTCGCTGGTGGACACATAGCGGGTGCGGTCGGTGTCCTCGATGCGCAAGATAAACTTGCCCCCGCGCTGGGCGGCGAATAGATAGTTGAGCAGGGCGATGTAGGCAGTGCCGACATGCGGGTCGCCAGTGGGCGACGGGGCGATGCGGACGCGGAGCGGGGTGGCAGACATACATAAAAACTAACAAAGCAAGAACCCTGCGCGGGAGGCGGCCACTTCGTGGCGGGTCTTTCTGGGGTTTGGGGTGCCCCCGTTAGTCGCGGTTGGCGTTACTGATGCCGACCAACGGAAGGCTCACGGAGGTTGGCAGCTCAGAACAAAAACTCCCCACGAAGTGGGCGCCAGCCGCGCAGGCGGTTTTGCCTTTATTGCACTGGCAGTCCATCCAGACTCCGCAGCCGCCCCACCGGATACACGCCCACCCGATTCGCCGCATACCACGGCGAGCGGTCATAGAAAAACTTCAGCCGCGCCTCTGGGCTAGCCGCGAACTTTGGATCGTCCTGCAAGCGTGTTTCAAACTCCGCTTTCAACAATGGGTTGTTCGCCAGCATCCGCCGCGCCAGTTTCTCGACCACATACGGCTCGCCATACTCCTTTTGCTCGAAGATTGGGTCGAAAAACCCCCACGCCATGGCCGAATCCGGCCCCGCCGGCTCCAGCCACTGCACCGCAACCCGGCCTAAGCGCTGATCGACCTGCACCACAGCCGAACCCGCCGCAAAGCTCTCCGTCACCGTGCTCACCTCGCACTTGCCAAAGCGCCCCGCGTCCGGCGGACCAGCCTCGCCCGCGAACAGCGGATGCCGCCCCTCAAACGGCGGCCGCTGCCATACCATTCCCCCGCACATGTACTGTTCAACGGTCCCCGTCCAGGCCGAAGACAACGTCCGCAGCGCCACACCATGCGCCCGCAGCACTTCAATCACTGAAGTCCACTGGGCCGGGATGATGTACCCCGCCGGCGCCACCGCGCTCGCGACCACCCTCGCCCCGCTCTGGAACGGCAGCTCATACGTCGCGGGCGTGTGCGAGTACGTCACCATTGGGCCCCCGGAAATCGCGCTTGCCCCGCGCGTGTACGTGTAGCCGTGGAACTGAAACGGCGTTGTATCCCCGTCCCACGCGAGCGCCAGCGGCACGGTCTTGCCCGCTGTCTCCTGAGCACGCGCATCCGCCGCCGCGTTCAGCGCCAGCAGCTTGTCCGCGTCTCGGTTCACCGTCCGCAGCAGCGTTTCGAGCAGGACCGTGTTCCCCTCGACCCGCGTCCGGTAGTCCTTCAGCATGTGCATTTCCACCAGCATGCACGGCCGGTTTCCCAGAATCATCGCACCGCACGAGTACCGCGGCGGGTCCGCGAAGTATGCGAACCCCTTTGCCGGATCATTTTCATCGACCAGTTCCAGGTAGCTGGGCGAAGCCAGGTGCCCCGGCGCACGGTCCACGCCCGCTTGCAACTCCGGCGTCAGCGTGCCCTGCACCCAAGCCGCAATTCCTGGGTCCACATCCGGCCCGTGGTCGATCGAGAACGTCACGTCGTACTGGTAGTCCGCACCGTCCGTCACATGGTCGTCCACGAAAAGATCCGGCAGCCACCGCTCCCACATCGCCCAAAATGCCCGCGTCTCCGGTGCCTGCGCCTTCATGTAATCCCGGTTCAGGTTCAGGTTGATCGCATTCCCACGCCACCCTGACTCCTCCGGTCCGTTCTGGTTGATGCGGTTGTACGCCGACATCCTCGCCAGCCCATCCGCGTTGTAGGCAGGGATAAACACAAACACCGCGCGGTCCAGCAGCTTCGCTTGCGTTCTTGTAATCACCATATCCCGCAGCAGCGCCAGGGAGGCGTCCTTGCCGTCCGGCTCGCCCGCATGAATACAGTTCTGCACCAGCACGATGGGCCGCTTTGCCGCGTGCAGAGCAGCCGGATCAAACACCCCATCTTTCGAGGCAATGACTAAATCCAGCTCCCGCCCCTCACCCGCCTTCCCAAACGCCTCAATCTTCACCTCACCCGGAACGGCCGCGGCCACCCGCCGCAGCCAGGCCATCGTCCGGTCGTAATCCGGAGTCGTGTGATAGCCGCTCGCCTCGGTCGGCGTGGCCCATTCAGACTGCATCTGCGTGTGAAGTGCAAGCGGAAACAGCAGGGAAGCGGCAGCGAGCGCGCGAAAGAGCATGGCGCGAGTGTATCGCGCGCAGGCATCTTGCCTTGGGACGAGCGAGCACAAGCCTGCTCGGGTTCGCAAGCCCGGTGGAAACCTCGACCGCTTAGCCTGCCAGCTCGCGCAAACGGGCCAACCGTGCAGCCTCTCTGCGTGCCAGCAGCGCTTCAAGCGCCTCGGTCTTGTTGTGAACCTCAAACAGCAGCTTCAGTGCGTTCAAGATCAATCCCGCGCATACCGCGCTGAGAATTGCATCCAGCCAAAGCGGACCGGTCATCAGCGTAAAGGGGCTTGAAACGGTAACGCCCAACAGTGATCGATGGATTCCAGTCTTGCGAGTGCGGATTTGTGCTCGGAGGCTTTCTATTTCTTTTTCATGCGCCACGGCTCATCTCCCACTGAGCTCGTAGTTGAAGAGCTCGGGCAAGCGGCTACTCACCCCCAGCCTAGCCGAAACACGAGCTGCCGCGAACCGCAGGCGGAACCATTTGTTGATTAGGTAATATCCTCCGTATCGAACACCGGCACCACCGTCCGCTTGCCCTGTTCCCTGCGCACCGTCTCCGTTACCAGATCGTCCAGCTCTCCATCGATCCCTATCTCCTCCGGCAGTTCCTCGCGCTCAGCCATTACCGCGGCGGACCCGGGCGCCTCCACCCGCTCCAGCAGCACCACCGCATGCGCCTGCGCCACGTGGTCCAGACCCAGGCCTTCGGGCGTTTTTGCCTTGATGCTCACCACATTCGGCATCACGTCCAGCAAGATCGCCAGGCGCTCCCGCATTTCGCCCGCGATTGGCGAAATCTTCGGCGCGGCCAGCACCAGCGTCGCGTCCACATTCCCGATCCGGTACCCCGCGTGCTGGATCTCCTCGAGCGCCAGGTTCAGGAAAATCGACGACTCGGCGTCCTTCCAGCGCGGGTCGCTCGGCGGGAAAAACGTCCCAATATCGCCTGCCGCCACCGCGCCCAGCAGCGCGTCGGTGAGCGCGTGGAGCAGCACGTCGCCGTCCGAGTGACCGGCCAGGCCGTCCCCGTGCTCGATCGCGAGCCCGCCGATGCGCAGCGGCACCCCGGCCCGGAACGCGTGCGAATCATACCCCTGCCCAATGCGCATACTCATCGGCTTCCTCCTGTGCGTTGCGCCAGATACCACTCTGCCAGCGGCAGGTCGGCAGCGCGGGTGATCTTCAGGTTTGAGGCGTCGCCCGGAACCGCCGCGACCGGGATGCCCGCCCGCTCCAGCAAACCAGCCTCATCGGTGCCGGCAAACTCGTCCGCTTCCGCCTCGGCTACAGCCCGGCGTAGCAGCCCGGCCAGCGCGGCCTGCGGGGTTTGCGCCTGCACGATGCTTTCGCGCGGAAGCGTTCCTGTGATCAGCGCCCCTTGCGCCGTGCGCTCCACCTGCTTGATCGTGTCCGTAGCCGCCACCGCCACAATCGCCGCCCCGTGCTTTCGCGCTGCGGCTACAACCCGGTCTATCGCCGCCGGCTCCACCAGAGGGCGCACCGCATCGTGTACCAGCACCACCGCGTCGTCCGGGCACTCAATAGCCTCCAGCGCCCGCGTCACGCTGGCCTGACGCGTGTCTCCGCCCACCACGATGTGCACCGGCACCTGCGCCGGAAGCGATGCCGCGTGCGCCTGAAGCAGATCCTGAAGGCGCGTTTGCTCCCCCGGCCGCACCGCTACCCAGATGCCGGCAATCTCCGCCGCGCAAGCAATCGCCGCTATCGTGTGCACCAGAATAGGCGTCCCGCCCAGCTCAAGAAATTGCTTCGGCGCGCCGCCGATAGAGCTCATCCGCGTGCCCAGCCCGGCAGCGGGAACGATTGCGAACACAGAGGCCATCACCCCCAAGTGTAACCGGCGAGGATTACGCCACGCCCGGCCGGCCCGCGCCCGCATCTTCCGGCGTTGCGCGCGGCTTTGAGCGTTTTCGGGTAGGCTCCCCCGGAAGTGGCATCCCGCACTTGAGGCATCTTGCCAAGCGCGCGATTTATGGTCTTTTCGTCGCCGTGGGCGTCGGCCTCTACTGGCGGGGGGGGCGGCAGCGAGAAATCGCAGACGGCATTCCTGTTTCCGAACCGGTTTTCCAGAGGCAAAGCGCGCAAAACCGCCCCAAATGCGCTTATACTCGCACCAAGCAACCGAGGCGCGCGTCCCGCAGTCTTCCCTGGCAACACCCTCAAGCTCAGGCCTTCCAGGCCTGCCACCCTATCCGCACTGGCTCCTTCCCATACCGTTCGCCTCGTCGGGCCCGTCAGAAAACGGGCCCTTTCTTCTGCCTTTACTCGCCCAAAGGTGGTAGCAGCCGGGCCGGTTACGCGTCCCGCACAGCCATCCCCAACGCACGCATTTTGCGGTATAAGTGGCTCCGTTCCAACCCCAATGCCTCCGCAGCCCGGCTCATATTTCCGTGGCACTCGTCGATTTTCTTCAGGATAAAATCCCGCTCATACGCCTCCCGGGCCTGCTGCAGCGAGGCAAACTCCTCGGCGGGCGCGACGCGAACCCCGGTCCGCAGCATGGGCGCGGGCAGGTGCCTGCGCTCCAAACGTTGCACCTGCGGGTTCAGGATCAGCATGCGCTCGACGATATTCTTGAGCTCGCGCACGTTAGCCGGCCACGGG
>CAXTRW010000032.1:0-19972 GCA_964246765.1 uncultured Acidobacteriaceae bacterium | reverse complement strand
GCTACAGCCCCAACGCGCTGGGGTTCTTTTAGGACATGGAGATCCCGGCGCAGGTCCTGTGTACGCCGGCGGCGGAGGCGCTGCTCGCAAAGCTCGCCCGCCGGCATGGGGAGCTCATGTTCCACCAGTCAGGCGGATGCTGCGACGGCTCGTCGCCGATGTGCTACCCGCGGGGCGAATTTCCCTTGGGGGAGAGCGACGTCCTCCTGGGCGAGGTTTGCGGGACGCCGTTTTACATGAGCCGCTCGCAGTGGGCGTACTGGAAGCACACGCAGCTCACGCTCGACGTGGTGCCGGGGCGCGGGGGCATGTTTTCGCTGGAAGGCCCGGAAGGAGTGCGGTTTCACATCCGCTCGCGGGTGTTCACGGATCGGGAGATCGCTGCGCTGGCCGGGGCCGGGCGGCTTTAACTTCTGAGTAATTCCGGGTTAGCGCGCGCGCACCCGAATTATTTCCGAGGCAGTGCAATCCGGAGCGGCCCCGGCCTGCGTTTCCTCTGTATGACACGCAGGGAAATGATCCGGGCAGTGGACGAAGAGATCCGGCGTTTGGAAGCGATTCGGGACCAGTTGCGGACGCTCGCGGGTAACATGAGCATGCTGCCGATGAAGCCGCGCAACTTATCCGACGAGGGTCGCCGACGGATCGCCGAAGCCCAGCACCGGCGGTGGGCCGGCGTGCGGGCCATGGGCAAGATTGCAAACACCGGCGCTGCGCAGACCGAAGCCGTTCAAGCCAGTCAGACCGCGGGCTGAGACACGAGTGTCCGGGCCGACCGCTGTGGTCCTGTTCTTGCGCGGCGAGTTGCTCCTGTGCGCGCAGGCGCTCCCGGTTTGCTCCAGCAGCGACCAATCCTCGCGAAATCTCTCGAGCCATCCCCTCATGCGCCCTTGTGCATGGAGCATCGCCGATCAGCGCTGCCGGCTGGTGCAGGCTGGTGCAGCCTGGTCGAGCGTTCGGATGGCATCGCCGCGGCGCTTTACAATGAGGGCGGGTCGGCAGCTTGCATTGAGGCGCGTCTTGAGCGGAAGGGCAGCAAAGGGAAGGGCCGCGCCGTGAGCAGCCGTTGGAAGGCACAACTCGGGAGCGCTGTGATCCTGGTGACCTTGCTGGGCATCGTCCTGGCGTCGATTGCGGTCGAAGACCTTCACCTGATGCCCCGGCCCGCGACGGCGCGCCGTGTGCTCGTGGCATTCGGGTATTCGCAGATTCGCATCACCGGAGTCCACCCGCTCGGTTGCGCGGACGGCGAGCCGTTCCGAACCGGATTTGAGGCAATCAGCATAGCCGGCAAGCGAGTGCGGGGGACCGTATGTCAGGGCTGGTTCCAGGGCGCGGTCATTCGTCTTGATTGACGATGGAGCGAAACGGGGGCGCGTATGTGCCGGTCAGGGTGCAGCGGGGATGTTCCTTAACAAGAACGGTTGCTTAGTTGTGTTTTGTGGACCCGCAAAGATTTGAAGTCCGGAAGTAAAATTCGCGCAATCCCGAGAAGGCCCCGCGGTAGTGGAGTACAGCTGCGCTCCGTCTCCGCCGGTGATTTCACATTGGCCCAGCTCGCCATTGCCCTATCACCACTACTCAGCGATGCCGGAGCCGCAGCCGACCAACGCCTAGGTTTAGGTACCCGTTCGGCGGAGAGGCATTCCTTTGAGTGTTCGTCGCTTGGGCTGCATTGGTGCCCGGAGGGGGACTTGAACCCCCACGACCGATTAAGGTCTGCGGATTTTAAGTCCGCTGCGTCTGCCGGTTTCGCCATCCGGGCACTCTTCGCTGATGGTACCAGCGGCGCGCAGGCGCTCGCGCAGCTCAGCAGTGACAACGCGGTGGCAGTGCAGGCACAGGGTGCGCAGGTTGTCCAGGTCGCACTCGCCGCCGCCCTCGGCCACGGGCAGGATGTGGTCGGCGTCCCACAGGCTTTTGCGGCCGAGGCGCTTGAGGCGCCAGACGGCAAACAGCTGCGCCCGGCGCTCGCCGCGGGCGCGGCGCAGGAGTCGGTAGGCCGCGAGCGTGTCGACCGTGCAACGCGCGCAGATGCCCCGGTCGCGGGCCAGCACTTGGCCGCGAAGATAGCCGGGGTCGGTACGCAGCCGCCACTGGTGGACGCAGAACTCCGAGCAGAAGCTGCGGCGGCGTGCGGGCACTTCAAGCGCGCACCAGCGGCACAGGGCGCGCCCGCCGGCGCCGCGCGGAAGGCTCGCGAGAGCGGCGCGTCCGCCGGGCATGGTGCGCTGTTTGCTTCCCGCCAAATTCAAGCCCGCGGCTCCGGCACCACCCGGATCGGGTATTTCGACCGCAAAGTGATTTTCGGCACCACGCCCACAGGCTGGTTCGCAACCAGACGCAGACGCCATTTCTGCGCGATGGTCGCGGTGATCAGGATTGCCTCCATCCACGCGAATGACTCGCCGATGCACTGGCGGCTGCCCCCGCCGAACGGGAAATACGCGAACTTGGGGCGCGCCGCTTTCGCTTCCGGCGTAAATCGTTCCGGGTCGAATCGCAGCGGGTCGGGGAAGTGCTCCGAAGTGCGCTGCATGATGTACTGGCTGAAGAAAAAGTATGTGCCCGCAGGCAGGCGATACGGCCCGATCTCAACCGACGCGGTGGCTTGCCGGCCCATCGCCCAGGCCGGAGGATAGAGCCGCATGGACTCGGACAGGACCATCTCGGTATAGCGTAGGTTCGGAATGTCGGCGAGGGTGGGCAGGCGGCCCACGAGCACCTCGTCGAGTTCCTTGTGCAAAGCGACTTCGGCCTCGGGATTCTGCCCCAGCAGCAACCAGGTCCAGGCGAGCGCGTTGGCTACGGTTTCGTACCCGGCGAGGAAGATGGTCGTGACTTCGTCGCGGACCTGCTCGTCGTTGAGCGCGCTCTGGTCTTCATCGCGCGAGGCGAGCAGCATCGACAGCAGGTCGCCGCGGTCCTCGCCGGAAGCGCGGCGCTGGTCGATCATCTTGTGAACCACCGCGTCCAAATGCCGGCGCGCGCGCTTAAAGCGCATCAGCCCCGGGATCGGCAGGTGCAGCAGCGACTCGGCCTTGGGCAGCGCGATCAGGAAGTTGTACAGGCCCATGATCGCGTTCACTTCCGTGTTGATGGTCTGCACGTCCTCGGTCACGTCGGTGTCGAAGATGGTGCGCGCGACTACCTGGAGCGCGAGGCGCATCATTTCGGCGACCGCGTCGATCTCGATGCCGGGCCGCCACTCATCGCGCATGGTCGCGGCGCGCGCGGTCATCATGTCGCCGTAGGCCGCGATGCGCTGGCGGTGAAACGCGGGCGCGGCGATGCGGCGCTGGCGCATGTGCTGCTCGCCCTCGCTGGTGATCAGGCCTTCGCCCAAAAGGATCTTCATGCGACGCTGGGTGCGCTCCTTGATGAACAGCGGGGCCTTGGTGATCAGGACCTCGCGGATGAGCTCGGGGTCGTTGAGGAAAACGATGTGGTTGGGGCCCAGACGGTAGTGGGAAACGGCGCCGTACTGCTGCTGCAGGTATTCGAAGAGCAGGATGGGGTTGCTCGCGCGGAAAAACCGGCTGAACAGGTAGAAGGGAAGGTTGCGGCGCAGGCCGGGCGGGTAGCGGAACTCGCCGCGCTCGATGATCGGCTGATCGGGCGGTTGCTGGGGCGGTTGCTGGGAAAGGGTCGTCGCCATGGGCTTCTGGTTAAAGCGCGCGCCACTGGGCCAGGCGCTCCTCTACCAGTCTTACGATACGCGCGTGGATGGCCTCAATCGATTCATCCGCATCGATTACCACCACACGCACAGGCGCGCGCGCGGCCAGCTGTCGGTACGCGGCGTGGGTGCGCTCGAAAAAAGCGTCAGCCTCGGACTCGAACCGGCTTTCCTCGCGGCCGGTGCGCGCGAAGTGCTTTTCATTTCGCCGGCGCGCTCGCGCGAGCGCTACCGCGAGCGGCGGCAGAAGCAGGATGGTCAGGTCTGGATCGAGACCGCCCAAAAGCTCCTTGTGCAAACGCAAGACGGGCTCGGCTCCGAGCGCTCGGCCGCCGCCCTGGTAGGCCACGGTGGAGTCGGTCCAACGGTCGCACAGCACCAGTTCGCCGGCCGCGAGCGCCGGCGCGACCACCTCCACGATCAATTGCGCGCGATCGGCAAACATCAGCGCCAACTCGGCCAATGGGGCGACGGGCGCGCCTGTTTTCGCCTCCACCAGAAGAGCGCGCAGGCCCTCGCCCAGCTCGGTGCCGCCGGGCTGCCGGGTTTCGCGCACCGGGAGTCCCTGCGTGAAAAGCGTTTCGGCGAGCTTGCGCAGCTGGGTCGATTTGCCGGAGCCGTCGAGGCCTTCGAATGTGAGGAAGAATCCGCGTTTCGCAACCGGCGTCATCGATGCGGCGATAGTAGCAGGTCGCCGTGTATGCTGGGCCACTCCGCCCGGCGCAGGTCCACGATCTCAAGCTCCAGCCCGCCATACTCCGGGTGCTCGTTCTCGCGCAGCCGATAGACCAGGTCGACGCGATCCCCGGCCGCCAGTCCGAGCGCGGCGGCCCGCTCGGCCCACCCCCAACCCAAGGCGGCGAAACGCGCGTCGCCCTGCCGCAGACGCAGCTTGCAATGTCGCTCCTTGATCGGCCGCGGCTCGGCTTCCAGAAGCACACCGTAGGCCACAAACGCGGGCTCCGGGTTTTCCATCCCGAACGGCTCCATCTGCCGGACGGCCCGGTGCAGCGCCGGGGTCAGCCGGTCAAACGGCAGCTCTGCGTCGCAATGGATCGGGGGCGCCAGGTGCTCGTCGCGCAGGTGCGAAGCCGCGTACTTGACTAAATGCTCGCGCAGCGCGGCAACCCGGTCCGAGGGTAGCGAAAACCCCACCGCGTGCGCATGGCCGCCGAAGCGCGTGAACAGCTCCGCACAGCTTTCAAGCGCCTGCAGCAGGTGAAATCCCTCGACGGAGCGCCCGGAGCCGTACGCCTCGCCGTCCTCGTGCGCGATCACCAGCGCGGGTCTTCCCGCAGTGTCCACAACGCGCGAGGCCAGGATGCCGATCACGCCGCGGTGCCAGCCGTCGCCATCCAGGACCAGGCAGCGGGCCTGGGCAAACTCGGGCTCCTCCAGGCGCGCCACCACCCCGCGCAGCGCTGCGGCCTCGGTATTGCGCCGATCGGTATTCAGCCCGTCCAGTTTCGCGGCCAGCTCCCGCGCGCGCGCCGGGTCGCGCGTGGTAAACAGCTCGACCACATCGTTGGCGACGTCCATGCGGCCGGCCGCGTTGATGCGCGGCCCCAGCCGAAAACCCACATCCATGGCGCTCAAGCGCTTCCTTGCCGGGTCCAGCTGCGCGACGGCAAGCAGCGCCCGCAACCCCGGGCTTGCCGGCCGGTGCAGCGCTTGGAGCCCCAACGCGACGATCGCCCGGTTCTCCCCCGTCAGCGGCACCGCGTCGGCCACCGTGGCGATGGCAAGCATTTTTAAAAACGACGGCAGCACCTTGCTCCGCAGTGTCTCCCGGGCCGCCGAATCCTCGACCGCCGCGGCCTCCAGCAGCGCCTGCGAGAGTTTGAACGCGACCCCCGCCCCGCACAGCCCCTTGCACTCGTACGCACAGCCGGGCTGGTTGGGGTTCAGAATGGCGACCGCCCGGGGCAGCGCGCCATCGGGCAGATGGTGGTCGGTCACGATGAGGTCCAGGCCCAGGGCCTCCGCTGCCTCAGCCGCGGCAAATGCGCGAATGCCCGTGTCCACGCTCACCACCAGTCGGACGCCGACGGCTGCAGCCCGCTCCAGCACTTCGCGCTGCATCCCGTAGCCCTCGCGGAGGCGGTGCGGCACATGGAATCGCACTGTGCCGCCCAGCCGCTCGATGGCGGTCTTGAGCAGCACCACTGCGGTCGTGCCATCCACGTCGTAGTCGCCGTAGATCAGGATCGGCTCCCGCGCCGCGATGGCCGCCCGCAGACGCGCGACCGCCCGGTCCATGCCCAGCATGGTGAGCGGGTCGTGCAGCTGGTCCACACAGGGCGCAAGAAACGCGCGAGCCGCGGCCGCGGTGCGAAAACCGCGGGCAATCATCAGCTCGGCGAGGGGGAAGGGAAGCAGCAGTTCCCGTGCCAGCTCCGCGGCCGGCGCGGGTTCCGGTTTAGGCAGCAGCCAACGCTTGGCGCGGGCGGGGGCTTCAGAGGCGGCTTGCAAGCAGGCTAGGCTTCCTCGTCCTCGTCGAACATCACGTTGCCCATGCCGAACTCCTCCATCGCTTCCAGCAGTTCTTCGTAACGCTCATACCAGTCGCTCGCGGTTTCATGCAAGAACGCGACTCCATGATGCACAAAGCCGATCTGGACGAAGCCGACCTTGCCCACATGCTCGCGCAAGGCATCCACCTCGTCGAACTCCGGCGCGTCCTCGTCCGGGAAGTTCTGCTCGCGGAGCCGCTCGACCATCGCGTCCAGCTCCTCATTTTCGAGCGTCACGTCGCTCAAGGTCAGAAACGGCGCGCCCGCCGCTTTCGCGGTCTCGACCAGGCGCTTCCAGCCGTCCGGGTCCTCGTCGTCCTCCCACAGCACCGTCGGCACGTCCTCGCCCACATACCCGGGGAACTGCCCGAGCCCGTGGCCTGAAAGAAACGCGACCATGTCGTCCTTCAATCCGTGCAGGTTGTCCTGTACCATAGACCTCATTCTCTCAGGTTCTCCGGACGAGCGCGAGGGGGCCGCTATGCTAGACTCGCCCCCAAGCCTATGATTTTCTCCCGTGAGTACGTCGGCTATCTGGGCCGCAAAACCGTCGAGCACCTCATTCAAGCCAAGATGATCAAAACCGGCACTTTCAAGCCGGTTGAGGAGCGCGTAACCGCCGCGATTCAGGAAGAGCTCGCGCTGGAAGACAGGATCAACGAGGAGGTCCGGGTCATCCTGGAGCAGATTCAGGAGGACATGCGCCGCTCCGGCGCCGAGTACGGCGAAATGTTTAAAAAGGTAAAGCAGCAGCTGGTGCGTAAATACAAGGTGGTGCTGTGAGGATTTCGCCCGACAAGGTCAACAAGCTGGCCCACGCGATCGCCGACACTCTGGCCGGGATCGACGAGGTCGAGTTTCAGGAAGACCGCGACACCATTCGCAAGGAAGCCCGCAACTACCTCCAGACCCTGCTGGCAGAGGAGATGCGCATCGACCAGGCTGCGCGCGGCAAAATCAGTTCGCAGCGGCGCATTATCCTAGAAGGCACGCAGGAGTGGAACATTCTATACCGCAAGTACTACAACGACGAGGTAAAGCGGCTGGGCATTTAAGGCCGCTGCTGCTGCTGTAGCTGACGGAGCCGCTTTTCCTGCCGTTTGCGCAGGAAATGGCCCTGGATGTCGGGAATGAATTCCTGAAGCTCCGAGCCGATCGTGCCTTCCGCCGTCACTGTGATTGCCCCGGTGAAGGTTTTGCTCAGTCCCCGATCCGCCGAGGGGGAATACACGTTGGAGATACCGCCGGCGATGATATTGCCTAGGATATTGGCGAAGTTCGGGCCGTATTTGCCTGAATCCTCCCTGGACCAGACCGCGGTCGCGGCGGAGTACAGCGCCCGGTGCGTCACACTGAAGTCGGAACCCTTGCGGAAGTAGCGCGGATCTTCGTGCAGAGCCGTGGTCAGCACTGCGTTGCCCCAAAAGTTACCGTCAAACGTGTCCGCATAGGCTGCGCCGTACCGCTTGAAATACCCCTGCGCGCCCTGCCCATAGCCGGCGTTGCTGTCCTTGGCTTGGCCGATGCCGGCCACGAAGGCGTCCAGCACAAACAGGTACGGGTCGGTGGTTCCCTTCCAAAACAGCTGGAACTTCTGCTTGGGCGTCAAGGGTTGGTAAACGCCCGGACGGTTCACCACCGAAAATGCCGGGATGACGCCGAGGATTCTCTTGTGCTCGGCGTTGGAAAGGCTGTAGGTTTGGTCGTCGGGTTGCCCGGGCTTCGGCGGGGGCGGCGTGATCTTCGGGGTCTGCTGCGAGGCTTGCGGCGCGTCCGGCAGACCCGCGGTACAAGCTTCCGAGTAACCGGCGGTCGCAGCCGACCAGCAGGCCAGCGAAAGCACGACGGTCCGGTTCACACGCCTGCCGCCTCTGCTGAGTTGCCATGCCATCCGCCTGCTCTTGCTCCCGAGCCGCGCTTTTCGGAAGCGGCACTTACTTGATTCTACCTGTTTACCCGGATGTCACGGCTTCGGCTGGAAAACGGTTGAACTCGCGCGAATGTTTCCTGCGCGCTCAAGCATGCGAAAAAGCTGCCGATACAATAGAGAGCACAGCCCCATCGACCCCGATACGAAAGGCCTCCATGTCTCCGGATCCCATCGCAACCCAGCGCGTGCAGCGCATTTTGGGCGTGGACTTTTTCTGTGGCACTGCCCGGGAGACGATTCATTGCATGAAACAGGGCGGCCTGCTGGTGGTGCCCGCCGCGCCCGCCCTCAAGGACCTGCCCACCAATCCGGAGTACCGGGAAGCGCTGCTCCACGCCGACTTTGCCATCACCGACAGCGCTTTCATGGTGATCATCTGGAACTTCATCAGCCGCCATCGGGTTCCGCGCGTGTCCGGCCTGGAATACCTGAAGGAACTGCTGCGGGAGCCGGATGTGCGCGAGCCCGGCAGCACTCTGTGGATCATGGCCAGCCCCCAAAGCGCCAGAACCAACCTGCACTGGCTGCGCGGGCAGGGCATTGCGATTCGCGAGGACGATGTCTACATGGCGCCCCTGTACAAGGGCGAAATCCGCGATGAGGCCCTGCTCGCCAAGATGCGGGCGCATCGCTACCGACACGTGGTGGTCACTGTGGGCGGGGGCACCCAGGAGCGGCTCGGCCTTTTTCTCAAGCGGCAGCTCGGCTACCTGCCCGCGATCCACTGCATCGGAGCGGCCATCGCTTTTCTCTCCGGAGATCAGGTGCATATCCCGACCTGGGCCGACAAAACCGGCATGGGCTGGCTTCTTCGCTGCCTGTCCAAGCCCAGCGCCTACGTCCCCCGCTACTGGGCCGCGCGCAAGCTGGTGTGGCTCATGCTCCGCTACCGGTCGGAGCTGCCTCCGTTGCAGGAGGCGGCGAAAGCATAAACCCGCTCCCAGGATTCGCAGCGCACGTTCAGATTCCTTTGGTCACCTGCGCGGCTCCGATTTTCGGCTTCCAAACCGCTGCCATCTGGTACAGTCAGATCGACTCATCAGGAGCTGGACTGCGCAATGCACGGAAGGGAACACTCTCCGACTAGGCTGTTTTTGTGGTTCCTTGCCGTCCTGCTCGCCGCCGTTCCCGCTTGGGCGCAAGGCACAAAGCCGCAAAGCATCCGGTTCATCCCCATTGCGGACCGCCCAGTAACTTCCGCGCCGTTTCAGGCCATCGCGCTTTCCTCAGCCTTTCTCCCGGTCACGCTTCAGGTGCAGGGCCCGGCAACCCTCCAGGGCCGGCTCGTGACCCTGACCGGGGTCGGGGCCGTCACGATCACCGCAGCCCAGGCCGGCAATGCCGACTACGCGCCCACCTCGGCCCAGCTCTCGTTTCAGTCCACGTCGGCCACCCCCACCCTGAGTTGGACGCCGCCCAGCATCCCCTATGGAACCCCGGTCAGCTCGGCCCTGCTCAATGCCGCTGCCGTAGCCGCGCCGGTCGTAAGCCCTTCCGCCGACCAGGCGACGGTCACCAGTCAGCTCGACACCTCGCTGCTGGGCGTTTCCGGGACGCCGACCTACCCCGCCGGTTCGCCCGTGTTTCGCTTCGAAGGCAGCACCGTGAGTCCCACCACCGACCCCAACGCCGCGGGCGGCTATAACACCAGCGCAGAGCCGGCGCCCTACGGGCTTGACTTCCGCATCGCGTTCACCTGTGACTGCCAAGAGTTCGAGTTTGTGCTCCAGTCGCGCGGCGCGCAGTACCGGGTCTGGGTCGACGGCGCGTATACGGCGGCCGATGCTACCACGGAGCCGAACGCGTATCCGCACCGCAACTTTGTGCTGGTCAAGTTCCCGGACAAGCGCGTCCGCCAGATCAAGATCACGGATAGCGGAAACGCCCCGTTTTTCGGCGTCAACACCGCTGCGGGTGACGCCGTCTCGGCCCCGCAAGCCCCCCTCGGCCAACGTGTTTTCGTCTTCGGCGACTCCTGGACCGGACCCACGATCTTTCCTCCCGTCCTGCCGCCCGCGCAAACCGGACTTAACGGCTCCGGCTACCCGCAAACGCTGGCCGAGTACTTCAACTGGGACCTGTGGGATGACGGAATCGGCGGCTCCGGGTTCACCGTGACCGGCCTGGATGCTCTGAAACGCACGTTTCCTCAGCGCGTGCTGACCGACGTTTGCCCCAACGCGCCCCAGGCGATCGTTCTTTTGGGGGGAGTCAACGACGGGGGCGCCACTGAATCCGCCATGGAAGCCGCAGTCGGCACGACCCTGTCGGAGATCAAAAGTTGCCTGCCCACCGTTCCCGTGTACCTATACGGGCCTCAGTTCGTCGCGCCCCCAATCGATCAGGCCATGGCCGCCGCAGTTGCTGCCGCCGGGCCAAACGTCAGCTACACCGACATGGGCGCGGACGCGTGGTTTTACGGAAGCGAAACAGACCCCACCACCGGCAACAACTATCTCTACTTCGCAGGGCACCCTACCCCGCTCGGCCACGATTACCTCGCCGAGCAGGTTGCGCAGGACCTGGTCGCGAAGTTTCCGGACCTTCTGCCGAAGCCGTACTCTCTCTTTTCTCCGGCTCCGGTCGCCGGAAATGTGAGCTACTCCATCGCGCCCGGCGCAGTGCTGCCGGCCGGCGAAAATCCGGTCTCGATCACCTTCGCACCTCAAGACGCGGTCGACTACGCCCCGGCGACCTTTACCGCGTCGCTTATCGTCACGCGCGCGACCACAACCGTGGCCCTGTCCCAAACTCAGGCGAGTGGAACCGTCACTCTGCAAGCCTCGGTTGCCCCACAGGTCGGCGGCACGCCGACCGGCTCGGTCACCTTTTTTGACAAGGGCGTTCCGTTCGGTGCCGCAACCCTGGTCAACGGAGTCGCCACGGGTAATTTCACTCCCTCGACGCTGACGCCCGGCGCCCACATAGTTACGGCGAGCTACTCCGGGGACTCAAACTTCCTTGCCTCGGCCCCGTCCGCGGCGCTTTCCGTCGTGAACAGCGCGCCGGATTTCTCCTTTGTCTTGAAGCAGCAGCAGGTCAGCCTGCTCCCCGGAGCCTCTGCCACGGTACAGATCGAGGCAACGCCGGTGGGAGGCTTGGTCGGCAATCTCGCGGTCAGCTGCCAAGGCCTGCCGCGGAACGCGACCTGCTCGCTCGCGGGCGCGCCGTTCACATCCGATCAGCAGCCGGTCGCGGCCACCGTGACGATCCAGGCCTTCACCGCCACCGCGGCGCTGCAGTCCTCTTCGCGAGCCTGGCCTCTCGGAGGCCGGGAGCTCGCCTGCGGCTGTCTGCTCGGGAGCGCACTGCTTTGGCGCAAGCGGCGCAAGCTTTCCGGCTCCCTTGCTTCGGTTCTGCTGGCCGCCGCGACGCTCGGCTCCGCGGCGCTGGTTTCAGGGTGCGGCTCCAGTTCACACATAGCCGACGCGACCCCGGGAACCTACGCCGTGCAGGTTCAGTTAACCAGCGGCGCTATCACCCATACTCAGAATGTCACTCTCCTACTGCCCTGATCTCGGGCGCCGGCCGGTCGGGGCGGAGAACGGTTTGATCGCATCGGAGCGGCCGCCGGTTGCGTTACTCTCATGTACGCAGGCCGGACGTCCAATAGGTGGCCCGCGGCGTCCCCATCCAGGGCCTGACATGGAGTGTGTATGCTGATTCGCAAGCCCGGCGCGATTGCTTCTTCTGAGATTACCCCGCAGCACGTTTGGAGGGATCGACGCCGGTTCATGGCTGCCGCGGCAGCCACTGCCGGGCTGGCTGCATTCGAAGGGAAACGGCTCATGCGCCCGGGCTCGGCCGTGGAAGCCGCGACCAAGCTGGCCACGGTCCACAGCCCGCTGTCGACGACGGGGCTTACCCCGACCTCCTATACGGACATCACCAGCTACAACAACTATTACGAATTCGGCACCGGCAAAAGTGACCCGGCCCAGAACTCCCAGCACTTCAAAACCTTTCCCTGGACCGTGAAAGTCGAGGGACTGGTTGAAAAACCGAGGACCTTCTCGATCGACGAGCTGGTGAAGTTCCGCCCTCAGGAGGATCGCGTGTACCGCTTCCGCTGCGTGGAAGCTTGGAGCATGGTGATTCCCTGGGTGGGGTACTCGCTCGCCGAGCTCATCCGGGAGTGCAAGCCGCTTTCCTCAGCGAAATACGTGCAATTCCTCAGCTTTTATGACCCGAGCGAGATGCCGGAGTCGCGCGACAGCGGCATCGACTGGCCCTACACCGAAGGCCTGCGGATGGACGAGGCCATGCACTCGCTCACCCTTCTGACCTTCGGCCTGTATGGGCAAACCCTGCCCAACCAGGACGGCGCGCCGGTGCGGGTGGTGGTGCCTTGGAAATACGGCTTTAAGTCTGCCAAGGCGATCGCAAGGATTAAGTTCGTCGCCAAGGAGCCGCCGACCACCTGGAATGAGCTGGCCTCAAACGAGTACGGCTTTTACTCGAACGTTAATCCCAACGTCGACCACCCGCGCTGGTCGCAGAAGACGGAGCGGGTAATCGGAGCGCCGATCTGGAAGCAGCGCCAGCCCACGCTGATGTTCAACGGTTACGGCGACCAGGTCGCGAAGCTGTACCGGGGCATGGACCTGAAAAAGTACTACTAGGAGCTGAAAACAGGTGCCGAATCGCTGGATTTTGGGTCTGAAAGGGCTGGCGCACACGGCTTCGCTGGGGCCGCTCGCATGGCTGGTCTGGAGGTTCTACCTCAGCGCCACCTCCGACCCGTCCGCGCTCGGCCCCGACCCGACCGAAACCGTCACCTTCTTTACGGGTTTCGGCGCGCTGCGGCTCCTGGTCATTTCGCTGGCGATCACGCCGGTGCGCCGCCTATCCCCGCGCCTCGCGTGGCTGATCCGTTTTCGGCGCATGCTGGGGTTGTACGCCTTTGCCTACGCATGCTTGCACCTGCTGACCTATCTATGGCTGTACGCGGCGTGGAGCTGGCCGGCCATTGCGGACGACCTGGAAAAGCGCCCCTACATCTGGGCCGGCTTCACGGCCTGGGCGCTGATGGTCCCACTCGCCGCGACCTCCACCACCTGGTCGATCCGCAAGCTGGGCGGCAAGCGATGGGCTTGGCTGCACCGCCTGGTTTACATTTCGGCGATCGCCGGGGTGGTCCACTACTGGTGGATCGTCAAGACGGGGGTCCGCGCCCCGCTCGCAATCACGATCGTGCTCGCGGCCCTGTTGCTGGCGCGACCGGTGCTGGTTTGGGCCAAGCAAAAACCGGCCCGGGCCGCCCCCGTTTCGGCGGGTTAGCCGGAGTGCCCGAGAAAAAGCCCGGCCTGAACCGGACTTTTCTCAGCAACCCGCATCCCTATGGAGTCGCGGACCCGGCGGCAGCCACTGCGATCCGGCTGGCCGCCTGCAGCTTCACGCTGCCGACGTCCGTTTTCACTTTTAATTCGGCGAAGTCGGCCTTTTTGGCCGGCTTTACAGACACCGCCAACTCGTACTGGTTGTCCAATCGGCGCTGGAGGTCCGACAGAAACGGCGTGAGCGAGACCGGGTTGGTCAGCCCTTCGTAATACAAGTTGCCGCCCGTTGCTTCAGCCACCTGCGAAAGATAGTTCTGCCCCGCGTTGGTTTCGTAAAAGGTACCGCTCAAGCGTCCCTGGTCGCGGTAGTAGATGGAAAACACGACTAAATCGGCCCGGTTCGAGGCGTCGAGGGCGGCGCGCAGATACGGGTCTTCCGGGTCGTAGCGCAGATTGTACGGGTCCACGCCGTCGGTGATCATCAGCACCTCACGACGCGCGTCGGAAGGCGGCGCGGGCCAGCGCTTGGCCAGGTCCTGCAGGCAAAAGTAAGGGCTGGCGCTGCCGCCGGGCACCCCGGACGGCAGGTGCAGCGTCTTGGCCACCTCGGCGTGGTCTTTCGAGAGCGGCCCGGCAAACACTGCCGCTCCGTTCTGCATGTACGCGATCCCCATGGAAACATTGGGCGGCAGATTCGTGACGAAGTTGGAAAGATCTTCAAGATTGCGCCCGAAGGAAGAGCGCGCCGAGTTGTCCATCAGCAGCACCAGCTGCACTTCGCCCTGCCCGTAGGGGCGCCATTCGGTCGGCTTTACGGTTTTTCCGTCGAGCTGCACTTTGAGGGTGTTCGCCGCGATGGGCGCCACGGCTTCGCCCCGTTTCGGCAGAACGGTCACAACGGTTTGCGCTTGCGGCCCGGCTTGTTCGGTCTGCGCCCACGCGCCGGAGCAGCCCAGCAGCGCGGCGATCGAGAAAACGGCGGCTCCCGCGGCAGAAAAAAGTTTCATTTTGCGTACCTTTCGAGCGGCGCTCGCCTCGGTAATAAGAGCGTCCACGCCTATTTAGACCCTGGTTCGATGCGAAAGATGCGTAACGGCGGCCACGCGCTATGCTTTCAAGGACATGACAAGAGTTCTCACCGCGGCGGTTTTGATCCCGTTCGTGCTGTTTCTGGTGTTTTGGGATTCGCTGCCCGCACTTACCGTCGTGACCGCACTGGTTTCCGGGCTTGCGGCTTGGGAGTTCCTGGGGCTGGCGGAGGCGAACGGCGCGCCCGGAACGCCGCGGGTCGCGGTGCTTGCGGGCACCGCCCTCTTGTTTGCCTGCGCCCTGCTGCGGCCTGAGTACACGGCGCCGGCGCTCGGCGCGCTCGCCTTTCTGATGCTCGCGATCTGCGCATTTCGGTTGCCTTTCCCGCAGGTGCTGCCGGCCGCGGCCGCTGCCGTGTTCGCGCTCTTGTACACGGGCTGGTCGCTTACCACCTTGCCGCTGATTGAGGCTCAAGGCAATGGGCCATCGCTGCTCCTGTTTTTATTCCTGTCCGTCTGGTCGGGCGACGTGGCCGCGTACTACGTCGGCCGCAACTTCGGCAGGCACAAGCTCACCCGCCTGAGCCCGAACAAGACCTGGGAAGGCTCCGTCGCCTCCGTAGCCGGGACCGTGCTGGTGACCGCGGCACTCGTGTATGCGGCGGCCCAGCTGAACCGCGGCGGCTTTGACTGGCTCAGCTATCCAGGGCCGGTCGCGCGCACCCTGTTGCTTTCCGTGCTCTTGAATGTCGCCGCCCAGCTCGGCGACCTGCTCGAGTCGGCGCTCAAGCGGGGCGCGGGCGTCAAGGACTCGGGAACGCTGCTGCCCGGACACGGCGGTGTGCTCGACCGCATCGACGCCCTGCTCCTGGCCGCGCCGGTGCTGTGGTACGCTCTTCTAGCGCAGCAGGCCCTGTAAACCTCCAGTAAAGGCTTTGTTTTGAAACGGATCGCGATTCTGGGCTCGACCGGGTCCATCGGCCAAAGCACCCTTTCCATCGTGGAGCAGTACCCGGATCGGTTCGCGGTGGCCTCGCTCGCGGCCGGGCGCAACGTGGAGGAGGCCGCGAGGCAGTGCCTGCGCTGGCGCCCCCAGGTCGCGTCACTCGCGACCGAAGAGCTGGCCGCCGAGCTGAGAACCAGGCTGCGCGCGGAGGGCCTGACCGGCACCGAGGTCGTTTGGGGCCCCCGCGGGACCGTCCATGCGGCGACCCTGCCCGAGGTCGATTTTGTGGTTTCGGCCATCGTCGGCGTCGCCGGACTGGAAGCCACCTACGCCGCTGTGGAAGCGGGCAAGCCCGTGGGCCTCGCGAACAAAGAAGCCATGGTCGCGGCCGGGGACCTGCTCACTGCCGCCGCCCGCGCCCGCAATGTGCCCCTGCTGCCGATCGACTCCGAACACAACGCCGTGCACCAGTGTATGCGCGCCGGGCGATTGCAGGAGGTTCGCAACGTTTGGCTCACCGCGTCCGGCGGGCCTTTCCGGACGCTGCCGCTCGACCGGTTCGCCGCGATCACCCCGGAGCAGGCGCTCAAGCACCCCACCTGGGTCATGGGCCGCCGCATCACCATCGACTCGGCCACCATGCTGAACAAGGGGCTTGAAATCATCGAGGCCTGCCGCCTGTTCGATCTGCCGCCCAGCCGGGTGCAGGTTACGGTGCATCCGCAGTCCACGGTCCACTCGCTAGTCGAGTACATCGACGGCTCCATCCTGGCGCAAATCTCCGTCACCGACATGCGCCTGCCGATCCTATATGCCTTGAGCTACCCCGAACGGGTCGAGTCCTCGTTGCACTTCGACATGCGCTCGCTCGCTGATTTGCACTTCGAGCAGCCCGACCTTGCGCGCTTCCCCTGCTTGCGTCTGGCCTACGAGGCCGCCGAAGCAGGCGGCGCGCACCCTATCGCCCTAAACGCCGCCGATGAGGTCGCGGTGGAGGCTTTCCTGGACGGCGGGATAGGGTTCACGGCCATCGCGGGTACAATCGAGGAAGTGCTCGCTCAAACTCCTTCCGTCACTCCCGCTTCCATCGCAGCGGTGCTCGAAGAGGACGCGAACGCGCGCGAGCGGGCCAGGGAAGCAGTCGCCCTCAACGCCGTTTCGCACTGATGATCAACCTATGTCGTTTGCCCTGATTTCCATTCTCTCCTTCATTGTGGTCCTAGGCATCATGGTGCTGGTCCACGAAGCGGGCCACTTCCTCACGGCCAAGGCTTGCGGCGTGCGCGTCGATGTGTTCTCGATCGGCATGGGCAAGCGTTTGTTCGGCTTCCGGCGTGGCGACACCGACTACCGCATCAGCCTGCTGCCCCTGGGCGGCTACGTCAAAATGGCCGGCGAGTATTCGGGCGAGTCCGGCCTCACCGACGCGCCCGCCTCGGGCGACCCGCATGAGTTCACCTCTCGCCCCCGCTGGCAGCGCATTCTGATCGGCTTCTCCGGCCCGGTCACCAACTTTCTGCTCGCCTTCGCGCTGATGACCGGGCTGTACATGATGCACAACGAGGTGGACACCTACCTCAACGGCCCCGCAATCGTCGACTTTGTGCCCGCGAATACCCCGGCCGCGCGCGCCGGGATCCGGAGCGGCGATCGCATCGTCCAGATCGACAAGGTGCATAACCCGGACTGGCAAGAGGTCAGCATCCGGATGGGCATCGACGGGACCGCGACCGTGCCGCTCACGGTGGAGCGCAACGGCCAGGAGATTCCGCTCCAGCTGCCGCTCGCAGGCGCGATGAGCAAGGACGGGCCCGATCCGACCGCGCTGGGCCTCGAGCCGCGCATTCAGGCCGCCCCGCTCACCATCCGCGACGTGGAGCCGAACTACCCGCTCGGCCGCGCTGGGGTTCGCTCCGGCGATGTGCTTGAGTCCATCGATGGCCTTACCCTGCACTCCACCTCCGCCGCGGTGACCTACCTGCAGGGGAATGGCAACAAGCCGGTTGCGCTTACCTTGAAGCGCGGAACACAGATGCTGCACATCACCGTCACCCCGATCGTGGGCGACAACGGCCGGGGCAAACAAAGCTGGCAGCTGGGCTTCCGCTCGCAGCCGCCCCCCGTCAACATCGTGCAACAGTCCTTCCCGCAGGCTGCCGCGCACTCGTTCCACTACAACGTCCAAAGCTCGGGCGAAATCGCGGAAGTGATGCGGAAGCTGTTCTCCGGCCACGCCAATGTAAAGCAGCTCTCCGGCCCCGTGGGCATCGCGCGCGTCACCGGTGAGGCCGCGATGATGCCCGGCTGGCAGCCCATCATCAACCTGAGCGCCCAGATCAGCCTCAATCTCGGGATCTTCAACCTTCTGCCGTTCCCCCTGCTTGACGGCGGCATGATCCTGATCCTGCTGATCGAGTCCCTGATGCGCCACGACCTGAACCCGACCGTGAAGGAGCGCATCTACCAGGTCGCGTTTGTGGTGCTGATCCTGTTCGCGGTGTTTGTGACGTTCAACGACGTGTCGCGGATCGTGGGCTTCGGGCGGGGGTGAGCGGTCCGCATGCGAATCCTTTTAGCCTGCCTAAGCCGATCCTTGCTCTATGGCTTCAGCTTTGGATTTAAGAGCTTTATTTTTTGTACCTATACTGCCGGAAGGTGAATGAGTTGGACGTATAACCGTCGTTCTGCCTTTATAACCCGAGCAGCGCTGCCCCTTCGGCGTCCGCCGCGAGTCTCAATGCACGGTCCAGCGTAGCAAGTGGAAGTCGTAGGCGCAGCGCCAGTTCCAGGTACACAGCATCGTAGAGGGTCAGCCTATGGCGGTCTGAAAGCTGCACGGCGTCGCTCCACGCGAAGTCTGGAGCGGTCGCATCCACCTGTAAGGTCCAGCCGCTCAGGTCCGCCAATGTCTTGTTCCGAAAAGCGATGTCGATGCGGCGCCGGCGCAAGCCGGTTTGCAGGACGTTCCCGACCTCCAAATACCATAGTGCGGGAACCCACACGTTTCGTTCGGGGACCTGACTTATCAGGCCGCGTACGATTTCGGTCTGCTCTTCCGGATAATCCAAGCCAGTGTGACCGAGCTGTCAAGGACAAAGCTCACCGCCTGCCGAAATCCCGGTCTTTTTTGATCTCCTCCCAGTCAAAAGGCTGTCTGGGCAAAGTTTTCGCGCGCTCTCGGATCCGCTCAATCGCCGCGCGTGAAGCAGCTTTCTGCTCTTCAGTCCAGATCCTTGGTTGTTGTTGATCCGGCACGAGCCGCGCGACCGGGTTCCCCTCCCGCGTAATTACAATTTCCTCTCCCCGCTCCACCTGCTGCAGTAGAGTGAAAAGCGTGGTCTGCGCTTCTGCAATCCCGACCTCAACCATGCGCCACCTCGCTTTTCTAAGCTACACCCACTCGCCCGCCCGCGTCACCCGCGCGCGCGCGCCCGCCGCCCCCACCCCCTCCACCACGAGCGCCCCGGAGCCGATCATCCAATCCACGTGAATCGGGGGTCCGTTGCCCCGCGCGCGGCCGGCTCCGCGGGTGTCACCGTATCGCCGCCATCAAGGCAGGTCGAGTAGTCCTGGCCCATGGCGATGTGCGAAGCCGCGTTCTCGTCGAATAGCATGTTGGAAACAAGGGTTCGCCGGCCGCGATCGGCGACGAGTGCGGCACCAGCGCGACCTCCCCCCCAGTGCGCGTTTACCCGCGATGCGATCGGCGAAGATTGCGCTTCCATGCCGCTCCATTGCCGTCCGCAGATCGCTTGCGCTGCCCATGTACAGGCCTATACGCAAGCGGGGCGGGTTGGATCGCAAAAACTCGGAGTCGGCTAAACTGGCATTATGGCTACAGCAACCGCCGGATACACAGACGAACACGCGAAGGCCGGGCTCGACACCCGCTTCCCGGAGATCGAGACCTGGGAGAACCAGTTTCGCGGCTACGAAGTCCTGATCGACGACCCGGAGTTCACCTCCGTCTGCCCCAAGACCGGGCTGCCCGATTTCGGGGTCATTCAGCTGCGCTACATGCCGCGCCGGCGCTGCCTGGAGCTCAAAAGCTACAAGGAGTACCTGTTTTGCTATCGCAACCTAGGTATTTTCCAGGAAAACATCGTCAACCAAGTGCTGGAGGATGTGGTCAAGGCCTGCGATCCGGTGTGGGCGCACGTACACGGCGAGTTCCGCCCGCGCGGCGGGATTGCAACCGTGGTGGACGCGCGCTGGCCGCGGCCGGTCGACGAGTAGGTGGGCTGCCGGGAGCGTGCTTGGCTGCGCGGGGCCGCCACCGGGTTGAGCTGGCTGGTCGCGGCCGCCTGGGTGTACCGCACCGTAGACACGATTTGCAATCTGCCGCGCATACCGGACTTGAACTCCCCGGAGTGGGATGAACCCCCGGGAGCGCCGAGGCTCGCCGTGATCGTGCCGGCTTGCAACGAAGCCGCCGCGATCGGGAGCACCGTGCGCTCGCTGCTCGCGCAGCAGGGCGTGGCGCTCGAAGTGGTCGCGGTGGACGATCGCTCGACCGACCGGACCGGCGCGATTCTGGATGGTTTGGCAGAGGAGCACACGGGCACAATTCCGCTCAAGGTGCTGCACATCCGGGAGC
>CAXTRW010000031.1:0-20104 GCA_964246765.1 uncultured Acidobacteriaceae bacterium | reverse complement strand
GTGCACGGGCGCGTTGCCGGCGCAACAGCGGGAGTGGACGAGTTGACCACCACGGGGGAATCTGTCTGGTCCGCGGTGGAAGGCCAGGAGGTGCGCGAAGGCGTGCTGTGGCCGGAGTCGCTTGGATTGGGCCTGAGCTCGCTCGCCGCACTGCGCGGAGGCGCGGACCCGAGGGCAAACGCGGAACTCATTGAAGCGATTCTGTGCGGCGAAGACTGTGGACCGCGCCGCGACATTGTGCTGCTCAACGCGGCGGCTGCGCTGGTTGTTTGCGGCCTTGCGCCGACGCTGGCCGAAGGGCTTGATCGCGCGGCGGAAGCGGTGGACTGCGGGGCAGCGCGGCGAGTGCTCACCCGTCTCCGGGCTTTCCCGCCCTAGAACATTGCCGGGGCGACAAAATCCGCCTCCACGGTGTCTATTCATCGGCAGCTTTGGGGGCAGGCATGAAAGGTTTCGTCGGATTGTTGGCAACGGTCCTTGTTTTCTCCTGCGCGGCGCGATCGCAGTCGCAGCAGATTCAGGTAAGCCCGGCAAATCGAACCATCGAGGTGGTGACGACCGACACCGCCGAGCGCCGCGCCGATACGGCAGTGGTTCACATCGGATATCAGGTATACGCGGCGACGTCGGAGGCGGTGTACGGCCAGGCCGCTTCGATTTCGAAAGCGGTGACGGCGGCGCTGGACCAGCTCGGGATTGCGAAGGACTCGGTGGAAAGTAATTCGCAAAGCACCGGTCCCGTGCAGGAGTACACGAACAACGGATTGCCTCCGGCAGAAGCAGCGCAGCGCCGGTTCCAGGCCGAGCAGAGCTGGTCGGTTCATGCGGCCCCCGACGCGGTTGCGAAGGTGTTGGCGGCGGCGGTAGGCGCGGGCGCGAACCAGAGCGGCAATGTGGACTGGTCGGTGGCCGATAGCTCCGGGTTCAGCGCGGAAGCCGCGGCGATCGCTCTCAAACACGCGCACGCGATTGCCGCGCAGATGGCCGCCGGGCTGGGCGCGAAGCTGGGGCCGCTGGTGTACGCGAGCAATCAGGCGGAGCCGCGGATACAGCAGATGGACATGATGAACGCTCCGCCGCCGGTCGCTCGGGCCGCGCCCGCCAGGAACATGCCGCAGCTGAGTCTGAGCGCGCCGATCGAGCGTTCCTCGGCCACGGTGCGCGCCGTGTTCGCGCTTGAGTAAGCGACCTCCCCGGCCCTCGCGCATCAGACCACAAGCAACCTAGGAGAGCCAAGAAAAAGATGCCCCGCTACGGCTACCGCGAGCTCGAACCCACCCGCGAAGCGAAGGAGGTGTATGAGCGCTGGATCGATTTTCTCGACCGCGAAATCGGCAAGCACACCCGGCCGGCGCTGCGCGAGGAGCTGGTGCTCGACAACCTGCACCAGCTGCAGCTGGGCGGCCCCAAGGGCGGCCGGCTCAATTTCAATCTCAACTCCGAGCTGCCGTACAACGTCCTGCAGCTCTCGCTTGACCCTAAGAACATCACGCTCGAAGGCGAGTACTACGGCGAGATCGACCAGGACAAGTACGCCACGATCAAGCCGCTGATCTATTTCTGGCAGATGTTCGACCGCTCGCCCGTGGGGCTGAACCACTGGCTCGGTTTTCGGTTCCGGGCCATGCTGGGCAAGCACATCTTCAAGCACATCGGCGAGAACGTGAAGATTTTTCATGGAGTGGAGTTCTCGTTCGGCTACAACCTGACGATCGAGGACGACTGCGTGATTCACCGCTACGTGATCCTGGATGACCGGGGCGAGATCGTGATCAAGAAGGGCACGTCGATCTCGGATTTTGCGGCGGTGTACTCGCACGCGCACGACCCGGTGGACGGGTCCATCGTCGAAAACCGCAAGACGGAGATCGGTCCCGGCGCGCGGCTGACGTATCACACCGCGATCATGGCCGGCGTCAACGTGGGCGAGGAAGCGACCGTGGGGGCGATGGGTGTAGCGACCAAGCAAGTGGAAGCCCACTCCATCGTGGGCGGGATTCCGGCGAAAGAGATCAAGAAAAAGGACCAGGCGAAGCGGTTCGAGGGCGCGGAAGACGAGGGGCAGAGGACCGGTTCGGGCGAGCAGAAAGCGTGAGCTGAGAAACGCCGCAGCCGACTTCAGGTTTTCTTTATCGTTCGGGGTGATCCGGCGTTCGAGTTTTCGAAACCGCAAAGCCGTTCTCCGCCTTAACAGTTACCTGTCGCTCTCCGTGGAATCGAATAAAAGCCGGTTGCCGAACTGCGAAGCTATCTTTCCCTCACTGGAGAAAAAGGTCCTCCGCCTTTGCGAAGCAAAGCCCACGCCTGAACCACCCCACCGAGCAAGGACCGCTCCGCCGGGGGCCCGGGATCGAGACGTTGGGCGCCCGTGGTGGTTGGGGCTGTGGGCGTAAGCCTGTTGTGCTAGCATCGGCGTGCCCGGCATGATCCGTGGGAAAGCAAGGAACAGCAAAGCCAAGCGCAATGAACCAGCAAGACATAGTCCTCAAGATTTTTGAGTTTGTGATCCTTCTTTTCTCGCTTTCGCTGCACGAAGCGGCCCACGCCTGGACCGCCTCGCGCTTAGGCGACCAGACCGCGCGGATGCTGGGCCGCATCACTCTGAATCCGGCCAAGCACATTGACCCTATCGGTACCGTGCTGCTGCCGCTCGCCATGCTGTTTCTGGGACCCTACGGCGGCCGGTTCCTGATTGGGTGGGCCCGACCGACGCCCGTGAACACGCGCAATTTCCGCAACTTTGTGCGGGGTGATGTGCTGACCACGCTCGCCGGGCCGGCCAGTAATCTGCTGATCTCAGCGGTCTGCACGGTTGCGCTCATCGCGCTCGCGAAAACCTCTCCGGTAGCGGAGGGACTGGTGCGCGGCCTCGCGTTCGGCGGCTTTGACCCGAGCTTGATGCAGGCCGCGCCGGCGCTGTTTCCCGCGGTCATTCTGCTGTACATGGGCATCACGCTGAACCTGTTCCTGGCGTTTTTCAATCTGCTGCCATTGCCGCCGCTGGACGGCTCGCACCTGGTTCGCCACCTTCTGCCCACGCGCGTGCTGGCGGTTTATGACCAGCTGGGCATCATCAGCCTGCTGCTGATGTTCGTGTTCGGCGGCCGGCTGGTGAACCTGTTCGTCGGGCCCGCGCTCGGCTTTATCAACCAGATCCTGCTGTCCTCGTAGCTCGCCCGTACAATAAGGCTTTCCGACTCTAGCCTGTATGAGGTTCCGTGCCCGAAGCCGCCCACTCAACCCGCCGCGTTCTGAGCGGCATGCGCCCCACGGGCAAGCTCCACCTGGGCAACTACATGGGCGCGCTGCACAACTGGGTGCGCTTGCAGCACGAGTACGAGTGTTTTTTCTTTATCGCGGACGTTCACGCGCTTACTACCGACTATGCGGACCCGAAGGGGATTCCGCAGTTTACCCGCGAGGTCGCGCTGGACTGGCTGGCGGCGGGGCTGGACCCGGAGAAGTGTACGCTGTTTGTCCAGAACCCCGTAAAGGCGCACTACGAGCTCTTCGGCTTGCTGGCCATGATCACGCCCCTGAGCTGGCTGGAGCGGGTGCCGACCTATAAGGACCAGATCGAGAACCTGCAGGAAAAGGACCTCGCCACCTACGGATTCCTGGGGTATCCGCTGCTGCAATCGGCGGACATTCTGCTGTACGGCGTCCCCGGCGGCTCGCTGCACGTGCCCGTGGGCGCGGACCAGGTCGTGCATGTGGAGATCACGCGGGAGATCGCGCGGCGGTTCAATTTCCTCTACAAGGGCGAAATTCTGGCCGAGCCGCAGGTCCTGCTGACCCCCACCCCGAAGCTTCCCGGCACCGACGGCCGCAAAATGTCTAAGAGCTACGGCAATTACATCCTGCTGTCCGACCCCGAGCCGGAAATCCGCAGGAAGCTGAAGCCCATGGTGACCGACCCGGCCCGGGTGCGGCGCACCGACCCGGGCGACCCGGACAAGTGCCCGGTGGGCGACCTGCACAAGGTCTTTTCTTCGGAGGAAAAGCTGGCGGAGGTGTACGCGGGGTGCACGACTGCGGGAATCGGCTGCATTGAGTGCAAGGGCTGGCTTGCGGACTCGATCGTGGCCGAGCTCGCGCCCATGCAGCAGCGGCGCGCGCGGTATGAAGCGGAGCCGGGGCTGGTGACTGAGATTCTCGCGGCGGGCAACGTTCGCGCGGCTGGGGCTGCCGAGCAGACCATGCAAACCGTCCGCGCGGCCATGGGGTTGAGCTCGTGAGCGATGCTTTCGAGCCAGAGCGGGAAGAGCTGGCCGCGCCCGCTCAAGAGCCAATGGCCCCCGCCGCCGATTCCCGCGAGGAGGCGAATGGCACCGGCGCTCCGGCTGAGCCAAAACAGGCCAAGAGCAAGCCTCGCCGGAAGCCGGACGCCGACCATCTGTTCCCGTTTTCGGTCACCGTCGGCCGCGTGTATGACGGCCCGCTCGACCTGCTGCTCGACCTGATTCGCAAGCAGGACATTGACATTTGGGACATCCCCATCGCGCGGATCACCGCGCAGTTCCTGGCCTATGTCGAGCGCCTGAAAGGGACCGACGTGGACGCGGCGGGCGAGTTTATCTACACGGCCTCGCTGCTGATCCACATTAAGAGCCGGATGCTGCTGCCCCGGGAGCCGCGCGAAAACCTCGACGATGCAGCTGAAGACCCCCGCATGGAGCTGGTGGAGCGGCTGCTCGAGCATGAGCGCTTCAAGAACGCTGCCCAAATGCTGCTGCAAAAGCAGGGCATCGAGGCCGCGACCTGGACGCGGCCCCAGCTGCGCGCGTTTCTGAACGAAACCGACGTGCAAGGGGAAATAGCCGCCGATGTGCCCGACCTGGTGCGCGTGTTTCGCGACATTCTGGAGCGGGTGCGGACCCGCCCGGTCCTGAACGTGGAAGAGGACACCGCGACCGTCGCGCAGATGATCGACTACCTGAGGCGGCGCCTGATGATGGAAGACCGCCCGGTCGCCCTGAGCCGTCTGCTGGCCAACACGCGGTCCGAGCGCGGGCTGATCTCCGCTTTCCTGGCCCTGCTCGAGATGGTCCGGCTGCAGGCCATTCTGCTGCGGCAGGACGCGAACTTCGCCGAGGTGTTCATCAAGAAGCAGGAAGGCTTCGAGGCGCTCACCGAAGGGCATCTGCGCGAGTTTCAGTGACGGAAGTGCGCCGCTCGCGCGAATTCACGAGATATTCATCGGGGGCAGCGACCTGCTTCATGTAGCTGCGCATCGGGGAGTGGTACGGTCGCACTATTCCGCGAGGGTTTCCGATGAGCCAGACTTCCGTTCCTCTTCCCACAAAAACCGGCGGCGGCGCGGCCGACCCGCGCGCGCTGCTGCACAGCAAAATGGACCAGCGGCCGGGCAAAATCGGCATGGTGGTCTTCGGAATCGCGCTTTTGGGCGGCCTGGGCTATGCCGCCGGGCAGATCATCCACGATCTGTCGCGGTCGCCTCAGCCCACGGTTTGGCCCTATGTGCTGTTGGGCGTCGCGCTGCTGATCGCGCTCGGGTTTGAGTTTGTCAACGGCTTTCACGACACCGCGAACGCCGTCGCGACCGTAATCTACACCCACACGCTTGAACCGCACATCGCGGTCGTGTACTCGGGCATGTGGAACTTCATCGGCGTCATGACCTCGTCGGGCGGCGTCGCCTACACCATCGTCTCGCTGCTGCCGGTGGAGCTCATTCTGCAGGTAGGTTCCGGCGCGGGATTCGCGATGATCTTTTCGCTGCTGATCGCGGCCATCATCTGGAACCTGAGCACTTGGTGGTTTGGGCTGCCGGTTTCGAGCTCCCACACCCTGATCGGGTCCATCATCGGCGTGGGCCTGGCCAACCAGTTGATCAGCGGTAAAAGCGGCACCAGCGGCGTGGACTGGTCGACGGCCATCGGCGTGTTCAAGGCCCTGCTGTTCTCGCCGCTCATCGGCTTTGGGCTCGCGGCCATCTGCCTGCTGATCCTGAAAGCGATCATCAAGAAACCCGAGCTGTACCGGGAGCCGGAGGGCGAGAAGCCCCCGCCGTTCTGGATCCGCTGCCTGCTGATCCTCACCTGCACGGGCGTCTCGTTCGGGCACGGCTCGAACGACGGGCAAAAAGGCATGGGCCTGATCATGCTGATCCTGATCGGCACGGTACCGACGGCGTACGCGCTGAATCACGCGATGGGGTACAGCCAGGTGCAGACGTTTTCCGCTATCAGCGAGCAGGCGCAGAGAGTGTTTGCCGCGCACACGCCCGCAGGCGCCGCACAAACGCCCCAGGCAAACGGGGCGCAGGCGGCCCCCGGCACAGGCCAGGCGCCGGACCCGGCCGCCGGCAAGCAGGGCGGCGCGGATCGCACTGCGCTGCTGGACTACGTGCGCGCCAAGAAGTTCACCCCGCAGACCATGATGGGCCTCAGGGAGATGTCAGGGCAGATCGAGCAGGAGTTGCTCCAGTACAAGTCGCTGGCCGAGGTGCCGCCCGCGCAGCAGCGCAACGTGCGGAATGACATGTACCTGGAAGGCGAGTCGTTGCGGGTGATAGGCAAGCAGAAAGCCGTCAAGTGGACGCCGCAGGAGGCCGCGGTTATCGCCAACTATGAGGCCAACTTGAACAAGAGCACGAAGTTCATCCCCACCTGGGTCAAGGTCGCGGTGGCCTTGGCACTTGGCCTCGGGACCATGGTGGGCTGGAAGCGCATTGTGATTACGGTGGGCTCGAGGATCGGCAAAGCGCACCTGACCTATGCCGAGGGCGCGTCGGCCGAGTTTGTTGCGGCCGGCACAATCATTATGGCCAGCCAGTTCAACCTGCCGGTTTCAACTACGCACGTGCTGAGCTCGGCTGTTGCGGGCACGATGGTCGCCAACGGCAGCGGCCTCCAGATGTCGACGGTGCGCAATATCGTGCTGGCCTGGGTGGTGACGCTGCCGGCGGCGGCGCTGCTGGCGGGCGTGCTGTTCTGGGTGTTTCGGCTGTTCCTGCACTAGCTCGGCGAACGCGCCGCGCGGCGCTCCGGAAGCATAATCCGGAGCGCCGCTTTCTCTTTGCGGACCTGGGGGGCAAGGGCAGAGAAGCATGAGCGTACGGGGCAAGATCGAGGCGGTGATCTACGCGGCAGAGGAGCCGGTGACGCTCGCGCAGATGGCTGCGCTTTTCGGCGAAGAAGCTCTGAGCGAACGTCCGCCGGACTCTGAGGAATCGCCGGAGGCAGCCGAAGCGGAGCAATCGCCTGACGCCGGCGCAGCAGAGACTGCGCCCGAGGCTGGTGAGTTCGATTTCGGCAAACGCGAAGCTCGCCTGCGTGACCGCAAAGCCCGCGAGGCGATCCGGGGCGTGCTCGCCGAACTAACGGCCGAGTACGACGGGAGCGATCGCGGTATGGAAATCCGCGAGATCGCGGGCGGCTACCGCATCGCCACCAAGCCCGAGTACCACGACGCCGTGCGGCTCTTCGCAAAGAGCCTGAAGCCGCCCATGAAGCTCTCGCTGCCGGCGCTGGAAACCTTGGCGGTGATCGCCTACAAGCAGCCCGTGACCGCGCCCGAAGTGTCGGAGATTCGCGGTGTGGACTCGGGCGGTGTGCTGGGCTCGCTGATCGGCCGCAAGCTTGTGACCACGGCCGGACGCAAGCAGGTGGTGGGGCGGCCGATCCTGTACAAGACCACGAAGGAGTTCCTGCTGCGCTTCGGCCTGAAGGACCTGAACGAGCTGCCCAGCATGGAGGAGTTTGAGAAGATGGCGGGCGAGCTGGAAGCGCTGGGCGAAGAACAGGGCCCCGCGCCGGAGACGGAAATAAATCGCGTCGGGGAGAAGCCACGCCTGGGGCCGGCGGCCATTGAGGTCGCGGTCGAAGAGTCGGAAGCGCCGGGCGTATCTGTCGACCGCAACGGGATGCCGGTTCCGGACCAGCTCAAGGGGGAAAGCTAGATGGCTGAAGAACGTCTACAAAAAATCATCGCCGCGGCAGGCGTTACCTCCCGGCGTAAGGCCGAGGAGCTGATCACCGGCGGCGCGGTCCAGGTCAACGGCGCGCCCGTGACCGAGTTGGGCGCGAAGGCCGACCCGGAGCGCGACCACATCCGCGTGAACGGCAAGCTGCTGCAAGGGCCCGAGCGCCGCCGCTATTACATGCTGAACAAGCCGCGCGGCTACGTGACCACCGTGAGTGACCCGGAAGGTCGCCCGACCGTGATGCAGTTCTTCGAGCGGGTCAAGAACGCGGGCCGCGTGTATCCGGTGGGGCGGTTGGATTACCTGAGCGAGGGCCTCTTGCTGATGACCAACGATGGCGAGCTCGCAAACCTGCTGACCAAGGCGAGCACGCATGTCGAGAAGACCTACCTGGTCAAGGTAAGCGGGCGACCCAGCGAGGAAGCGATCGAGCAGCTGCGCACGGGCGTAATGATTGAAAAAGGCCGCTACGGCGCGCGCGAAGGCCGGGTGATGACCGCGCCCGCCGAGATCAAGCTGCTGAAGGACGCGGAAAATCCCTGGTACGAGATGGTGCTGATCGAGGGCCGCAACCGCGAGTTGCGCAAGATGTTCGAGGAGGTCGGGCATCACGTCGAGAAGATTCGCCGCGTGGGCTTTGGACCGCTGGTGCTGGACCTGCCGCCGGGCGAACTGCGCGAGCTGGACGAGCGCGAGATCGCCGCGCTGGGCCGCGCGACGCGGGCTCAGAAAAAAGCGGCGCCGTCGGTCGAGGGTGCAAAGCGCGCCGGTTCCACGAGGCCCGAGAACAGGAGCACTCGCCCGGCGAAGCGCGTGGGGCCGGGCGCGAAGCGGGGCTAAGTTTCCACCATGCACACGCCGATTTCCGGTTGTGTGCACAACGTCGGCCGCGATGCGCTCTTCCTACTCCTCACAAAGCCCGCACAGGAGAGCAGAACGATGGCCGAGGAAAGCTACAAGAAAACATCCCGCTGCTGGCCCGGTTACGTGCCGGTCCCGAGCAAGGGCGAGCACCAGGAAGGCAGCTGCCGCAAGGAGCCCGCAAGCAAAAACGGCGGCGAAGCGGTAAACCGGGAAACGGCGCGCAAAAAGCAGGTCGCCGAGGGCGGTGCCCGGGCGAAGCAAGCCAAGAGCAAGAGTCCGGACCAGGGCGAACGCCGGAGCGTCTCGAAAACCGCTGTGAAAAACACGGCCCCGAACCGAGCGCCCGCGAAAAAGACCGCCGGGAAGACCGCCGCAAGCAAACGTTTGACCGCGAGCCGAGCCGCCGGTGCGCCCAGGAAAGCATCTTCCAAACGCGCAAAAACAGCTGCCACGACCAGCCGCGCGACAGCGAAGCAGTAACGGACCGGGTTGCCGCAGCGGCGCTCGGCGGGTTGCGGTAGTCTGAATCGCGTGAGAACAAATCTGCTGCCGCTGCTTTGTTTCGCGCTGCCCTGGTTTGGCTGTGCCGCGCAGGCCGCACACGATCGCGGCAGTGTCGCGGTCCCGGCAGGGATTGCCGCGCAGGGCATGCGGGCGGCCGGTGAGGTGGGACGCATTGCGGGCGAGCGCGCCGCCGCGGACCCCAACCAGGGGCAGATTCTGCTGCTGGGCACCCGGATCCATGGGCTTTGGCGTTCGGCGGATGCTGGGGCGAGTTGGCACCGGGTGCGAACCTTTCCGGCGCTGCCCTTGAACAATGTTGGGCTCCCGTTTGTCGGGTTCGACCGGCGAAGCGGGGTGCAGGGTCAGCCGACGCCGGTAATCTTTGTGGGAGTCGCCGACCCGGTGCTCAACCTGATGCGCTCCGTGGACGGGGGCCGGAGCTGGAAGCCGGTGGCGGGCGGCCCGATCGGCATGTTCCCCGAGCGTGGGGAGTTCGAGACGGACGGCACTTTGCGCCTTAGCTATGCGACCTCGCCGGGCGCGGGTGGGGCGGCGGCGGACTGGGCCCTAAACCCGCGAACGGGCGAGTGGCGGGATCTCCGCGCCAAGCCGCCGGCGCGCTAGGCAGTTCTCGTACACACGTAGAGCGGCCGGCATCGCCGGATGGAGCTTTTCCGGCGGGAAAAGCCCCATTGCCACAAAACTCTCCCTCTACACCGATACGGGAACTGCCTTAACGCAAACGCTGCTCCCGCGCCCGGCGGCGGGTTTGGGCTCGGGCGCGCGCGAATGAGCTGCCGGCGAAATACGCGAAAACGAGGCACAGAGCCGCGTAGGTGAGGAAATGGCCGTGCTCGGCGCCGGTGCGAAAGGCCGCGCGAACGGCCCACAAATGTTGGGCGAAAAACAAGGCGAACAGGGCGAAAAACATGCCCGTTATTTCAAGCCATAGAATGCTGCTTGCGTGGGCAAAAGGATTCCACACGGCCCGGCCGAAGTTGCGGCTGCCCCGGCCGACCCCGCTCGCGTGCCGGCCGACGCGCTCCCCGCGGGAAACGCGGCGCTCGCTTGCGGCGCGCCGCTCGGCGGGCGTGGACGGGGGCAGAACACGCTGGGTGAAAAGACGCGCGCCGATGCCGAGCGCGCGCCCGAAGGTGCCGGGGCGCATGCGCTCCAGTGTAGCGGATGGGGTCCGGTCCCGATTCGGTTCTGGGGCCCAAATGGGGAATCGTGCGGTACGAAAGAGTACCCGGACCGGCGCGTCCGCCTTGCTGCCGCTCCACATCAAACGTAAGGTAATGGAAACGAAGGCGAGAAACGCGGCTGCACAGAGGAACGCAGCACGGAAAACGGGGTGAGGCGACTTGAATCAGAATCTGCGTAAGCTGGTTGAACAGCTCGGTGAAGCGATTCACGAAAGCGTGTCGGAGAGCGAGCAGATCGCGGGCGTGGTCCAGGACATCCGGCAACAGGGGTTCGACGTGCTCCTGATGCTGGAAGCCACGATTGGGCTGAACGAGGTGGCAAGCAAAGCCGCACGCGAGGAAGGGGAAAAGCAGGACGGGTTTACCGCGCAGGACGTTTCTTTTCTCCGGTCGCTCCGCATAGCCGTCGAGGGCGAAGAGGCGTAGCCGCGTTGCCAGATGCAGTGCGCATGCGGTACACAGGAAAGCGGGCGGCGTTTCGCGGCCCGTACACGGAGGTTTCGCGGGCATGAAGGATACACTCGGAGTTTTGCTGGCAGGCGGGGCGGGTGAGCGGCTTTCTCCACTTACGCGCGACCGCGCCAAGCCCGCTGTTCCCTTCGCGGGGCAGTACCGGATTATCGACATAACGCTGTCCAACTGCATCAACTCCGAGCTTCGCAAGGTCTACATTCTGACTCAGTACAAGGCTTTGTCCCTGAACCGGCACATCCGCGAAGGCTGGTCGGGGGCGGTGGCGCAGGATCTGGGCGAGTTTATCGAGATTCTGCCGCCGATGCAGCGCATGGGCCCTAAGTGGTACCAGGGCACCGCCGACGCCGTGTACCAGAACATCTATTCGATCGGCGCCGAGCGGCCCAAATACATCATCATCCTGTCCGGCGACCACATCTACAAGATGAACTACGGCAAGATGCTGGACCGGCACAAGGAGGCGGGCGCCGACGTGACGCTCGCGACCCTGCCGATCCAGCCCGATGAGGTTTCGCGCTTCGGCGTAGTGGAGGTGGACAAGCGGGGCGAGGTCACGGGATTTTTGGAAAAGCCCAAGACCACGCACCTGCGCTCGCCCTGGAACCCGAACATGGTGGACGCCTCGATGGGTATTTACATTTTCAACACGGATGTGCTGCTGCCCGCGCTGATGCGTGACGCCGAGCGCGACGACTCAAAGCACGACTTTGGCCATAATATTCTTCCGGACATGCTGGGCCGGTACAAGATGTCGGCGTACAACTTTGTGGACGAGAACCGCAAGGAGCTCTACTGGCGCGATGTAGGCACGCTGGATGCTTACTACGACGCCAACATGGACGTGACCTCGGTTAACCCGGTGTTCAACCTGTATGACAACGACTGGCCGATGCGGACCCGGGTGCGGCAGTACCCACCGGCGAAGTTCGTTTTCGGCCAGGCGGGGCGGGACGGTCAGGCGGTCAACTCCGTGGTCTCGGCCGGGTGCATCATCTCGGGCTCCTGCGTGAGCCACTCGCTGCTGTCGCAGGACGTGCGGATCAACTCGTATTCCAATGTGGACTCGAGCATCCTGTTTCCGCACGTCAACATCGGCCGGCACTGCCAAATTCGCCGCGCGATTATCGACCGCGACGTCCACCTGCCGGAAGGCACGGTAATCGGCTTCAACCCGGCCGAGGACCGCAAGCGCTACCTGGTGACCGAGTCGGGCTTGACGGTGGTGGCGCGCGACCCGTCACTCTATGAGAACCCGGCGGACCGCATCGCCCTGAGTGAACAAGGGTAATGCCGGGCGCTTACTTTTCGCCCTCGGCAGCGTCCCATGGGCGGGCGACGACGGTGAATTTTCAAGGGCAATGGCAACGGGTGGGAGCACTAGCGCTTTTCTGCTTGCTCCTGGCAGGCTGCGGGCAGTTTTTCCCCCGGAATACCGCCGGAACGGGGACAGGCTCGGGTTCGGGCGGCTCCGGCGGCGGCTCCGGTGGGTCCGGAGGCGGTTCGGGGGGCGGTTCGGGCGGCTCGGGTTCCGGCGGCTCTGGTTCCGGCGCCACTCCCGGCAGCGTGTATGTTGCGAACAGCAATCCGTCGCTGCAGTCGGTGGCCGCGTTTTCGCTCGCGAACGGCAAGCTCGCCAACCTGTCCAACTCGCCGGCCCCGGTCGGCTTTATCCCAAGCGCGCTGGCTCTCAACCCGGCGGGCACGCTGCTGTTTATCGGCAGCCCCTTGGGTCAGGTGACCCCGGCCACGGTCGGCAGCAGCGGCTCACTGACGCTGGGGAGCAGCATCACCGTATCCGCATCGATTGCCTCTATGGTAGTGGACCCCACGGGGAACTGGCTGGTGGCGCTGTCGAACACGGGCGCAAATACTTCTCCGTTCGTGTATGTTTACCAGATCGATGCCGCTACCGGCGGTCTCACCCAGGTGGGTACGGAGCTGCCGCTGGACGGCGGAACCGCTGCGCAGATTGCGTTTTCACCGAGCGGCACACAGTTGTTCGCGGCGCTGGGAACGGGGGGCGTGGACGAGCTGAGCTTCAGTCCGGCGAATGGCGCCCTGAGCAAGCTCAACGTGCGTCTCAGCCCGTCCGGCAACAGCTATGCGGACCAGGGCTTGGCGGTGGACCCGAGCGGCAAGTTCCTGCTGGTCGCAGAAACCGGCGTCAACGGGGTGCGTTCGATCTCGATCGGCGCGAATGGATCGCTGTCCGAAGTCGCCGGGTCGCCTTACAAGACCGGCCTGGGCGCGAAAGCCGTGCTGGTCGACAAAACCGGGGCCTACGTCTACGTTTCCAACCTCACGGCCAACACCATCAGCGCATTTACTCTGTCGGCCACGGGCACCCTGAGCCCGATCTCCGGATCGCCCTTTTCCTCCGGTGCGACCCCGTATGCGCTGGCCGAAGACCGAACCGGCGGATATCTGATGGCAGCCTGCGCGGGCGGCTCGCCGGACCTCCAGGTATTTTCAATCGCGGCCGCGACGGCGGGCACTCCGGGAGCGCTCGCCGTGGCCGCGACGGCGACCACCGGAAGCGTTTCGCCGGCCGGGGCCACTGCGCTAGCCGCGACGCCCTAAAAGCGGTGCAATGCTATGCTGGGGCTGCCGTGCGCGCCCCTCGCTCTCTCCTGCTGCTGCCTTTGCTCCTGTTCGTCGCTTGCGGTCGCCTGCACCGCGAAGGCGCGACGACGTATGTGTACGTGGTTTCCCGAGGCACGTACCTGCGCGACCGCCTAGCCGTGGTTTCCAACCATGTGGAGGACATCCACAACGGCGAAAGACTGGCTGTGCTCAAGCACGATCGCCGTTTTTACCAGGTGCGAACCCCGGACGGCAAGGTGGGCTGGCTCGAAGAGCACTCAGTAATCGATCAGGCGGAGTTCCAGAAGTTTCAGGCGCTCGCCAAAGACAAAGCCGCCCCGGTCGCGACCGCGGTGTTGCGAGACGACATCTACCTGCACCTGACCCCCGGGCGCAAGACCGAGCACCTATACCTGCTGCCCGCCAACGACAAACTCCAGCTGCTGCGGCGCGCCTCGGTGCCGAAACCGTTGCCGCCGGGCGTGGTTTTGACGCCGAAACCGCCGCGTGTGCGCCGGGCGGCGCCGGTAAAGCCCAAAAAGCGAGAACAGTCCGGCTCGACCGTTTGGGCCGAAGCGCCGCCCCACCCGGATCGCTCCACCGCGCCCGATCTGGACCCGAGCGCGCCCTGGATGGCGCAGCCCATGGAGGACTGGTGGCTGGTCCGGGACTCGGGCGGCAAGGTGGGCTGGGTACTGGCTCGCGGCTTCGACGTGGACGTGCCGGACGAAGTAGCGCAGTACTCGGAGGGCCGCAGGATCGTCGGCGCGTACCTGCTGAACACGGTCTATGACAACGGCGAGCCGCCCGCGAAGCATATCGGGCCCCAGCAGGCGCAGCGCATTGCCAAACGCGCCGCCGCCGCGGCTGCCGCGCACCGCCGCCATCCGAATGCCCCGGCGGAAGAGAGTCCAGCCGCGCCCGCGCCCGTGTCTCGCCAGGTCGGCCAGTACGTCACGGTCACCAGCGAGTACAAAGACGGGCTGCCCTACGATTGGGACCAGGTGCGGGTTTTCATCTGGAACGCGAAAAAGCATCGCTACGAAACCGCCTATCGCCTGCGCGAGCAGCAGGGCTACCTACCCGTCACCGTCGGACGGGAGATGGTGGACAAAATGGGCGAGGAGCCCACGTTTATCATTCGGACCAGCCCCGACGGCACGGTGACCCAAGACGAACAGGGGACGTTTCACCCCGGGACCGTGGACGTGACTCAGTTCCGTTTGGAGGGCGGCATCGTGCGCCGGGACACGCCGCTGCCGCCCCGTCCGGGCGAGACCGCAACCGAAGCCGGCACCCCGAAGCGAGCGCACCCACAAAAACGGCCTGTGCGCGCCCCGCGCAAGCCGCATCGTAGGTAACCGGAGCGTCAGATTCAGCGTACGGGGAAAGATTTTTTTCCGGTGGGTACGAAAGTTTGGCATTCTAGTGATACGGAGCTTCCGCGCACACCGCGTAGGAAGCGTCGGAACCCGGATTTTCGTTTACCCGCGGCGCGCGGTTCTGTTTTCCTGTTGGGCTTGCTGCCTGTTCCCAATAGGTTTCCGCGCGGGCGCTACAGGCTCTGCTCGGGGAGACCCATGCGGCAAAAGGGATCCTCGATTCGCAACTTTTAGAAGGGCGCGGTATCGCTCGACGCGCGAGGAGATCGGCACATGGACAACAAGCCGGCACAAAACATCCAGGACACGTTTCTGAACACGGTCCGCAAGGATAAAACTCCCATCACGATTTACCTGGTGAGCGGCGTCAAGCTCACGGGCAAGATTCGCTCGTTCGATAAGTATTCGGTGCTTCTCGAAAACAACAGCCAGGAACAGCTGATCTTTAAGCACGCCATTTCCACTGTCGTCAGTACGCGCTCCGTGCTCCACGCCGAGCACCGTCCACCGCACGGAACCTCGCTCGGCGGCAGTCCTGCGGTGATGCCGTCGGCGGCTGAGCACGCGCAGGGCGCGTAAGGAGCCGGTCACGACGCCAGGAGCTTTCTCCGATTTTGACGGTTCAGCCAGCGGTGCTGCCGACGCGGTCCGCCTGGGACCTCGCACGACCGCTGCGCCCGACAGACGAGAGCGGGCGTTCTTGCTGTTCCCCAGCTTTTCCGGCCTGAAGCCGTCCCTGGGGCGCACCGCTGCTCTGGCTCGCAGCGCGGCTACCCTGCGCGAAGGGGAGCCGACCCGGTTTTCCGCTGCCGACGGCCCGGCCGAGTTTCGCGAGCTGGCCCGAAGCGCCGGGGCGTCCATCGTGGGCGCGCTCGAGCAGCGGCGGGCGCGGCCGGATCCGGCCACCCTGATCGGCGCGGGCAAGGTCGAGGAGCTTGCGGGGGCAGCCGCCGGTTCCGCCGCATCGCTGATCCTGGTGGACTACGACCTGAGCCCGACCCAGTTGCGAAATCTGGAAGACGCGCTGCCGGTTCCGGTGGTCGACCGGACCCAGCTGATTCTGGACATTTTTGCCCGCCACGCCCGAACCCGCGAGGGCCAGTTACAGGTGGAGCTGGCACAGCTGGAGTACATGCTGCCGCGGCTGACCGGGCGGGGCCGCGCGATGTCGCAGCTGGGCGGCGGCATCGGGACCAGGGGGCCAGGCGAAACCCAGCTCGAAACCGACCGCCGCCGGATCGGCAAACGTTTAGTGAGCCTGCGGCGCGAGCTCGATCGGGTCCGTCGTGTGCGGCGGCAGCAGCGCGGTCGCAGGGAGTCGGTTCCGGTGCCCACGGTGGCTCTGGTGGGCTACACCAACGCGGGCAAGAGCACCCTGTTCAACCTACTCACCGGGGCCGACGTGCTTGCGTCTTCGCGAATGTTTGCGACGCTCGACCCGAAGCTGCGCGCCATCCAGCTGCCTTCGCGGCGCAAGGCACTGCTTTCGGACACCGTGGGCTTCATTCGCAACCTGCCGCATACGCTGGTGACCTCATTCCGGGCGACGCTGGAAGAAGTTGAAAAGGCCGAAGTGCTCCTGCATGTGCGCGACGCGGCGGATCCGCACGCGGAGGAGCACAAATTCGAGGTCGAAAAGGTTCTGGGCGAGCTTGGGGTTTTGGGCAAGCCACGGATCGAGGTCATGAACAAGCTCGATCTGCTCCCGGACCCCGAGCGCGCGGCGCTTCTGGCCTCGGGGGCGGTTGGGGTCTCTGCTTTGCACGGGACCGGGGTAGATCGGCTGCTGCTCTCGGTGGACGCGGCGCTGACCGCGGACCCGATCGAGGAAGCGCAGATGTGGATCCCTCAAAGCGCAGGCGAAGTGCTGGGAGCTCTGGAAAACGGTGGGACGGTGCTGGAGCGGAGCTTTGAACGGCGCGGCGAGGAGGATGGCGTGCTGATTCGGGTTGCGGCGCCCCGCTCGCTGCTTGGCCGGTGGCGGCGGTACAGCTCGGCCAGTCCCGAGGACTTGCGGCGGTCCTGACAATCTCATTCGTGTCTTATCGCGCCGCGCGGCCCATCCCACGGGTTGAGCAGCGGAACCCGGGTTCGCTCAAAATCAGCCACATTCCGGGTGACGACAGTCATGCCATGGACCAACGCGGTTGCTGCGATGAGTGCGTCGCGTTCAGCGCGCGGGTCAGGCACACGCAGCGAGGCGCAGCGCAGCGCGACTGCGGTATCAACAGGGAGGACTCGCCCGGCGAACCCAGGCAAAACGTAATCGTTCAGCCACGTTCGCAGCATTGTGCCTTGCGTGCTATCCCGGCGCTCCACTCGCACAATGCCGAGCTCCAGTTCGAAGATGGTCATTGCGGATATGTACAACTTGATCGCATCGACGCTGTTCTCCCACTCCGAGAAGAGGGGATCAGCCTTTCCAGCCCGCACTTTGCGCAGTTCGGACACGACATTCGTATCGAGGAGGAACATCAATCGAAGTCAGCTGGCCGGCTGGTGATCGCAATGCGAGGCGGATCAAACTCGATGTCTGCAATGCCGGGCATAGCGAGCGCGTCGGCGATACTGCGCCGGACACCGGCAAGCCGGTGATACTCCTCGATACTCAGCAGCACATGCGCAGGTTTGCCGCGATCCGTGATAAACACCGGCCCGTTGCTGGCCGCCTTCTTGGCACGACTCGCGTCTTGATTGAACTCACGGCTGGACAGCGTTGTGATCATTCGGCGCCCCTTTCTGGTGAGCTTGGAGGTACGTTACTACATAATGCCGAAACAGGGAAGCCCGTCGCCTTTTCGCGGGTCGCTATGGTATCTATAAAGGAGCGCCCGAGACGCCCGCCCAGTGGGTTTGCGTTCGGCTGCAGCCCAGACGTTCACTCCCCCATTACCCTGGCAGCGCACGACGGCACGCACACCTGTATGCAGATACTCCACCAACTCGGCACGCTTTTCCTGGGATCCATCCCGACCATGATCCTGTTTTTGATCCTGGTGTTCTGTTATACGACGCTCATGGACCACCCGCTGCGGCGTGTCCTGGCCGAGCGGCGGGACCGGACAGCGGGCGCCAAGGAGCGCGCACAGGCTGCTATCAGCGAGGCGGAAGGGAAGACGCGCGAGTACGAAGACCGTCTGAGGGCGGCTCGGTTTGAAATCACGCAGAGCCGGGAAAAGCAGATGGCCGAGTGGAATGCGGCGCGGGACAAGGCGGTGGGCGAGGCGCGCGCGGCAGCGGGAGATCGGGTGCGCGAAGCGCGGAAAGCGATCGAAGCCGACGCGGAGCGGTCGCGCGCGGAACTCGACCCGGCGATCGACGCGCTTGCCGGCCAGGTGCTTGAGGCCGTGCTTCGAGCGCAGGAGGCTGCCTCTTCGTGAAAACGCGCGTTCTTGCCTTGCTCCTCTTCGCGGGATGGTGGCTGCCCCTGGCGCATGCGCAGGGCGGGAACAAGCCCCTGCCGCCCACCAACGGCACGTCGCAAACCCGCATGGATGCGCCGGAAAACAATAAGGAGCTGGAAAGCTATACGCACTCGGCGATGGTGCAGCGCCTGGCGCGGCGCATGGGGATTTCGACTGATCAGGCGTCGCGGTATTTCGAGGACTTCAATTCAGGCGTCCTGATCCTGGCGATTTTGTACTACCTGCTGAAGTACGTGCCGGGCAAGCTGCGGGAAAAACGCGAGGGGATCGACCGCGATCTGGCCCAAGCGCGCGCGGCCGGCGCCGAGGCCCAGGAGCGCATGAAGCGGGTGGAGCGGAAGCTCGCGTCGTTGGGCGGCGAAGTGGAAGCGTTGCGCCGGCAAGCTGCCGAAAGCAGCAAGGCCGATCAGGAACATATTCACAGCGCCCTGGAGGCGGAAAAGCAGCGCATCGTGCGGCAGGCGGAGGCGGAGATTGCTGCCGCCCAGGCGAACGCTCAACGCGGATTGAAGCGCTACGCCTCCGACCTCGCGGTGGAGCGGGCCGCCGGACGCGTTGAGTTGAGCCCCGAAAACGACCGCGTTATGGTAGACCGGTTTCTGCGCGACCTGGCCGGGCAAATCGGCAAGGAAGGGCGGAACTAGTGGCCCACGCCTACGCCGCCCGGTATGCGCGGGCTCTGCTGGATGTGCTGGAATTGACCAAAGCGGACGCGGAAGCCGCCAGCCGCGAGCTGGGCGACTTTGCCGCGGCCTGGGACGAGAGCCCGGCGCTGCGCCATGTCTATGAGGACCCCTCGATCAAAGCCGCGAAAAAGATTGAAATTCTCGATAAGCTGAACGCGCGACTGGGGATGGGCAAGCAGGTGCGGAACTTCCTCGCGGTCATCCTCAGTCACGACCGGATGGAAGGCTTTCCGGCGATTTTGGACGAGTTTCGCCGGATACTCCGAGGCGACCTGGGGATCGACAAGGTGGAGTGGACCAGCGCGCGGGCGCTCAACGACGACGAGCGGCGCGCGGTGGAGGCGAGGATCAAAGAGCTGACCGGCAAGCAGCTGGAGGCGACCTTCCGCGAGGACCCCGCGCTTTTGGGCGGGGCCCGGCTGCGCATCGGCTCCACAATTTACGACGGCAGCGTGCGCGGGCGCCTGGAAGCGCTCAAAGAGCAGCTGGCTCAGGGATAGGGAAAGCAAGGGACGATGGCAAAGATCAACGCAGACGAGATTACAAGCCTCCTACGCGAGGAAATCCAGAACTACGACAGCCGCATGCAGGTCGACGAGGTGGGCACGGTCATCTCCGTGGGCGACGGCATCGCGCGCGTCCACGGCCTGGACAAGGTCATGGCGGGCGAGATCGTCCAGTTTCCGCACGAGATTGAAGGCCTGGCGCTGGCGCTTGAAGAAGAGCAGGTCGGCGTGGTGCTGATGGGCGAGTCGGACCAGATTCGCGAGGGCGACGAGGTGAAGCGCACCGGGCGCATCATGAGCGTGCCGGTGGGCGACGCCATGATCGGCCGGGTAGTCAACGCGCTGGGTCAGCCGATCGACGACAAGGGCCCCATCCAGACGACCGAGACCCTGCCGGTGGAGCGGCTGGCGCCGGGCGTGATCGACCGCCAGCCGGTAAAGGAGCCCATGGCGACCGGCATCAAAGCGATCGACGCGATGATCCCGATCGGCCGCGGGCAGCGCGAGCTGATCATCGGCGACCGCCA
>CAXTRW010000030.1:1787-20347 GCA_964246765.1 uncultured Acidobacteriaceae bacterium | reverse complement strand
CAACCCAGCCCCACCGAGCGCACCGACCACCGCACCAGCCTTCCCGCGATTCCGGCCGCCACCATCACCAGCAAGGCGATGCCCAGGAACGCCGCTGCCTCGGCCAGCGCCCGCGACCGCAGCCAGCCCGAAAACCAGGGCAGTACACGGGTGTAGTTCCAGCTCGCCACCCCGATGCCCACTACGATGCCCGCCAGCGAGAACGCCTCCACAAAAATGCCCCGCCGCCCTGCCTGCGCCACGCACAGCAGCAAAATCGCCAGGATGACCCAGTCCGCAATCGCCACCCGAGCCCCTACAGCTCCAGCGTTTGGCCGGTCAACAGCCGGAACGCCTCGAGGTATTTTTCTTGTGTGTTTGCAACCACATCCGGCGGCAGCGCGGGCGCGGGGGCCTGCTTGTCCCAGCCGATCCGCTCCAGGTAATCCCGCACAAACTGTTTGTCATAGGAAGGCTGCGCGCCGCCCGGGCTGTAGCCTTCGCTCGGCCAAAATCTTGACGAATCCGGGGTCAAAACCTCATCGGCCAGCACGATTTCACCGTCGACCCGCCCAAACTCGAACTTGCTGTCGGCCAGGATCAACCCGCACGCCTCGGCGTGCGCGGCGGCTTTCGCGTAGATCGCGAGGCTGAGCTCCCGGAGCTTTTCCGCGTCGTCGCGGCCGATGCGCGCGCTCATGTCCCGGAACGAAATATTCTCATCGTGCTCGCCGCCCTGGCTCTTTGACGCAGGCGTAAACAGCGGTTCGGGAAGCCGGGCGCTCTCCTGCAGGCCGGCGGGCAGGGCGATGCCGCACAGTGACCCGGTGGCCTGGTAATCCTTCCAGCCCGACCCCGACAGGTAGCCGCGCACCACGCACTCCACGGGAAACATCTCCGCCCGCTTCACCAGCATCGACCGCCGCCGCAGCTGGTCGAGGTAGGGCGCGAGCGGGGCGGGGAAGCGGTCCGCGTCGGTCTCGATCAGATGGTTCGGGACTGTTTCCTTCAGGAAATCGAACCAAAACAGCGAAATTTGCGTCAGAACCACGCCCTTGCCCGGGATCCCGCTGCCCAGCACGTGGTCGAATGCGGAGATCCGGTCGGTCGCGACCAGCAGCAGCTGCCGGTCGACCGCGTACAGGTCGCGCACCTTGCCGCTCGCGATTTTGGCGACGTCGCCCAGGTGGGTCTGGAGAATTTCTTGCAAAGGAGAATGCCTTTCCGGCGTTGCCGGCCCCGAGTGCGGAGGCGCGCCGATACCCGATTCTCGGGCGGCCCTTGCCCTTTGTCAATGGGACAGATACGTGACTTTGGGAACCCCGAATCGTGCGCAAAATGCTTGCGCCGCGCGACTTTTTGTGGCAAGCGGGGCTTCAGCTGCCAGCGGGTATTCTGAGAAGATGCGGGTGCGGGTATTTTTTTTCGGGATTCTGCGTGACAGCTTCGGCGCGGGCGAGCGGTGGGTCGAGCTGCCTGCCGGTTCGGGCACGGTCGGCGGCCTGCTTGACCGGCTCCAGCAGGATTCGCCGGCCTGGCCCTTGTGGCCGCGCGTCGCGGTCGCGGTGAATCGGCAATACGCCCAGCGCGCCCAGCCGCTGGCCGAGGGCGACGAGGTGGCGCTGCTGCCTCCGGTCAGCGGCGGCGCGCATGAGGCCGTGCTGCTGTGCCACGCAAGGCTCGAAACCGAGCGCGCCGTGGCCGCGCTGAAGTCCGGCAGCGACGGCGCGGTGGTGGTTTTCGACGGCATCGTCCGCGACAACACGCGCGGACGCGAAACCCGCTATCTCCAGTACGAAGCCTATGAAGCCATGGCGCTGGACCGGATGCGCGCGCTCGTCGCCGAGGCCCGCGAGCGCTTCCCGATCCGTGAGTGCCTCGTCCACCACCGCCTGGGCCGGCTTGAAATCGGCGAAACCAGCGTGCTCATCGCGGTCGCCTCCGCTCATCGCGGCGCGGCGTTCGATGCCTGCCGCTGGATCATCGACACCCTCAAGAAAACCGTGCCTATTTGGAAGAAAGAGTTTTTCACGGACGGAGCGGTTTGGGCCGACGGCGAGCCATATCCTGAAGCGCTGCACCCAGGGCCCTCTGCGTGACCGCCCGCGCCTGTGCCCTGCTGCTGGCGCTCTCGGGCGTGGCCGCGCCCGCGCAGGACATCCCCACCCTGCGCGTCCAGGTTCGCCTGGTCAACCTGTTCGTCGACGTCACCGACGCCCACGGCGCGCCTGTTCCTAGTCTGCTCAAGGCCAATTTCGCGGTTACCGAGGACGGCGTGCCGCAGACCGTTTCCGTATTTGAACGCCAAACAAATGTCCCGCTTTCGGTCGTGCTCGCCATTGACACCAGCGGGTCTACCCGCAGGGATACGGGCCTGGAGCAGCGCGCGGCTCACGAGTTCGCCGAGGCGCTGCTGGGACCCGCGCGGCCAGGCGCATTTTCCGGGCCGGACCAGCTCGCCCTGTACAGCTTCAACTCCGACGTCCGCGAGGTTGTCCCGTTTACCAACAGCACGCGCCGCATCGACTCGGGCCTCAGCAGCCTGAGCCGCGGCCCGGCGACGGCCTTGTACACCGCGGTCCTGCTCGCGTCCCAATCGCTGGCCGGGCACAACGGCCGCAAGGTGCTGGTTGTGGTTTCCGACGGCTCCAACACGGTCGAAGGGACCTCCTACGATGAGGCGCAGATCGCCGCCCAGCGGGGCGATGTCCGCATCTACTCGCTCATTGACGTTCCCATCCAGGCCGATGCCGGCCGCGATACGGGCGGCGAGCACGCCATGATCACCCTCGCGGAGCAAACCGGCGGCCGCGCTATCTACGTCGACCAGGGCGGGCTGCCGGCGGCGCTCCGCAAGGTCGTCGACGACCTGCGCACCCAGTACCTGCTGGCCTACTACCCTCAACCCGGCGGCAAGCGCTCGCTCGGCGGCGCGAACGGCTTCCGGGCGGTCCGGGTCACGCTCCAGAATGTGCCCTCCGGCGCCGCGGACACGCCGCACTACCGCGAAGGCTATTACCGCTCCGCAAGCGCTCCGTAGGCCCTACAATGGCGGGTATGCCCACCCGAATTGCCCCGGCCCTGCGCCGCTCCAAATCCCTGCCCGCGGGCGAAAGCGGTCAGGAAGCCCTGTATCTGCGCTTTCTCAGCGAAAAACAGGTCCCCGTGTGCGTCAAGCTGCGCGACGGCGAGGCCGTCCAGGGGTGGATCGAGTATTTCGACGACCGCATGATTCGCCTGACCCGCGAAGGCGAGCCCAACCTGTTCATTTACAAAGAGCAGATCCGCTTTATCAGCGAGTTTCCGCGCCGGGAAGAAGCGCGCCGCCGAGCGGCTGAGCGCCGGAGCACGGAGGCCGCGAAGTGAGCAAGCTGCCTGAAGGCACGGATTGGACCTGGGTTGCGGAAGCCGCGCCTATCGCGATGGAAGCCGGCGCTCTGCTGCGCGAGTTCTACGCGCGCGGCGTCGAAACCGAATACAAGACCGACGTGGACCTGGTGACCGAGGCCGACCGCGCCAGCGAAAAACTTCTGCTCGATCGGCTCTCCGCCGCGTTCCCCGGCCACGGCATCTTCGGTGAGGAAGGTACGCGCCATGCCCTCGAAAGCGAGTACCGCTGGTACGTGGACCCGCTGGACGGCACCACCAACTTCGCCCACAGCTTCCCGGTGTTTTGCGTGTCGCTCGGCCTGGAGTACCGCCCGGCGGGCACGCTCGAGAACGCCGACGGCACGCTGGTCGCGGCCGTGCTCTACGATCCGCTGCGCGATGAATTGTTCGTGGCCGAGCAGGGCAAGGGCGCGTACCTGAACGGCAAGCGCATCCACGTTTCCCGCACGGCGCGCCTGGGCGAAGCGCTGCTGGCCACTGGCTTCCCCAGCCGCTCCCGCCACGCGAGCCCGAACATCCACTTCTACCACGAGATCACGCTGCGCTCGCACGGGGTGCGCCGCGCAGGCTCGGCCGCGCTGGACCTAGCCTACGTCGCCGCCGGACGCATGGATGCCTACTGGGAGTTTCGCCTGAATCCGTGGGATACCGCGGCCGGCGCGCTCCTGGTGCTGGAGGCCGGCGGTACGCTCACGCGCTTCGACCGCAGCCCTTTCCGGCTCGACAGCCGGGAGGTGCTGGCCACCAACGGGCCGCTCGAAGGCGAGCTCGTTCCGTTGTTCGCCGATATGTTCGCCGGGCGTAACTTGGCGTCGTTGTTGAGCCCGGCTGAGTTTGCGGCCCGGCGCAAAGAACCGGTTTGAACCGCAGACGGGCCCTGCTAGAATCAACCCCATACACCCTGCATTTGGAGAAGCGCCTCAATGGCATACGTAATCGCTGAACCCTGCATCGGCACCAAAGACCACGCCTGCGTCGATGCCTGCCCGGTCGACTGTATCCACCCCAAAAAGGACGAGGGCGATTTCGAAGCAGTGGATCAGCTGTTCATCGACCCTGTTGAGTGCATCGACTGCGGCGCATGCGTCCCGGTTTGCCCCGTATCCGCTATCTTCGCGGGCGACGATCTGCCGGAAAAGTGGAGCAGCTACGCGGACAAGAACTCCGCCCATTTCGGGCGCTGACGGGGTAGGGACCGCTCGCGAGCGGCCCCTGAATTACCCTACTTTGCTGCCGTTTCCAGCTGCGTGGCCTTCACGTAAGCGCCTTCCCGCTCCAACTGCTTTGCGCTGCTTGAGCTGAGACCCCAACTGTGTCGCGCCTCCGCTTCGGAGGGCGCCTTGGTGACCGTGCCGGTCACATCGACCAGATTGCCTCTCGCCCCGATCGTGCTCGCCGCGCTGTTTCCGCTTCTCGCCAGCACCACCAAGGTTGGCGTGGTCGCGTCTCCGCCGATCCACACAACTCCGTTGCTGGTTTGCTCCTGCACCGGCACGTTGCGCACTTCAAATGCCCGGCCGATAAATGCGCGCTTGTCTTGTGCATTCAGTGCCGGAACGCCGGAGCCTGCGGGCGCGCCCGGACCAACCTGACCCGCCGGACCCTGATTTGCCAGCCCTTCGCCTTGCCCCTTGGTCGACGCAACCGCTGCCGCGGAGCTGGCGCCGGTACCGTGGCCACCCCCCACATACGTCCAACCCCACCACGCGACCCAGATGATCGCCACTATCACCGCAGCGATTACGACCCATAACCATAGGCTTCGGCGAGTTCCGCCGCGATCCACGATGTCTTGGGTTTGGTTGGTCGATAGATCCTGAAGCGGATCGTTGGGGTTGGATCTCTGGGGGGTTGCCATCTGGGTCACCTCTTAGCTAAGTGTCATGTTTGCTAACAGGTAGGATGGACGGGCGGCGGCCTTTGATGTACGGGCACCCAAAGGCCGCCGGAAAAGAGCCTAAAACTCGTTCCAAAGGTACTGGTTGTAGACCTCGTGGTGGAATTGCACCTCGCCGGGTTTCACAAACGTGCCCAGCAGTCGCGCGCAGCGGTCGGCCGAGCCCTGCTTCAGGTCGGCGTAGCGATTCTTCACGTCCTCGCCCAGCAGCTCGGTGATCCATGGGGCTTTGCGGAAGTCTTCGAGCGCGGTGTAGATGTTGTCGGGGAGGTAGCGCTCGGCCTGGCGCAGGTTGGCGATTTCGGCTTTTTTGCCTTCGAGGCCGGAGCGGAAGATGGAGTACAGAACCAGGTAGGGGTTTGCGTCTGGCCCGACGGAGCGCACCTCGACGCGGGCGCTTTTCTCGTTGCCGATCGGCACTCGGATCATCGAACCGCGGTCGGTGGCCGAGGCTTTGATCTGGTTGGGCGCTTCAAAGTGAGGGTCCAGCCGCCGGAAGGCGTTGACGCTCGAGTTCAGGAGCAGGCAAATGTCGTTGCCGGCAGACAGGATGCGGTCGATAAAATCCCACGCCAAGGGCGCGAGCTTTTCCTCGCCGTTGGCGTCCCAGAACAGGTTTTTGCCTTCCTTGGTAATGGAAACGTTGGTGTGCATGCCGGAGCCGTTGACGCCCACCACGGGCTTGGGCAGGAAAGACGCGGTCATGCCCATCTGCTGCGCGACCTGGCGGCAGATGAGTTTGTAGAGCTGGATCTGGTCGGCGGCGGCGACCACCTCGCCGTAGCTGTAGTTGATCTCGAATTGCGAGGGCGCGACCTCGGGGTGGTCTTTCTCGTTTTCAAAGCCCATGGCGCGCTCGACCTCGGCGGCGCGGTCGATGAAGTCGCGCAGGGGGTCGCCGGGAAGCGAGTGGTAGTAGCCGCCCTGGTTTACGTATTCAAAGCGGCCGTGCTTGTGGAACAGGCGCTCGGCGTCGCGGCCCTGGAACAGGAAGCCCTCGATCTCGTTGGCGGCGTTGAGGGTGTAGCCGTTCTCCGCGAACTGCCGCTCGGCGAAGCTCTTGAGGACGCCGCGCATGTCGCCCGCGTAGGGCTTGCCGCTCTTGTCGATGACCTCGCCGAAGACCAGAACCTTGCCGGGGCCGAACACATCGGCGGGGGCCCAGTAGAACGCGGCCCAGTCGATCCCGAGGCGCAGGTCGCTCTCGCGCTGCGCGGTGAAGCCGCGGATGGAGGAGCCGTCGAAGGTGAGGTTGTCGTAGCTCGCGACCAGGAATTTCTTGTCGTAGTCGAGCATGTGCAGGCGGCCTTCGAGGTCGGAGAAGAGCACGGTAACGGCCTTGATGCCGTCTTCTCCCTTGAGGTAAGCGAGGCGCTTTTCGCGGATCCGGTCGGGGGCCACACGGCTGCGGCGGTCGTTCTTGGCTTCAAGGTTGAGCCGTTCGAGCTCGGAATAGGGTAGCGCGAGGAAGGTGCGGAGTTCGCTGTGCAGGGCGTTGGGCATGGGGCTCCTGAAAGGTCGCGAGCGCATCCGCTGGCGGCGGCGGCTCTCCGTAAAGAGTACAGTCCCGGCGGCTGAGCCCGAACTCGCATCAGGAAAACTTATGCAAGCCATTCGCCGGGGTAATGGCGCGCGCGGCTGAGCGGGTCTGGGATGATGGATGGGTGCCCACCCTGCACCAATCCGAGGCCGTAGTGCTGCGCACGTGGCCGGTGCACGAGGCGGACCAGATCGTGTCGCTGCTGACGCGCGAGGCGGGCAAGATCCGGGGGGTGGCCAAGTCCGCTTCGCGCTCGCGGCGGCGGTTTGGGGGGGCTCTGGAGCCGATGACGCATGTGGTGGCGCACTACGCGGTGCGGCCTCGGCAGGAGCTGGTGCGGTTGGACTCGCTGGAAATCTTGCACTCGCCCTTGTCCGAGCCCGCCGATTATGCGCGGGCCGCGGCGCTTGCTTTTTACACCGAGGTGGTGGACGAGATGCTGCCGGATAACGACCCTCAGGACGCGGCATTTCGGCTGCTGCTGGGGGTGGTGGAGCAGACGCAGGTGGGGCGCGTGTGGATGCCGGTGACGTACTTCGCGGTGTGGATGGTGCGCCTGATGGGGTGGATGCCGGATCTGGCGCGGTGCGCGGTGTGCCGACGGCGGTTCGGGGCGGAGGAGCCCGCGTGGTGGATGCCGCAAGCCGACGGGCTGCTGTGCGGGGAGCATCGCAAGGCCGGGGCGCTGGCGCTTTCGTTTTCATCGCGCGCGCTGGCGGGGGAGCTGTTTCGTTTGCCCGTCGCGCGGTTTGGCGGGGAGCCTTGGCCGCGCGGGCGCGCCGGCGATCTGCGCCGGATGGCGATGCAGGCGCTGGAGCGGCATGGGGAGCAGCGGCTGCAAAGTGTGGGCGCGCTGGTGCGGCTGGGCGGTTAGCCGTCCGGCATAGGAGCCAACCGCCCAACCCAAGCACGCTACAAGGCAAGCACCTTCACCTGTTATTCATCGTCTAAGAGGGATGGAATTTTCCATACTGCCGAAACTGAATGACTTCGAAAGCGCGACTGGGAGCTTCGGACAGTCGAGCGGGTCGAGGTCACGAGCAAGTTTTACGGCGTGTGCAAATCTTTAGCAGATTTTAATTGACATCCTTCCCTGCCTTCCAGGATATTCGAATGCTTAGTAACCATCCCTCATCTGGAGGAGTTCCTATGAAGATGCGTGTCAGCTCTACCTGGCCCGTCGCCCTCGTATTGGCCGCGGTTGTTTTTGGAGGCGTCAGCTCGGCTCTGGCCGATGTCTCTGGTCAGCCTCACCCCGCTTTAACGAATGAATTTCAACCTGACTCAACCTCGGGAGCTACGCAGGTCTCCATGCTCCCACCTGGATACAGCAATTGGACTTGGGCCGCTGTGGGAAGCGCTGTTGTTTCTGTTGCTGCTGTTGCTGCTGTTGGGGCTTATGCTACATACATCGCATACATAGCGGGAGCCACCGCAGTCACCGGTACTGCTGGACCGGGCAAACGTGCTCTGCTCGACGGAGGTGTTACTAAAGTGACTTCCGCTGAGGCAGCCCAGCTCGCTCACTCAGCGTTTGACTAGTTTCGTTTTGATCGAGGGGTACACTGGCGCGGTCTCCCGTGTGCCCCCTTCGCAGTTTACAGGTCTGATCCCATGGTTAAGACACACCGGGAAAATATGACGTGGTGGCTTCTTTTCGTGTGCTGCACTGCAACTCTTCTGTTGCACGTAGTCATGCTTCTTCTGTCCAACACGCCGCTCAGCCCAATGAAGCTGCGACTGACAAACACTCTTGATAGCTACGTCAATCCCTACTTTTCGCAGCGTTGGACTTTCTTCGCGCCGACACCGGTTTCGACCGACATAACCCTGATAGCCAGAGGCAGAAGAACAGCTCAGGATGGAGCGCCTGTTGATAGCCCGTGGGTGGATGTCACTGATCCCCTCATCGATTCAGTCCGGCGAAACCGTCTTACACCAAATTTCATGGTCGAGCTTGGCTTGTCCAATGCCGTAATACAATTCCGCAACAATCTTGCCCAAGATGAAACTGTCTCCTACGAGAAGGCTGGGAAACGGTACGTGCGAGCATTGCTGCCCTCGACTGTCAGCCCCGACGAGATGGCATTCATGCGTAGAACCGCTGCGGCCTCCCTGGAAGTGACCTTTCCCGGTCGACGTTTTACCTCGATACAACTCGCTTTGGTAAGCCGCGACGTGCCTAAGTTCACAGAGAGGCGGAACTCATCCAAACAGCAAGCGGCGCAAACCACGCAAATTGACTGGCAGCAGAACTCCTGGGTTACTCCTTACTGTTGCCAGGCAGAGCATTCTGTTTTCCGGTATCCCGACAACCCTTAGCTCACATTTGCATTCGATTGAGGACAGTCTAATGAAGTGGATAAGCGAGCTGAAATCAAGGGCGAACACCTTTCGGGAAAAGATGAGCTTGCCGCAGCGCGCGATCGGCCTATCACTCATGCGACTTTGCCTGGGTATTGTTGTGCTCGAAGTCTACATGCAACATTGGCGTCAGTATGCTTTCCTTTGGGGTAATGACGGTGTTGTACCTTACTCCGCTTTCGTGCAGTTGATGAGAGAACGTCACGAATTATCTCTATACATGCTATCTCCTTCCGGGGCTGTCGCGAAAAGTATGTTTGTTTCCGGTATCTTAGTCACAGCCGCGTTCGCCCTAGGATTTAAAACCAGGATAACATCAGTACTGTTTTACATCTTCACATGGTCACTGTACTCACGAGACCCTTTCCTACTCGATGGTGGGGACAATCTGCTCTACCTGCTCGCGTTTTATCTCATGTTTACCGAGTGCGGGCTACATTTCTCGCTAGACGCGAGTAATCGCCGTGCTGACTGGCGACCGAATCCAAAGCGGGCCTTGGTCAGCAATTTCGCTGTGGCCGCCATAGTATGTCAGCTATGTATCCTATATCTTACCTCGGCCACCTCGAAGATCCAAGGCGCGATGTGGCAGAACGGAACAGCCCTCTACTACATCTTGCGAACGGCAGAATTTAATCTTAGTAAGAGCGCCCACTATTTTTACGATAGTGACTATGTGGTCACTGTACTGACATGGTCGACAGTGCTGTTTCAGCTCTCTTGGCCGTTTCTCGTGTGGTTTAAAAAGCCGCGCCCTTTTCTGTTTCTGGGTGCCGCTTTGCTCCACGCCTCAATTGGCTATTACATGGGACTCGTGTGGTTCTCAGGCGTCATGATCACAGCAGAGCTGATCATCTTCTCGGATATGGAGTACGTTAAATTCTTTCAGCGGGCACACATGGGCGCGTCTTGGACGGCTCACGTCAGAGCACCTCGGGCGGCCAGCGTGTCCGCGTCCGATGCGACGCTTCGCCGATAAAAGAGTGAATGTCTGTAAACCTCTTCATGATTAGGTTTACAGCGACGGCAATGAGGTCTATCGAAAACGGGCTAAATGACCCAGGATCGGTTGAGCGGTCATTTGCAACGTCTCCATGAGTCGTGCTCGTAAGGTGCCGAAATTTCCTTGCAATGGTAGCACCTGCTCTCCTCGCAAAATGGCCCATATCCTTGTACCCAGAGCATTGATCAAGACAGGAGTGTAACGGTTGCTTAGAACGACGACGCCTGTACGGTTTCGACAATCTAGGCCAAGGTAACTGCTAAACCCCCAGGTTCCGCCGTTGTGCCACGCGACGCCTCCTAGGGAAGGCAAATTCCAGCCCAGGCCAATCTGTCCCCCCGGAGACAAGGCCTTTGGTTCCATTGAATCACGACTAGGTTGTGCCAAGAGCCATTTGATCCAATGGAGTAGATCGACCGCCGTGGAACAGAGTCCACCACATGGAGCGAATGCATCAAAGGTCCAATGCTCTGTAGGCCGGCCCGTTTGTGTGTGGCCCGGAACCAGATCAGGCTGTTCAATGCCGTTGAGGGCGAGCGATGTTTGCATCATATCGGCTTTGCTGAGAATCTCGCGATTCAGAAGCTCTTGATAGCTGGAGTCGGCAGCTCGCCCGAGAACGTAGCCCAGAAGGCTGTATCCGAGATTGCTGTATAGATAACCCGCATCTCGTGGTTTTTGGAGAGAAAGATGTGAAAGGTAAGCTTCAAGCATGTCTGACGTGTAACTACGGTACGGATTGCGGCTGTATCTCGGTAGGTTCGCTGGCAACCTGGGAAGGCCTGAGTGATGCGTTGCAAGATCGATTAACGTGATTGGGGCTGATCCCTCATACTTACTGCTGCGAAGGGACAAGAAACGAGCTACGGGGTCTCCAAGCTTCAACGTCTTCCGGCTGACTAGGGTGGAGAGAAGTTCTGCGGTAAAAACTTTGGTGATTGATCCAATCTCAAAGCGGGAATGAGGTCCAATTCCTTCGCCGCAGAAGCGGAAGAATGCTTCTCCATCGCTCACTATACCTACGGCAATTCCATCCAGCAGACCACGATCAAAGCAGGTATGAATGAGCGTATCTATTTCGGAAGATAACACTCGATCAGTCAAAGGAACGATTTTGACCGATGTAGCCATAGTCCTCCAGGGTTTTGCAGGCAATAAGGATTAAGCTAACCCTCTTCTGTTTGAACGAGTTTACTGCTGCCCGAAAAGAAGCACAAGAGCGCAGTGGGGAGCAGGCCGTCCACAAAGCGGGTCTGCTGTATTCCCAGCGGGCTAGGTGCAGAGTCCCCCCCTCAAGAGCGCCCACTGGAGCTTATTGAGCGTGATAACGGTTCGCATACTCCGCGGCTCCGGTACACTCATTTTTGTGGCGGACTCCACCGCCCGCTGAGAGAAACCGCGCGCGTGGGTCGATCGCTTACATTTCAGGAGCTTTTGTTTCGGCTGCAGATGTTTTGGGCCGAGCGCGGCTGCGTGGTGCAGCAGCCGTTCGATATGGAGGTGGGTGCGGGCACGATGTCGCCGGAGACGTTTTTGCGCGTTTTAGGCCCGCGGCCGGTGCGCCTGGCGTATGCGCAGCCGTCGCGGCGGCCGGCGGATGGACGCTACGGGGAAAACCCCAATCGGCTGTACAAGCACACGCAGTTTCAGGTGGTGCTGAAGCCGCCGCCGGGCGATGTGCAGGATGTGTACTTGGCCTCGCTGGAGGCGCTGGGTATTGACCTGCGCGAGCACGACTTGAAGTTTGAGGAAGACAACTGGGAGTGGCCGGTGGGCGGGGCCTGGGGCGTGGGCTGGCAGGTGATGCTGGACGGGCTGGAGATTACGCAGTTCACCTACTTTCAGCAGTGCGGGGGCGTGGACTTGGACCCGATCGCAGGCGAGATTACCTATGGGCTGGAGCGCATCGCGGCTTTCTTGCAGGATGTGGACTCGATCTACGACATCGTGTGGGCGCGGGACCCGGAAACCGGCGTTGAAACGACCTACGGGGACATGCGCTTGAACGATGAGCTGCAGCTTTCGGTCTACAGCTTCGAGGCCGCGGAGGTGGACAAGCTTTGGGAGCATCTGCGGCTGTATGAGGCGGAGTGCGGGGCGCTGCTGGGGAGCTTTCGCGATGCGGAGAAGCTGGCGGGCGAGCATGCGCGGCATCACGAGCGGCTGCTGGACGCGGAGGGCGCTCGGCCGCCGCAAGAGCTTGATCTGCGGCGCTTTCCGGTGCTGGGGGCGTATGAGCTGGCGCTCAAATGCTCGCACCTGTTCAACCTGCTCGACGCCCGCGGGGCCATTTCCGTGACCGAACGCGTTGCCGTGATGGCCCGCATTCGCACCCTGGTCGTCGGCGTAGCCCGAGCCTATGCCGCGCAACAGCGCGAGGCGGCGAAGGAGCTGGCGCATGCCTGATTTTCTCCTAGAAATCGGCCTGGAAGAAGTGCCCGCGCGCATGCTCGCCGCGGCGCAAAAGGAGCTGGGCGAGCGCACTCGGGCGCTGCTCGAACGCGATCGCCTGTTAGCCCCAGGAGCGGAGCTCGAAACCTACTCCACCCCGCGCCGCCTGGCCGTGCTGGTGCGCGGCGTGGAAGCGAAACAGCCCGACGCGGAGGAGCGGCTGACCGGGCCGGCCTGGGCGGTCGCGTTCAAGGAAGGCACGCCGACGCCCGCGGCCCACGCATTTGCCAAAAAGGCCAGCGTGGCCGTTGAAGAATTAAGCTCGGTCACCACGGCCAAGGGTCAGTACGTCAGTGCCGTTGTTGCGAAGCCGGGACGAGCCGCCTCGGACGTGCTTGCCGAGCTGCTGCCCAAGGAAATTGCGGCGCTGAGCTGGCCCAAGCCCATGTACTGGCGCGCTGGGAAGCCGGAGCGGTTCGTGCGCCCCGTGCAGTGGCTGGTTGCGCTGCTCGATGAGCAAGTCGTGCCGGTCGAGTTCGCGGGCGTACAGGCAGGGCGTGAGAGCCGGGGCCACCGCGTCCTGCACGGCCCCGGGCCGGTTCCGCTTGCCGCGCCTGCAAGCTACCGCGACGCGCTGCACGCTGCTTCTGTGGTCGCCAACCCTGAAGAGCGGCGCCACATTATTCGCAAGGCGCTGGACCGCGTCACCCGCACCGTAGAAGGCGCGCGCTGGCGCGAGGACGAGCCGCTGGTTGAGACGGTGATCCACCTTACGGAGTGGCCTTCTGTCGTGCTCGGCGGCTTTGCGCCCGAGTATCTTGCGCTGCCCGAGGAGGTGCTGGTCACGGTGATGCGCGACCACCAGAAATACTTTGCTGTCGAGGATGCGGAAGGCAAGCTGCTGCCGCATTTTCTCGCGGTGCTGAATACGGAAGCCGACGAGCGCGGGCATGGAATTATCCGCCACGGCAACGAGCGTGTGCTCCGCGCGCGGTTCTCGGACGCGCGGTTTTTTTGGAATTTCGACCGGCGCACTCCCCTGGAAGAGCGCAAGAAACTGCTCGCGCATGTGACATTCCATAAGGACCTGGGCACCTACGAGCAGAAAACCGCGCGCACTCTGGCCATTGCCCTCGCTCTGGCAGAAACCGCGCAAAGCAGGGGCGCCGCGGTGAACCAAACAGCGCTGGAGCAAGCGGCCGGGCTGGCGAAAGTCGACCTCACCACCGAGCTCGTTAAGGAATTCACGGAGCTTCAAGGCATTGTCGGTGGCCTCTACGTGCAGCACGACGAGACCGGCGAGTACGCCGACAGGGAAGCGGTCGCGCAGGCGATCTATTGGCAGTACAGCCCCGCCGCGATCACCGCGCCGATCCCGCCCACGGTGGAGGGCCAGCTCCTCGGCCTGGCTGACCGCATCGGGACCATCGTCGACCTGTTCGCGATCGGGCTTGCGCCCAGCGGTTCGCGGGATCCTTATGCGCTGCGCCGCCAAGCCAATGCCGTGGTTAAAATTCTGGCGGTTTCCCGGCTGCCGCTTACCCTCGAAGACTTGCTCGAAGCAGCACACGCGCAAGCCGGCGGCGAAGTGCGACCCTTTCTGCGAGAGCGCCTCAGCTACTACCTTGAAGACGTATCAAAAATCCCGGCAGACGCGGTGCTCGCGGTGCTCGCGGCCGGTTTTGACGACGTGCCGGACGCGGAAGCCCGCGCTCGAGCGCTCGCCGCCGTGCGCGGGTCTGCGGATTTGCCGGCCATCTCCGCCGCTTGGAAGCGCACCAAAAACATCCTGCGCCAAGCCGAAGAAAAGGGAATCGCGCCGAGCCCGAAGATCGACGAGATCCTGTTCACCGACGAAGCCGAACGCGCGCTCGCCGAAGCTGTGGCCTCGCTGATCCCCGAGGTCGAAGCGTTCCGCACGGAGCGCAACTATCGCGCCGCTCTCGAAGCCATCGCGACGCTGCGCCCCGAGGTCGACCGCTTTTTTGACGAGACCATGGTCATGGTCGAGGACCCGGCATTGCGCGCCAATCGGCTTGCGCTGCTCGGCGGAATCGTGCGCGAACTGGGCCGCATCGCCGACTTCTCCGAGCTCATTCCGCAGGAAAGCATTTGAAGCGGCTGCTCGCGCTGCTGTTCACGTCGCTGCTTGGGGCCGCGATTGCGCAGGCCCAGCAAATGCAGCCGATCCAGTTCGCCGATCTGCACACCTGCAAGCTCGACTCCGGCGCGGCGATCCGGGACTGCCGCCTCGGCTACCGCGTTTTCGGCACGCTCAACGCAGAGAAAACCAATGCGATCCTGTTTCCCATGTGGTTTACCGGGCGCTCGGGCGATGTGGGCGCGCTGATCGGTCCAGGACCGAACCACTTCGTCGATACGACCAAATACTTCGTGATCGTCGTCGACCCGTTCGGCAACGGCGTTTCCTCTTCGCCTTCGAACAGCAAGGCCCAGCGGGGAACAGCGTTTCCGGTGTTTACCATCCGCGACATGGTGCGCGCCGAAGAGCGGCTGGTGCGCGAGACGCTGCGCCTCGACCACATCCACGCGGTCGTGGGCCAGTCCATGGGCGGGATGCAGGCCTTTGAGTGGGCGGTGGACGCGCCCGCGACGATGGACGAGATCGTGCCCATTGTGGGTACGCCGCAGCTTTCCTCGGCCGACCTGTTTCTTTGGTCGGCGGAGAAGCAGGCGCTGGAAACCGACCCCGACTACAGGCACGGCGCGTACATCAAAGAGCCCGCGCTACCCATGGTCTCGTATCTACAGCAGATGAACCTGTCCACGCCCCACTTTCGCGTCGACCACACCACCCGCGAGCAGTTTCCGGAGTTTTTTGCCCGGGTGGGCGCGGAGATGCAGACTGGGACCGATGCCAACGACTACCTTCGCCAGCTTGAGGCCATGCTTACCCACGACATCGCCCATGGGGGCGACATTTTCGCCGCCGCACGCAGGATTCAGGCCAAAATGCTGATCATCAATGCCGAGCAGGACCACATGGTCAATCCCATCCCCCCGCTTGCGTTCGCGCGGCTCATCCACGCGCAAACCCTGGTGCTGCGCTCGGACTGCGGCCACATGGCGCCGGGGTGCGAGCTCGATAAAGTCGCGCCCGCGATCGATGGGTTCCTGGCCGCACGCTAAAGCCCGTGGGGCATCCGTATTGTGTGGTGGAGTGGAAGGGCGCTTAACGCCCCGGGATCTCCGTGAACGTCATCTGGTCCGCGCCGCTGCCGGTCTGCTCGCGCCATTGCTCGAACAGCCGCCCGTAGCTCATCGTCATCAGGTCGCTTGGCGCCAGGCCCAGCGCGCGGCTTTGCCGGTCGATCCACTCTTCCGGGCCTTCCAGCTCGGCATACACCCCGATCGGCGTTTCGTCGATCACACAGTGACCGGTCGAGTCCGCGTATTCGGCCCGCCATTTTTCGTAGACAAAGGTTTCGCAGTAGCCCAGCTTACGGAACACCGCGCCCAGCGCCTCGCCGTTTTCCACCTTTGTCTCCGTCTCGTCGCGGTGCTTGTGGCGCTCCGCCGGGTCGTGATTCTCGGTCAGGCACTTGTGGGTCAGGGTCCACTTGTCGCCGTACTTGCGCACTCGCAGGATGGATCGCGATGCGCGCAGCGTGTGGTCCGGCGTGTCGAACAGCACGTTGCGCTCGAACGTTCGCGGCGTTTGTTCGTGAAAGCCGAGCGAGTGCAGCTTTTGGGCCAATTTCCCGGCATCGTCGACGCGAAACTTGACTTCGATTTCCACCTGCGACATAGGTCGAGTTTACGGCAAGCCCGGCGATAATGAAGCCATGGCTCAGACCACCCTGCGGCTTTCCGGCGAATCGCCGCGCGACATCGCCGAAGCGGCCGAGATTCTGCGCGCCGGCGGCACAGTGGCCTTTGCCACGGAAACCGTGTACGGCCTGGGCGCCAACGCGCTGGACACTGCGGCAGTCGGGAGGATTTTCGCTGCAAAACAGCGTCCGGCCTGGGATCCTTTGATCGTCCACATCGCCCACCCAGGCCTGCTCCCTACCGTAGCCGCCGGCCTGCCCGAACCGGCGCGGCTGTGGGCCGAACGGTTCTGGCCGGGCGCGCTTACGCTGCTTGTCCCTCGCGCCCCGGGGATCCCGGACGCGGTCACCGCCGGTCGCGCCCGCGTCGGCGTTCGCATTCCTCGCCATCCAGTCGCCCAGGCTCTGCTGCGCGCCGCGGGCATTCCGGTTGCGGCGCCCAGTGCGAACCTGTTCGGCCACGTCAGCCCGACCACCGCCGCGCACGTGCTGGCCGACCTGGATGGCCGCATTGACGCGGTGCTCGAAGGCGGCCCCTGTGAGCACGGCGTCGAGTCCACGGTCGTGGATGCCTGCGAAGACCCATGCCTCGTATATCGCCCCGGTGTGATCACGATCGAGCAACTCGGGGCGGTGTGGTCGCGGGTCGTTCCTCATGTACCGGACGAGATGCAGCAGGGCGCCGGGCCGGAATCGCTGCCGTCCCCCGGCGTGGCGCTGCGCCACTATGCGCCGCGCACGCCGCTGCTTCTGGTGGAACCCGGCGCCGCTCAGGCCGCGCGAACCATGGCAGCGCTTGCGCCCGGCCACGCCGGGCTGTTGCTGCCGGAAGGACTGTTCCGGCCGGAGCAGTCGGCTGCCGCGCGGCGTGTAGCTCAGGTCTATCCCTGGGGCCGTTGGGACCGCCCGGAGGAACTTGCCGCGCGCTTGTTCGCGGGGTTGCATGCGCTGGATGCGTCGGGGGTGACCCGCATCGTGTGTCCGCTGCCGGCCCTGGAAGGGCTGGGCGCGGCGCTCCACGACCGCCTACGCAAGGCCGCGCGCCCGCGTTGAACAAATTCCGGCTCCGTGTGCGCCTTTAGGGGTGGAGTTCGCCGGGCCGGGGACGCGCGCCGAAGATCGCGGTGCCGATCCGCACCGTGGTCGAGCCTTCCTGGATGGCCGTCTCGAAGTCCCCGGACATGCCCATGGAGAGTTCGTCGAACGAGAGCCGGGGGTGCTGCTGGGCAAACTGCTCGCGGAGTTCGCGCAATGCCCGGAAGCAGCCGCGGGCTACGGCGGGATCGGCGGAGGTGGGGGCGATGGTCATGAGGCCGCGCAGAGGCAGGTGCGGGGCCAGGTCAGGGAGGCGTTCGAGCAACTGCTGTAGCTCCGGGGCGTCTGGAGGCAGGCCTTCCTTGGTTTGCTCGGGGCTGAGCTTGATTTCAAGCAGGACGGGCAGGGTGCGTTCGAGGCGCCGTGCGGCGGCGTGGAGGCGCTCGGCCAGCTTGAGAGAGTCGAGAGTATCGACGGCTGAAAAAACCTCAGCGGCGGCGCTGGACTTGTTGGACTGGAGATGGCCGATGAGGTGGACGTCCAGCGTTTGCGTGCCCGGGCTGTAGCCGGCGGCGGAGAGCGACTGCGCTTTCATGGCGAACTCCTGGACGCGGTTCTCGCCGAAGATTCGCTGGCCGGCTGCGGCGGCTTCGAGCAGGAGCTCGACCGGGTGGGTCTTGGAGACGGCCATGAGCCGGACCTCCTCGCGCGGGCGGCCCGCTTGGCGGCAGGCTGCGGCGACGGCGTCGTAAACGCGGGCAAGGTTCTCGGGCGTGCTCATGGGGGCGGGTCAGCGGCCCTCTTCTTCCAGGAACCGTTCCACCTCGAGCGCCGCCGCGCAGCCGGAGCCGGCGGCGGTGATGGCCTGGCGGTAGCGGCGGTCCTGCACGTCGCCGCAGGCGAACACGCCGGGGACGCGGGTGAAGACCTGCTCGTGCGTTTTGATGTAGCCGTCCTGGTCGAGCTCGATTTGGCCCGCGAAGGCTTTGGCGTTGGGCTCGTGGCCGATGCCGAGGAACAGGCCGGAGATGGGCAGGTCGGTGAGCTCGTCGTTGCGGCGGTCGCGCAGGCGGACGCCTTTGACTTCCTTTTCTTCGACGCCCAGGACCTCCTCGACCGCGACATTGGTGCGGAAGTCGATTTTCTCGTGGGCGCGCGCGCGTTCGAGCA
>CAXTRW010000030.1:0-1777 GCA_964246765.1 uncultured Acidobacteriaceae bacterium | reverse complement strand
ATCGCCGAGGCGCGGAAGGTGTCCGAGCGGTGCAGCAGGGTGACTTTGGAAGCGAAGCGGGTGAGGAACAAAGCTTCTTCCATGGCCGAGTCGCCGCCGCCGACGACCGCGATCTCCTTGCCGCCGAAAAAGAAGCCGTCGCAGGTGGCGCAGGAGCTGACGCCGTGGCCGATCAGGGCCTGCTCCGACGGCAGATTGAGCCACCGAGCCGACGCGCCGCTCGCGATGATCAGGGTGTGGGTGAGCAGGGTTTCCTTGCCGAAGTTGAGCACAAAGGGGCGTTGCGACAGGTCGGCGGAGACCAGGTGGCCCATTTGGTACTCGGCGCCGAAGCGCGCGGCCTGGGTTTTCATGTTTTCGATCAGCTCGGGCCCTTGGATGCCTTCGGGCCAGCCGGGAAAGTTCTCGACCAGGGTGGTGATGGAAAGCTGGCCGCCGGGCTCGTGGCCCTCGACGACGAGCGGGCGCAGGTTGGCTCGGCCGGTGTAGATGGCGGCGGTGAGGCCCGCGCAGCCGGAGCCGAGGATGACTACATTGCGTACTGGATTTTCTGGCATGGGAGTCGTTCTTATTTTACTTGCCGGCGAAATGACGGCTTATAAGGGATGCGGGGACCCCCGAGTCGATGCAGTCGAGGGCTTTACCATGGCGTATGGCAAATCTGACCTTGGTGTATGGCATGCGATTGCTGCCGGCGGACGAGATCGCCGGCGTGAGCGACGCCCCTGTGGCGCTGAAGAACGGCAACGAGGCGCGAGTGACGATGCACGTGCTTGAAGGCTCGCGGGAGCAGATCGAGGCACAGTTGCGGCAGAGTATCGAGGCGTTTTTCGAGTTTTTCCCGGAAATCTGAATGTGGTTTGGGCGAGTGGCCTCCCACGTGCATCCTTGCCGAGATAGTGGCGGCTTCCCTTGATGCTGCGCGGGTTTACGACGCGCGCAGCGAAGGCGCGCCGTTTGGAATTCGAGGCGCAGCACCGGACGCAGCGGTGATTTTCGGACGGTTGTGCCGATTTGGAACAGCGCTGGGAGTCTTCCCGATCTGAATCGCGGGCGCTCGCAGAGCCTCGGAATCTTCTCCGCAAACACGCGCGGCCATGGCGGAATGGAGTTGCGTCCTGCCGCGGAGCTGCTTTCCCGGTGGAACGGAGAGGGCTTCCGCCATGCGTTGTTTTCGACTCTGGATTGCCGTACTGCTGCTCACAGGTCTTTTCGGCGGAAACGCTGCCTACGCGAGCGGTCCGCGCTGGGTCGCGGGAGCCAACTACTTCGACCCGGCCGCGAAAGGCCACCCAGTGGTGTGGGCGGGCGGCAAAGTCAGCTTCTATATGGACCAGGGCGCGCTGTCGAGCTCGGTTTCGAACAGCCAGGCGGCCTCAGGCGTGGCGGCCGCCGCGGCGGTTTGGTCGGGCGTCGCGACCGCCGCGGTCGGCATTACGCAGGGCGGGTTCCTGAGCGAGGACGTGAGCGGCAGCAACGTGACTGCAAGCACGCCTGGAAACAGCGCCACATTGCCAGCCGACGCGCAGCCCTCGGCGACAAACAAGCCTGTGGCGGTAGTGCTGGACGCGGATGGAAGCGTCATCGATGCGATCTACGGGGCGGGTTCGAGCGATCCGAGCAAGTGCACGCAAACGGGCGTGTACACGTCGGTGGACAATTTTTCCACAGCCGGCAACATTGCGCATGCGCTGATCGTGATCAACGGACGCTGCGCCACCTCGAGCGACTTGGATTCGTTGCTGGAGTATGAGCTGGTACGGGCTTGGGGGCGGGT
>CAXTRW010000029.1:0-20691 GCA_964246765.1 uncultured Acidobacteriaceae bacterium | reverse complement strand
CCCGCCCCCCGCGCCAGCTCGTACAGCTCATCCACCCGGCTCGAGCTCATCCCCTGGCTTCGCCCGCGCTTGCGCAGCCAGTGCTCGTGCATTATGGGCCCATACGCATCCACGTCGCCGCCCCGCAGCACCCGCTCCACCTCGTACCCCAACTGCTTGGCGAAGTGCAGGTCATCCAGCATCTTCTTGTTTCCGGACTCCGACTGCGCCCTCTGGTCCTGCAGCAGCGTAGACGCGGCCCGCGTGGAGCCCACAAAATACAGCATCAGAGTTTCCCGCAGCTCCCGCGCCGCTTCCGCGGAAATCCCAAGCTGCGCCACTCCCACTGTCCCGTCCCGCCGGTAGTCCTGGCACAGCAGTCCACCAAACGCCGCGATGTACTGGTCCTGCTTGCCCACCGGCTGGCCGAGCCGGTTCATTTCAATGTCGATCGCCTCTTCGGCCAGCGTCGCGCTGTCCACATGCATTCGGCGGTACGCATACAACGCGTGCAGAAGCCCAACCGTAAACGCGCCGGAAGATCCCATGCCTGTCCCCGCCGGCACATCGGCCACGCTGGTCAGCTCGATGTGGTCCTCAACTTGGTGCATTGCCAGCGCTTCCCGAAAAATTGCGTGCTTGATCTCTCCCAGGCTTCCCGCATGCTCCTGCTCTGAATACTTCAGGAAATACCCCGGGAAAAACGACCGGTTGGCTGTTATATACACGTACTTACTGATAGCCGCCGAGATCACAAACCCGCCGAACTCGCGGTAATAAGAGGGCAAATCCGTCCCCCCGCCGCCGAGGGAAATGCGCAAAGGCGTTTTCGCAATAATCATCCGCGCGCCTCCACTCGCAGCAGCGCGTCGGTTTCCGCCAACCCCGCCGGAGAGCCGATCTCGTAAAACCGCTCCCGCACCTCAAAACCCGCCAGTCTGCTGCGGCCAAGCAAGTCCGCCATTACGTCCGCCAGGTCGAATCGCGCCCCCTCCGGCCAATCGGCGAAAGCGCCGGCGCGAAAACAGCTCAAACCGTAATCGATGTGCCGCATCGCAGCCGATCTCTCCCGCTTGCTGTAGCTCACGATTCGCCCCTGCTCAAATTGCACGTTGCTCGCATCCCAGCGGTCGGCGTTCGGGTACACCGTCATCAATCCCTCGACCCCGGAACGCGTAAACGCCGCCCAAACCGCCGCGAAATCGGTCGGCAGATAGCTGTCGCCGTACATGACCATGAACCGCTCGCCCAGCATAGGCAGAGCCTTGCGCAGCGCGCCTCCAGTGCCCAGCGGCGCCGCGCCGTCCGGCGAATACCGCACCCGCATGCCCCATCGGGCGCCGTCGCCGACATACGCCCGCAGCTGCTCTTCTAAGTACCCGCAGCACACCACCAGGTCACGGATGCCCTGCGTCGCCAGCATCCGCAGCTGGTGGCCCACAAACGGCTCGCCCCCGACCGCAAGCATCGACTTTGCTGTGCCCAGCGTAGCCGGCCGCATCCGCGTCGCAAGGCCGCCCGCGAGCAAGGCAAGCGCCGGCATCGGTTCAGCCATGGAGCACCCGCTCTTCCACCCGCATCGACTCCAGCGCCGCGCGGATTGCCTCCCGGCTGGTCCAGCGCGAGGCCCACCCCAGCGCGCGTATTCGATCACTATTGAGCCGGATCACCGGCACGTCGCCCTTCCATCCACGCGCGCCGCCTGTAAACGCGTACACAGGCTTGCGCTTCAGCCCCAGGCACTCGACCGCTTCATCCGCGATCTCCGCGACCGTGATCGCGTCCTCCGTGGACACATTGAAAGCCTCGAACGGCGCCCCGCTTCGATCCAACGCCAGCAGCACCGCCGCGACCACGTCCTGCACATGGATATACGACTTGCTTTGCTGCCCATCGCCCAAAATGCGCAGCGTCGACGAGTCCGCGGTCAAACGGCGAAGGAAGTCGAACCCCACGCCGTGCGTCTGCCGCGGCCCCACCACGTTGGCAAAGCGAAACGCGCACGCGCGCAGGTCGAACATCGCGCAGTAGCTCGCGATCAACGCTTCCCCGGCCAGCTTGCTCGCCCCGTAGGTCGAAACCGGGCGGAACGGCCCATCGTCCTCGCCGAGCGGCGCCTCGCCCGGATCGCCGTATACCCCGCTCCCGGAGGCGTACAGCAGCCGCGGAACGCCGCTCCGCCGCATCGCCTCCACCACGTTGTTGGTCAAAAGTGTGCCCTGGTAAAAGTCGATCTCGGGCTCGGTCGCGGCGCGCGCGATGTCCGGGTTTGAGGCCAGGTGAATCACCACGTCGTGTCCGGCCATCGCGCTCGTCAAGCGCGGCAAATCTTTCGCGTCGGCGTGGATCACATGCAGGCGCGGATCGGCGAAGTGCCGCTCATAGTGCCAAGAACGCCCGGAGGAGAAGTTGTCGTAGATCGTGACATCGCCCGCCCGCTCCGGCGCGTTGAGCAGCCGGTCCAAGAAATGACTGCCGATAAATCCGGCCCCGCCGACGACAAAAAACCTGCGCCCCTGCGGAACTGCCGCCTCGGACTGGGGAAAACGAATCAAAGCCACGCCTCAACGCTCCTCAAAAGGTCACGGGCCGCTCTCCGCGACGTAGGTTTCAAACGCCCTCGCGGAGTTTGCTCCGCGCTGGCTCCTTCTACGTGGAAAACAGGGGTTGGTGGGAGAAGAATACACGCGGTCGCCGCGTGTAACAGCGAACAATTTTCCCGGTTGGGGACTTTGGTAATGTCGCGGTGGAAATTCCTGCATGGTTTCAGCGGAATTCCCCCTTACAGTCAGCACAGCTTGGCAAACAACTTTCCCCGAGGCCATCCACCCATGAACCTGAGCAGCGACCTGCAAGTCAAACTTTTCTGCGACGCCGCCGACATTGAAAGCCTCCTCAAGATGTACAGCAAGCCGTATATCAAGGGCTTCACCACCAATCCCTCGCTGATGCGCAAGGCCGGCGTGAAGGACTTTGAAGCCTTCGCCCATGCGGTTTTGGCCGCCATCCCCGACCTTCCCGTGTCGTTTGAAGTGTTCGCCGACGACGAGGCCGGGATGGAAAGCCAGGCGCGCCGGATCGCGTCCTGGGGCAAGAATGTGTATGTCAAGATTCCCGTGACCAACACCCAGGGATTTTCTACCATGCCGCTGGTCCGCAGGCTTTCCCGCGACGGCATCGCCCTGAACGTGACCGCGCTGATGACGCTCGAGCAGGTGGGCCGGGTCACCGCCGCGCTCGACCGCGGGGCCCCCGCGATCGTCTCGGTATTTGCCGGGCGCATCGCCGATACCGGCGTGGACCCTGTCCCCTTGATGCGCCGCGCGGCGGAAATCCTCACCGAGCGTCCTAGGGCCGAACTGTTGTGGGCCAGCTCGCGCGAACTGCTCAACATTTTCCACGCCGAGGAGTCCGGCACCCACATCATCACGGCCACGCCGGACATCCTCAACAAGCTGACGCTGCTGGGCAAGGATCTGACCTCGTTTTCGCTCGAAACCGTCCGGATGCTCTACTCCGACGCCGTTTCTGCAGGCTACTCGCTTGCCAACCGCGCGGCCATGCTGCCCGGAGCGCGTACGGCGCCGTCTGCGCCTCAGTATCGCGCCGTCGCGGCGTCCTAGCGGGCAGCGATCCGAGTGCCCACGTCTTGATTTGTAAGACGTGGGCACCGCGATTGCACTTGGGAACTGCACGCCTCGAAAGTCCGACTCGGCGGGCAAGCTCCGGTCAGCACTCCAGCGAGTGGGCGTTCGCAATGCGCTCGCTCACCTCGGCGAGGCTCCCGCTCGTGAGGTCGACGAGCGCCCGGTCCGGCGTGCGCGGCTCATGCCCTGTGTTCACCCAGGCCGTCCGCGCGCCCGCGGCGCGCCCGCACTCCATGTCCGTCGCGCGGTCGCCGACCATCCAGCAGGCGGCGAGCGCCAGCCCATGCTCGCGCGCCGCTTTCCTCAGGAAATAGGGGCTCGGCTTGCGGCAAACGCACGGGCCCGTGTGGCGCGGATGATGGGTGCAGTAAAACGCGTCTGCCAGCGCGAGGCCCGCGCTTCCGAGCGCACGGGTCAGCGCAGAGTGCATCGCCTCCAGCGCGCCCGGCGGCGACTTCCCATTCACGGCATTGGGCTGGTTCGAGACCACGAACAGCAGAAAACCCGCCTCGCGAAGCATCGCGAGCGCGGGCAGCACACCGTCGGCCAGCACGAACTCATGCGCCTCGCGCGGCGACTCCCAAGCCTCTGTGTCGGCGTACCAAATATTGCGGTTCAGCACGCCGTCCCGATCCAGGAAAACGGCCTTTCGCATTCTCATGACCCCTACGCCCGGCTCATCTGCGCCTCGGTTATTCGCGGGGACGCCATCATCTGCACAGGTACCGGCTTCAAAGGCATGGGCTGGACGACGGCGGCGCTGCTTTCCCACTTCATCTCGCGCGCCCGCAGCCGCGGATGCGACACCAGCAGATGCCAAACCACGGCCTGGAACGACTCAGTGTGCGCGGTCACCGTGTCGGGCGAGGGCATTGGAATCACAACCACCTCATCCGCAACCCGCGCGGTGAAGCCGCCGTCCCGGCCTACAATCCCGAGCACCCGCGCTCCGACCTCTTTTGCCAGCCGCAAGCTGTTGACCAGGTTCATGCTGATGTTGTTTTCCACCGACCCGCCGCCTACCGAGAAGACGAACAGAGCATCGCGCTCGCCCAGGCGGCTGCCTTTCAGCCAGTTCGCGTAGCAGCTGTCCCATCCGTCGTCGTTGATGCGAGCGGTCAGCTCGGAAACGTTGTCGGAGGGCGAATAGCACTCGATCGCGGCTATCTTTCGAAAGTCATTGACCGCGTGGCCTGCGTGACCCGCGCCGCCACCCACTCCCAGGAAAAACACCCGTCCGCCCCAGCTCCGGACATCGACCAGAATGTCGACCATGTGTTCAACCTGTGTGGGGCTGATCCCGGCCGCAATCACCGAAACTTCCTGCAAAAAGCGTGTCGTGTAATTGAACAAGCGTAAGCTCCTCGCCCGCGAAACGCACCGCGTTGCAGCGTTTCTATCGGCAAAGGAGACCGATTCGATTACGTTACGAAAGTGTTTTTTCCCGATCTGGGAAAAATTAGGCGGCCGTGTGCTCGACGGCAGCGGCCGGCTGGCTGATCGCCAAAGACGAGACCGCGCGACGGCTCGCGTACCAGACCAGCAGGCAGCCCGCAACCACGCTGCCCAGGCTCGCCACCTGCGCGTTGCTCATCCCCAGATACAAACGTGGATTGATGCGGATGAACTCGACCAAAAACCGAGCGATGCCAGTCAGGACCAGGTACTCGCCGGTGATCCGGCCGGGGTTCAGGAGCCGCGCCCGCACCGGAGCGCTGCGCTGCCATAGGTACACCGTAATCCCGACCGCGACGATGAACTCGTACAAGGGCGTAGGATGCACCCGCACAGTCGTCGGGTCGAGCCCATGGGGGAAGCTCATGGCCCAGGGCAGGTTGCTGGGGATTCCGTAGTCGCCGTCGCCCGAGGTCAGGCAGCCGATGCGCCCGATGCCGTAGCCCAGCGCCGCCGAAGGGGCGCACAGGTCCAGCATGCTCAAAGAGCGCAAACGCGCGCCCCGCGCCTGCCACAGCAGCGCGCCGATGCCGCCCACCAAACCCCCGAACCAGGCCAGCCCGGCGCGGTCCCAGAGCAGAGACGGCTGCGCCATCAGCGCCGCGGGGTCCTCGAGCACGTGCCACAGCTTCGCCCCCACCACCCCGGCGATAGTCGCGAGCGCGATGATCCCGATCGCATCCGCGTCGATTCCATAGCGGCGAAAGTTGCGAAGCAGCAGCCACCCCGCGCTGAACGCGGAGAGCGCGAGCATCAGCCCGAAAGTCGACTGCGCGTAGGGTCCGATGTGGATAAAGGGCAGCATGGAGTTCCTAAGCCAAAGTATAGCCGCCGCGCTCCCGGTACAGTAGGGAGAAGCCCTCCGGGGTTGAAGGACGCGAATGAACGAGCCATCCATGCCGGTGCTGTTTTCCCGCGCGCAGATCGACACCCGAGTCGCCGAGCTGGGCGCGCGCATCTCCGCGGACTATGCGAGTGAAGCGATCGTCCTGGTGGGCGTCCTCAAGGGCGCGGCCATCTTCCTGTCGGACCTGGCCCGGCAAATCGCGCTGGACAGCACCTTCGACTTCGTTTCGGTTTCGAGCTACGGCAAGGGCACCGCTTCGAGCGGCCAGGTCAAGCTCATTAAGGATCTCGACGAGTCCATCGAAGGCAAGCACGTGATCCTGATCGAGGACATCCTCGACACCGGCCTCACGCTCTCGTTTCTGCAGTCAACGCTTCAACGGCATCACCCTCGTAGCCTGAAGTTAGCGGCCCTGCTCGACAAGCCCGAGCGCCGCATCCGGCCGATCGAGGCGGATTACGTCGGCTTTACTATTCCCAATCGGTTCGTGGTGGGCTACGGCATGGACTACGCCGAAAGCTACCGCAACCTGCCCGACATCCACCTGATGCCCAGCGCCGAGTAGGAGGCCCATGGATCGCGAAACAGCAGAAGCAACCGCGCCCGCACAGAAAGCACGAAACGAGGCGCTCCGTCTTTTTCCCACAGCCGCGGCCCTGGCCGGGGCGCTTGACCACACGCTCTTAAAGCCGGAGGCGACCCTGGCGCAGGTTCAAGCGCTGGCCCACGAGGCCGCCGAGCACCGGTTCGCCTGCGCGATGGTCAACCCCGCCTGGGTCCCGGCGGTCGCGCGGGCGCGCGCGGGCACGGGAGTCCGGGCCGGCACGGTGCTCGGCTTCCCGCTCGGGGCATCGCTGCGAGCCACCAAGGAAGCTGAAGCGCGCGACGCGGCCCGGGCCGGCGCGCTGGACCTGGACATGGTCCTCAACATCGGCGCGCTGCGCTCGGGCTTGTTCGCGGAGGCCGGCGAGGAGATCCGGGCGCTGGCCGCTATCGCGCACGGCGAAGGCGCGATCCTCAAGGTCATCCTCGAAACGGCGCTGCTCGACGACGAACAAAAGCGGATCGCGGCCGAGCTCGCCGTCGACGCGGGCGCAGATTTTGTGAAGACCAGCACCGGTTTCGCCTACTCCGGCGCCACCGGGGCTGATGTCGCGCTGCTGCGGCGCGCGGTGGGTGCTCGCTGCGGAGTCAAGGCCTCGGGCGGCATCCGCGGGCTCGCCGACGCGGTGAACATGACCGCCGCGGGCGCAAACCGGATCGGCGCGAGCGCTTCGGTGGCCATCCTGCGCGAATACCTGGCGCTGTAAGCCGCTTCCCTGCTGCCACGCGCGCCGGTCCAAAAAGTCATGGATCGCGCTAGTATGCTTATTTCTGCTCCCTTTTTCGGGCAAGCGAGGAGCGCCTTGCGCATAGGCGAGCACAATCCGGAGCCGCAACCCGAATCGCCCGCGTGCGACGCCTCCCCCGCCGAGACGACGCCGGAGACGGCCAGTGTCCCTACGCCGACGGAATTCCTCACCCGCCTGGCGGAGACGCTCAGCACCACACTCGACCTGCGCACGCTGTTGCGGCAGACCGCGGAGCTGGTGCGCTCGGTGCTCGACTACCGGATTTTCGCGATCTTCCTGATGCACGAGCGCACGGGCGAGTTGCGGATGCGCTTTCAGATCGGCCATGAGGAAGCGACCGAGCGGGTGCGCCTGCGCGTCGGTCAGGGCATCGTCGGCAAGGTGGCGGAAACCCGGCAGGCCATGCTGGTCAACGACGTCAATCGCTCGACGGATTACATTGAAGTCAACCCGCGCGTCTGCTCCGAGTTGGCCGCGCCCTTGATCGCCAAGGGGCGCGTCATCGGCGTCATCGATATTGAAAGCGAGCAGCTCAACTACTTCCGCCCCGAGCACCTGCATCTGCTCACGCTCACCGCATCGCGCATTGCGCAGGCGGTGGAGAATGCGCGGCTGTACACGCGGGTCACTCGCCAGGCGCACACTCTTAAGGTGTTGAACGACATCGCGCGGGAGTTCACCTCGATCCTGGAGGTTCCCGCGCTGCAGGCGCGCATCGGCGAGCTGCTGCGCCGGGTGCTGGATTTTCAGTTCTTCACGATCTGGATCGTGGACAATGGCGTGCTTGAAAGCCGGTTTTCCACCCGGTTCGGCGAGCCGGTGGACGTGCATGACCGGCTCCCGATCGATCGCGGCCTGGTGGGCGCGGCCATCCAGGAAGGCCAACTGGTGCACGCGCCCGACGTGCGGAAAGACCCGCGCTACCGGATGCGCAACTCTGAGACCCGCTCGGAGTTGATCGTGCCGCTCGTGTACAAGAGCCGCGTGTTGGGCGTGCTCGACCTGGAACACACGCGCGCGCACTACTTCAACGAGGACCACGAGCGCACTCTTACGACCCTGGCCTCCCAGATCGCCATTTCCATCGAGAACGCGCGACTGTACCAGCAGCTCGCCGAACAGGAGCAGCGGCTGGAACACGACCTGGCGATGGCGCGCGAGGTGCAGCTGCGCCTGCTGCCATCGGTAGCGCCGCGGCACGAGCACGCCGAGTTCGCGGCGCGCTTTCTGCCCGCGCGGGCCATCGGCGGCGACCTGTACGACTTTCTGCGCTACGACGCGGACCGCTCGGCGGTGGCGATGGGCGACGTAAGCGGCAAGGCCGCCCCGGCGGCGCTGTACGCGGCGCTGGTGAGTGGGATCATGCGATCGGCAGGCGCGGCGCGCCCGGGCCCGGCGGAGATGCTGGCGCTGCTCAACGACTCGCTCCAGGAGCGGCACGTGTCCGCCCAGTACGTCACCATGGTGTACGCGGTGTGGAACGACGCGAACATGACCCTGCAGATCGCGAACGCGGGCGCGGCGCAGCCCCTGTTCTACCGCGCGCGGCCGGGCGGGGGCACGGTGGACACGGTGCGGGCGGAGGGCTTCCCGTTGGGGCTGTTTCCCGAGGTGCGCTACGAAGAGATTTCGCTCGCGGCGCGGCCCGGCGACGCGCTGGTTTTCCTCAGCGACGGCATCACGGACGCGCAGGACGCCGGCGGAGAGATGTTCGGGGTGGAGCGGGTGGCGGAGCTGATGAAGCTCCATCGCGAAGCCAGCGCGGCGGACCTGAGCGACGCGATCCTGGCGGGGGTGGGCGAGTTTCAGGGCGAGGCGGAGCGGTTCGACGATGAAACGGTGTTGGTGCTGCGGGTGCGGTAAATTGTTCCACGTGGAACAATGGTTCGGGCGCTTTTTTGTGTGACTCGCCCGCTTCTAAATGGCACATTGCAGGAGCTTTACGCTGCTGGTGTATAGTTTGGCGCAGAGAATCAACTCGCTGTGCTGGGGCCGGGTGGTTGCGGCTCGTGAGCCTTCGCTCAAGGTGCCCCGCGTCTCAAGATCGAGGCGTGTGGCACCCGTTCCGCTCTGTTCCTGTGCGTTTGTGGCGCTGATCCTGAATAGCTTACCGACTTGATCCGGGGTGCCGGTGCAGCGATTACGTTTTAGGCGTGAGCCAAAGTTTCTCATGAGCCAAGTCTAGCGTGATTGCCCAACGCTTCAAGACCAGCGCTCCTATATTTCCATCAACAATCAAACCCTCGACATACCCTTCGCTTTCACGGCCATAACGCCACCCAATGATAGAACGACCGGTTGAGCACCCTCAGCCTTCGGATCGAGGCCGAGTGCCTCTGCCAGCGGCCGATTGACTATGACGTTGCTATTGCTGCCACAATCCAGTTCCATCCATATGCGCCCCTTGGGCGTGTCGACAGCAATGTTCGGAACCAACGCGGCACCGCCGATTTCGCGGGTGAACCGCATGGGTACTTCGGTAGCGTGACGGATTCGCTTTTTCAGGCTGGCTTGCGTCTCAAGGGTCAACGTGCCCTCGCTTAGGTCGAGCGTTACTACACGACCGACAAAAGCATCGAGCGCAATCGATCCACTTAACGGAGGCGCATCCTTCGGCAGCACTTTCGAGAAATCCCAGATCCCTGCTAGAGGTACGTCCACAGTCGTACCCTCCAGAGACAAATGCACGTCGTTGCAACGCGGCGTGTCCAGCCTATCGCCACGCATGCGAAAGCCAGTCAACCGGCCCCAGGATTTGCAGCCGAGCGCCTTGGCAGTCTCTGGCGTGAGCATAGTAAGACCACCGCCCGTATCCAGAAGTAAAGTCGATTGTTGCCCGCCGATCAATACCTGCAACGAGGGAAGCGCTCCGAGGTATGTCGCTATAGGAGTGATCACCGGTCCTATATGTTCATCTGTAGCATGAACAACGCCGAAGTCATGTGTTGCGGCACAGTACAAAAATAAGCATATGCCGCTTATCGTTTTACCAAATCGCATATTGACTATCAGTGTACAAGGATGGCTTCAGACCTCTCCGAAACTCTAAAAACGCCTAGAATGGGCCCTAGAGCAATTTCAACATTATTTATGTAGCCATTCTGAGCGATGGCGGAATCAAGCTGTAGCGTTGTCCGGAATGATTTTGGGGCAGCAGGTCGGCGATGGCTTGATCGAGGGCTGCGACCGAGCGCGCCCGGGCCGGGCCGAGCAGCTGCTTGAGTTTGGCCCAGCTTTTTTCGATCGGATTCAAGTCGGGCGAGCAAGGCGGCAGATAGAGCAGTTCGGCGCCTGCGGCTTTGTTCCACCGCTCTCGTTTGCTTTATTCCTTCACAGCAAGAGAGTTGTCGTCGCTGGAGATCGGAGGCCGGGTGTTGCGGACTTCGCGTTAGGATAGGGGAGGCTGTCTAGGAAAGCTCTAAGTAAGTTTCCCGCCTTCATGCTGCGGCGGTAAGCTGGCGGTGTGGCTGCGAGGGGCGAAGCAGCAGACCTTGGCAGTGGCGGGCGGGTTTGAGAAGTACGCGAATCAGACGAAGCGGGCTGAGTTTCTGGCTGACATGGAGCGCGTTGTTCGGTGGGCCGAGCTGGTCGCGCTGATCGAGCCCCACTCGCCCATTGCTCGGGCCACGGTCGACCGCCGATCGGCCTCGAGCGGATGCTGAGGATTTGTTTTCTACAAGCCTGGTTCAACCTGTCGGACCCGGCAGTTGAGGACACGCTCTACGACTCGCTCGTCATGGACAGCCTGGCGGAAGGCTATGCGATCGAACTTGCGCGCTGGGGAACTGAGACAAAAACCATTGTGAGAGGACCTTGACGAGACGATTCATCTCTTGAGCTTCCAGGCGCGAGTATGGTAGCCGTTGCTAAGCTATTGCCGACTTGGCCGCTCTGCCCTTCGGAAAGCGACCTTTCAGGTGCACTTCACTCCATCGAATTACGGCGGTTGAAATGTGAATGATAGCGCGGGCCGTGTGCGAGTGGAACTGCTCGAAAGGATCGGTCTGGGTGATCTGCTAGCCAATGGGCGCAAACGTCTGACCTCTCTCCGTTTACAACCCTCACGACTACTGAAAGAGGCCCCGGCTGTGCCATTTGCAAATTGCAAACTTCCTTAAGAATCGCTTGCAGCTCAGCAGAGCATGACATCGCACGTCAGACCACCGGGAGACTCGCATCCACCTATTGGTTCACCGCGCGCGCTCACGTTTTGGACAGGTCGCTGACGGTGGCTGGGGTTCGCCGATGACATGCTTACCCTAGAGGAACTAGGGGCTTGCGGACAGACCAGGTATCGGCTTTGGCCCAAACCTCCAAGAACAACATCATTCAAGTCCCAAGAATGAAGCCCGGGGGAGGCCGGGCTTTTGCCATGGAGCAAAGAATCGTTATGCGTCTGCGTGCTCGAAAACCTCTTCGCGCACCTCTTCATCCACCCGCTCTTCCGCAATGTTCTTCGGCAGAGCCACCGCGAGCACGTCTTCGATGCGGCGGGCGTAGTGGATCTGGACCCCGTCGATCTGCTCAAAGGTCAGGTCCTCCTCGACGTTCTGCTGCACGTCCGCCGGCAGGATCACGTGCTTGACTCCGGCCCGCTTGGCGGCGAGGAACTTTTCCTTGATCCCGCCAACCGGCAGCACGTTGCCCGAGAGCGTGATCTCACCCGTCATCGCGATCAGCGGGTGGACCGGCCGGTCGGTGAGCAGCGAGACCAAGGCCGTGGCCATGGTCACGCCGGCCGAAGGGCCGTCCTTTGGAATCGCTCCCGCGGGGACGTGAATGTGAAGGTCGATCTCCCGCGTGAAGTCCTCGGAAAGCCCAATGGACTCGGCATTCGAGCGGACCCAGGTCAGTGCGGCCTGCATCGACTCCTGCATCACCTGGCCGATCTGCCCGGTCATGGTGAAGCCGCCCTTGCCCTTCATCCGGTTGGCCTCGATAAAGAGCACGTCGCCGCCCGCCGGAGTCCAGGCCAAGCCCACCGCAACGCCGGGCCGCGAAGTCCGCTCGGCTATTTCAGTGTCGACCCGCACCTTGATCCCACCCAGGAACTCCTGCACGGTTTCGCGCGTGACCACGAGCTTGTCCGTCTTCCCTTCCGCAATGCGCCGCGCCTGCTTGCGGCATACGGTTCCAATCAGCTGCTCGAGCCGCCGTACGCCGGCTTCGCGGGTGTAATGCCGGACGATGAACCCGATCGTGTCCTCCGGAATCTCGATCTGCTCCGGGGCCAACCCGTTTTCCCTGGTCTGCCGCGGAACGATGTAACGCTCCGCAATATGCCGCTTCTCCTCCTCGGAGTAGCCGGACAGCTCAATGATCTCCATCCGGTCGCGCAGGGGGTCGGGTATGGTATCAAGTTGGTTCGCGGTGCAGATAAACAGCACCTTTGATAGGTCGAACGGCTGATCCAGGTAGTTGTCCCGGAATGTCGCATTCTGCTCCGGGTCCAACGTTTCTAAGAGCGCCGCCGATGGGTCGCCGCGGAAGTCGCGCCCCAGCTTATCGATCTCGTCCAGCAGCAAAACCGGATCGTTTGTACCGGCTCGGCGAATATTCTGGATGATCTGGCCCGGCAGCGCGCCGATGTAGGTCCGGCGGTGCCCGCGAATCTCCGCCTCATCGTGCATGCCGCCCAGCGAGAGCCGCTGAAATTTGCGCCCGAGTGAGCGCGCGATGGAGCGGCCCAGCGAGGTTTTGCCCACGCCCGGAGGCCCTACAAAGCACAGAATCGGCCCCTTCATGTCCGGCTTCAGGCGGCGCACAGCCAGGTAGTCCAGAATGCGATCCTTCACCTTGCGCAGCTCGTAGTGGTCCTCGTCAAGCACGTCTTTGGCCAGTACCAAGTCGATCGTCCCGCCGGTCGACTTGTTCCAGGGCAGGATCGCGAGCCACTCGATATAGTTGCGTGTCAGCGAGTAGTCAGCCGCCATCGGCGACATCCGGCTCAACCGGTTCAGCTCCTTGAGCGCCTCTTTCTTGGTCTCCTCCGGCATTCCGGCGGCTTCGATCTTTCCTCGCAAATCCTCGATGTCGCGCTGACCCTCGTCTCCCTCCCCGAGCTCCTTTTGGATCGCCTTCATCTGCTCGCGAAGATAGTAGTCGCGCTGCGACTGCTGGACCTGGTCCTGGACTTCGGACTGGATTTTGTTGCGTAGAGACTGGACCTCCACCTCTTTGGCCAGGTGCTTGTTAATGCGCTCGAGACGCTTGTGCACATCGGCGGTTTCGAGCAGCTCCTGCCGGTCGGAGGTGGACAGAAACGGCAGAGACGAGGCGACGAAATCAGCCAAACGCGCGCCGTCGTCGATCTGCGCGGCGATGGCCTGCAGTTCATCGGAAAGGGTAGGTGAAGCCGCGACAATCTGCTGGAAGTCCGAAAGGATATTGCGCTGCAGAGCCTCGAGCTCGGAACCCGGGGTCGGCGAAACCTCCGGTACCACCTCGACCGAGGCGGTCATAAACGGCTCGATCTGCTCATAATCGTCGATTTTGACCCGCTCGCTGCCTTCAGTGAAAACGAACAGACTCTGGTTCGGCATTTTGACGACTTTGTGCACGGTCGCGAGCGTGCCGTAGCCGTGGAGGTCGCTCGGCTGCGGTGAATCCACACGCGACTCGCGCTGCGCCACCACAACAATCGCCTTATCCTCGCCGAGCGACTGGATCAGCTGAATCGAGCCCTCGCGACCCACGGTGAGAGGCAGAACAGCATGAGGAAACAGCACCGTGTCCCGCAACGGGAGTATGGGCAGAGTACGTTTCTTTGTTGCAGATTGGGATCCGCGTTCGTTGCGCTCCGAAGACCCGCTGGGGCGGATAATGCTCAGAAAGTCATTTGACATGAGTGTTCCTTTATCAACTTTCCTCTATTGGACGCAGCACATTGCGAAAAGATGCGGGTAAAAGTCCGGCAGGCAGCCCCTGGTTTGAGGGGACACCTGCCGCTAAAGAAAGAGATGCTTCGGGAGCCTGGCAGTGCCGGCTACTCTCATGTACCCCTTCTATCGGCAACAAGTGCGATTCACTTCAGGACAAAATGCCGCCGCTCGGTACCGAGGTACCCAACGGAGCCGCCGCGCGATACCGGCCCAGCTCCTTTACGAAAAGGCACAACCCGGCAAGTTCGGCCAGGGGCTGCTCTGCGTCAGCCGGGGCCGCAATTTGATAGTCCGTGTAGAAGACGTACTCCCACGGCGAACCCGGCACCGGACGCGATTCCAAACGGGTCAGGTTAAGCCCGTGCCGAGCGAAAATCTCCAACGCCGCCACCAGCGAGCCGGGCGTGTCGGGTACGGCGAAAGCGAGCGAAACCTTGTCGGGGACCACTGGCGCCAGCCGAGGCGATGCTTCACTGCGCAGCAGCAAGAATCGGGTGTAATTCGCCGGATTGTCCTCAATTCCAGCCTGAAGCACTTCGCCACCGTGCTCCTGAGCCGCGTACTCACTCGCGATGGCAGCCTCGGGCGCGCCTGCAGCGACGGCATGGGCCACGGCGCCGGCTGTGTCGTAGAACGGAGTGGCCCGCACACCGGGATGCGCGGCAAAGAAGCTCCGACATTGCGCCAATGCCACCGGGTGCGAAGACACGTTCCGCACCGACCCCAGCCTGACCCCACGCGCCGCGATCAGGCAATGGCGGATTCGGAGAAGAAGCTCGGCCTCCACCCGCACCGGATTCGCCAGAAGCAGGTCGTAGTGCTCCAGCACCGAACCGGCCAGCGAGTTCTCGATCGGGATTACGCCCGCCTCCCCCATCGCAACCCTTTCAAACACCTCGGGCGAATAGGAGCAGGCGACTACCTCCACCTCAACATCGAGAAGCTCATGCCCGAACCGCAGAGCGGCTTCATGGCTGAAAGAACCTCGCTCGCCTTGAATCGCTATTCTCATCGTTGCTCCCGACTGCGTTCGGATTTGAAACAGCAACGTTTCACCGCGCAACCGAATCGCAGGGGCGCGCAACTCAGTTTTGGCGACATCACAAACCCTGCTTCCGGAGACCCTCTATGTTGTGGACTATTTTTGTCATTCTGCTTGTTCTTTGGTTGCTCGGCCTGGTCAGCTTCCACGCGGTCGGCGCGTATATCCATGTCCTGCTGGTCATTGCCCTCATCGTGCTGGTGATCCAGCTGTTCACGGGTCGGCGGTCGGCGCTTTAGTCGCAAGCGGGGGCGGCGCTATCCCCCATGGCGCCGCCGCGCAAACTCCGCCGCCGCGATCGCGACGAAAAATACGATCGAAACCACTCCATTCATGGTAAAAAACGCGGCATTCATGCGCGACAAATCCCGAGGCGAAATAAGCGAATGCTCGTAGCCGAGTAGCAGCGCTACCAGCGCCACCGCAGCCCAGCCCAAGGCGCCCAGCGCGAAAACGTGCACCAGCGCGGCGAGCAGCGCGAGCATGGCCAGGTGCATGCCGCGCGCGACCCAAAAAGCCCCGGCCACCCCGAAGCTGGATGGCACGGACCTCAGCCCGCGGTTCCGGTCGTGCTCCGCGTCCTGGCAGCTGTAGAACACGTCAAAGCCCGCGACCCAAAACAGCACCGCACCGGTCAACAGGAGAATGCGCGGGTCGAGCGAGCCGCGAATCGCGATCCATGCCGCGGCCGGCGCGATACCCAACGCAAGCCCCAGAAACACATGCGACCAGCGCGTCCAGCGCTTGGTATAGGAGTACAGCAGCACCACCGCAAGCGCGATGGGTGAAAGCCACAACGTAAGCCGGTTGAGCTGCCCGGCCGCGAGCACAAACAGAAGCGAGGACGCCACGGTGAATCCGCCCACAAAGGCGCGTGAAAGGGTTCCTGCCGGGATCGCCCGCATGGCCGTCCGCGGATTTTCGGCGTCCAGCGCCGCGTCGGCCCAGCGATTAAACGCCATCGCCGCCGAGCGCGCCGTGACCATGCAAACCACGATCCAGACCAGCTGCATGGGTCGCGGCCAGCCGCGCGCGGCCAGCACCGCCGCTGTCAGCGCAAATGGCAGCGCGAAGACGGAGTGCTCCCACTTGATCATTTCAAGCGTGTGGCCGATGGAACGCAACAGAGGCATAGGTTGAGTGTACCCGGGCGCCGGCCCTTGCCCCAACCTGTGCCGAAGGACTTGCGGTATGCTCTCTACGGGCAATCATGGCCGAGGAACCGCAAAAAGATCCCAGAGTGTACTTCGCAGAAGAGCGGACGTTTCTCGCCTGGATTCGCACCGGGCTTGCGTTGATGGGCGTGGGCTTTGCGGTGGCGCGCTTCAGCTTTTTCCTGCAACAGCTCCGTGCGACCCAGGCCCACGCTCCCGCACAGGGAAACGGCCTGTCCGTATGGTCCGGCGTGGCGATTGTCGCGCTCGGGGTGTTGGTTCTGGTCGCAGCTGGCGCTCGACATTTCCGGATAACAAGGCAGCTGAGCAACGGACGATGGCAACCGGGCCGCGTGTCAAGAAGCGCCGTGGCTCTCGCGTCCATGCTGGCCCTGCTGGGGGTGGCGATTGCCGTGTACCTCATTGTGGTTCGATAAGGGCCTACTTCCCGCTCCGCTCCCCATTGGCCACCTGCAGGTCGTTGGTCACTTTGAAGACCCCGGGCACGGTATTGGCACGGATTCCGGCTGCATCCTTGTCCGCTTGCGAATCCACCACACCATATAAGGTTAGGTTCCCGTTCTGCACCGAGATCCGAATCGGCTTGGCCGGGTTGATCGCGTACTTATTGAGCGATGGGAAGCCGTAGATCGTCCGAAAAGCCTGAACGCGGATGCGGTCGTCTATCGGCGAAACGGGGTCCACCTGGATGTCATTGATGACATCCTTCACACCCTTGGTGTTGCTCGCCACCGCTACCGCCGAGTCTGCATCGACCGGACCGTAGGAGTGGCCGCCGAGCGTGACCACGCCGTCCCGCACATTGACCGAGATCGCGTTGAACGCAGTGGTACCATAACCCACCCGGTCGTACGAGATCGCCTGCACGAGTTTTTGCTGTAGTTGACCGTCGGGAAGAGATGGGCCCGCGACTTGCACCTCATTGTCCACGGCTTTGATACCCTTGACGTGCCGCGCCCGCTTGCCGGCCTCCTCTTTATAGTCGAACACGTCCACCGTGCCCCGCAGCACAGCGGTATCGCCCTGCACCGTGCCGCGCACACTGCTGAACTGTTTTTTGCCGAGCGCCTTGTTTAAGGCCGCCTGCAGCCCGCTGTTGTCTCCCTGCGCCAGTGCGCCCGCCGCCAGCGCTATCTGTAAGAGTCCCGCGATTGCCAGTCCCGTTCGCCGCATCCTTGCACCCCTTACGAAACGCCAATCCCCACGCAGGTAGGAGGCGGCTGTGAGAAGGAAGGATGCGCGGGGTCGCGCAGTTCGCCTCCTGAAAGCCGCTGCAGAACGGCAGGTATCGGGGTTACCGGTACCGGCGGTGCAGCTTCAACTCCAGGCTGAACACCCCGGACTCGTCCCGCACCCCCAGGATCGCGACGTTGGGGGTGATGTTGTATTGGCCCTGGATCAGCTGCTGCGCGGTCGAGTTCACATTAGTCGCATACGTGACGGTTCCGTTCTTTGAGACTTGCTGCTGCACAGTGATGCGCGCCGTGGCATTGCCGGTCCCGCTCACAAAGGTGGGATCGATTTTGACGCTGCCGCCGCCGAACAGCTTGTTGATGCGGCTCGACAGGGTCGCGTTCAGCGCGCCGCCCAGGATCGAGTCCGCGGTGGAATTGACCCCGGCTTGCGATTGCTGCTCGGAGTAGATGGCCTGCTCTTCCTGGGTGCGGCCGAGCGCCAGCAGCGAGAAAATGTCCTGCTCGGAAAGCGGCGGCTCCGACCGGAACACTGGCCGCAGCCTGTCCGGCGTGCCGTGGAGCCCGATGATGAGGTTGTAGTCCTCCACGTGCGCGCTGGCTTCCAGATCGATCGTCGGCTCGATCTTGACCGGGTTGGTGAAGTAAATGTCCCCGTGCTGCAGGACATAGTGGGTGCCGGCAAAGGTCGCCTCGCCTTCTGTGATGGAAACATGGCCCAGCACCGACGGGTTTTCCGCCGTGCCGCGGACATACAGGTCCACGTCGCCGGCCAGCTTGGCATAGGAGTTATTGATGGTCAGCTGCGGCGCCGAGGTGACGTGAACATCGAGCCGGATGCGGTTGGCGAATGCCGCGGGGTCCGGTGGCGGCGAGATGCCGTTGGAGGAAAAGGCGGACAGATCGAGCCCGGGCAGGATGGCGAATCGCGTAATCAGCAGCCCGCCGCTCACCAGGATGTTTTTGGGCGTTCCCTGGATCCGCAGTTGGCTGTTGAACATCGTGCTGACTCCGCCCGGATAACGCACCCGAACCTGGTGCGCGTCCACGGTGAGGTCGGCAAATATGCCCGCCTGGTAGGCCACAAACCCGCCGAAGCGCAGTTCGCCCCCGCCGCTGGTGGCGGTCAGGTTCTGCGCGGTCAGGCGACCCTGGTCGAAAACGAGCGACCCGTTCAGATGGTTGATCCCGTTGGGGAAATCCCCATAGGCAAGGTTCACGCCGTGGAACACGACCGAGCCGCCGAGGGCGGGCTTTTCGATCGTGTTCGCGGCCGTGAAATGCAGCGTTACCTCGCCCTCGCTATGGATGTCGGGGTCAAAGGAGTGCGCGATCGCCAGATTCAGGCTCCCATCCGCTTTCACATTCAGCGGCCGGTTGGTTCCGAACAACGCCGCGTGTCCTTGAGCAGTGAGGTCGGTGCCGCCGCCCGTGATGTGCACCGGCGCGAGCTGGGCGACTCCATCGCGAAGCGAGGCACGGAGGCCGCCTTCGGTGCCCACAGTTACTCCTTGGGCGATGACAGCGATCCGCGACAGGTCCGCGTCCCCGCTCAGCTGCTTGGGTTTGCCCAGCGGGCCGTTCACGCGGATGTTGCCGCTGAGGATGGAGGCGCCTTTCACGCCGCTTACGTTGAAGGTCTGCAGAAAGGGATTAATGTCGAGGTTCGCGAGCGTGAGCTGGGCCTGCGTGGCATAGTCCCCGCTCAACGCGGTTTGGGCGTGCAAACGCGCGTCCGCCCCATTCAGGCGGGCATCCAGGTCGGCCAGCAACCCGCCGTTCGCGGTGTGCGCGGCGAGGTCGATCTGCCCGGTCGACGGAGGGCCGCCGGCCGGGTTCGCGATCGCAAAGTCGGTAAGGTGGACGGCGGCCTGGGCCTGCGGCTGCTTGATGGTGCCTGAGCCCTGCACGTTGAACGCAAGCCGTCCGTGGACCACGAGCGGCGATTTTTTGAGCGCCTGCAAGTTCGCCAGGTCGAGACCCGAGGTTTGCGTCTGCACCCGAAAGCGCTTGCTTGCCAGGTCATAGTCGCCGCTGCCCGTGATGGATCCGCCGCCGATCAACAACCGCAGCTGCGACGCACCCACATCCTGCCCGGCAAACTTCAGGTCCGCGGTGAGGCTCTTGTAAGGCTCGCCATACACCTGGCCGCCCGCGACCGCGAGACGGCCGCCGCCGTTCAGATTGCCGAGCGTGCCGCCCACGTTTGCGTTTAGATTCAGGGTCCCCGTGACCGGCAGGGTTTGCTCGCCGGCCAACGCGAGCAGGTCGGGGATGTTTGCGTTGTTGACGCTCGCGGCGGCGTCGATCGCCGCTTCCTTGTCGAACGCGTAGCCTTTGCGACGGGTGCGGTGCGCATGGATCTGCCCGCTGACGTGAACCTGGGTGTTGCCGCGCGTGATCAGCCCGCTTTGCACGGACATGAGCGCCGGCGAGTACTCGAAGTCTGCGGTGAGCGAGTCGACGTGAAACACAGCGGGCGCCGCGCCCGCTCCCGTGGCCGCGGGTACCGCGACGGGCTGCCCGGCCGGGTTGGTGACCACCGCCGTTGCCGCGCCCACGGCAGGCGCGCCGTTCAGCAACAGGTCAAAGTTGTTCACCGCCAGGTGCCCGGTCACGTCCGGCGCACCAAGAGAGCCCGTCACCAGGCCGTGGAACGAGGCCTGCCCGTGCAGCGCGACCGGCAGCTTGCCGCCGACTCCAAACGCCTTCAGCGCCCTGTCGAATTCGCCCAGATTCGCAACCGTCACCTCTGTGCGCAAGGAAGAGCGCGCCCCGGCTGCCAGCCCGACCCCGCCGGTGACACTCAGCTGCGTCCCCGGCGTGTGCGCGTCGAGTTGATGGACAACCACGCTCGAGTCCCGGCCCGCATACGCCACATCGACGATTCCGTTTACCGGCACATCGCCGTGCGGGTGCGGGGGGGGCGCCGTCAGCGCGATCCGCGCGTCCGCGACCAGGTCCGAAGCATTGCCGGTCCAGGTCGCCTTGAGCGTCCCGCCGGCGGTGGTCGAGAAGCCAAGATGCTGAAACTTCGGCGGCGCTACGACGGACAGGATTGACGGTAGCGTAAACCCGTCCAGCTTCACGCTCGCCTCGCCCTGGGACACCACCGCCTTC
>CAXTRW010000028.1:0-21022 GCA_964246765.1 uncultured Acidobacteriaceae bacterium | reverse complement strand
GGGGTGGGTGGGCGAGCCGATCGCCATTAGGTACATGGTCATCAGCTCGGCATAAATGTCCCAGCGGTGCTGCAAAAAGCCCTGCTCCGGCAGCCAGCCCATAGAGAGCGTGGTGCCCGCGTTGAGCATCCATTGCCAGTCGATGCGGCGGTAAAATGTGGTCGCGAGGGCCGCGATCCGGGCGTTGTTGGCGAAGTACTGGCGGCACAGGAGCACCCCGCACAAGAGCAGCGAGGTGTCGATCGACGAAAGCTCGGAGGAAAACATCCGCTGGCCGCTCTCGATGTCGATGAAGTGGTACAGGAAGCCGTGCTCGTGCGGGCAGTCCTCCAGCAGGAACGCCAGCGTTTTTTCCACACGCTGCTCGCAGTCGAACCGCCGCAGGTAACCGCGCTGGGTGGCGATGCACAGGGCGCTCAGCCCGAAGCCGGTGGCGGCGATCGAGGCCACGCGCGAGGTGGACAGCCCCGCGGCGGTCGCGCGGTCGCGCACCAGTCCGGTCTTGGGGCTGGCCTCGTTGTAGAAGAACTGGCAGCCGCGCTCCTCCATCTCGTCCAGCAACGCGTCGGCCTGCTTGGTGATCTGGGTCAGCGGCCGGTTGATGAACTGGCCCGGAGGGTGGACGTACTTTTGCTGTGCGGCCTGCTCCGGCTGCGGCTGCTCTTTGGGCGCGGTACTGGGCGCCTGCTGCTGGTTCTGGTAGGCGCGTGCGGGTTCTGAACCAAGCATCAGGGCCCCGCTGGCACTCGCAGCGGCGGCAGCCCGCAGCATCTGGCGGCGGGTAAGTCGGCGATCGGTCAATCCTGCTCCGTTCTTTTTTGTTCTACCTCAAAGATGCACGGAGAGGGCTCGCGGTCACAGCGGCGCATCCCAATAACCGTGAACCCGGCCGCGGCGCTCCAGTCGCGGCCCGCAAACAAGGAGAAACGAGTATGGCCTACGAACTGCCTCCGCTGCCCTATGACTATGCGGCGCTTGAGCCCCACATCGACGAAGCCACCATGAAGCTGCACCACGACAAACACCACGGCACTTATGTCACCAACCTGAACGGCGCGGTTGAAAAGCATCCTGACCTGGGTCGGAAAACGCCCGAAGACCTGCTGCGCTCGCTCGACACGGTGCCGGAAGACGTCAAGGCGGTGGTCCGCAACAACGGCGGCGGCCACGTCAACCACACGATGTTCTGGCAGATTATGAAGCCGGGCGGCGGCGGCGAGCCGACGGGCGCGATCGCCGACAAAATCAAGCAGGACTTCGGCTCGTTCGAAGACTTCAAAAAGCAGTTCAACGAGACCACCGCCAAGCAGTTCGGCTCCGGATGGGGATGGCTGGTGCTCGACGGGGGCAAGCTCAAGATCATCACTACCCCCAACCAGGACAACCCGCTCTCGCAAGGCAAGTACCCAATCCTGGGAAACGATGTGTGGGAGCACGCCTACTACCTGAAGTACCAGAACAAGCGCCCCGAGTACCTGGCCGCCTGGTGGAACACGGTCAATTGGGACGAGGTCAACACGCGCTTCCAGACCGCCCAGCGCGCGTAAGAAACAGCAAAAAAGGCCCGGGAACGCGTTCCGGGTCTTTCCTTTTTGGAACGACTTTCTTCTGCGCCGCGGGTTCGATGCAAACATGAGCCGCTTATTCCCCGCTCTCTTACTGGCCTTCACCACGGCCGCCGCCCACGCGCAAGTTGCCCTTCCCACCGGCGCAGCGCACTTCCGCATCACCCAAGGCGGCAAGCAGTTGGGCGAGGCCCGGTTTTCCGCAGCGCCCGTCCAGGGCGGCGAAACCCTCAGCTCCAGCGGCGAAATGAAGCTCGACACCTTCTCCTACTCCTTCCAAAGCACCGCAACCGTAGACGCGGAAGCCAACCTGGTCCGCGACGAGCTCACCGGAGCGGTCCACGGGAAAAAAGCCTCGGCCAGCGGCATCCGGTTCTCCACGGTTGCCGACCCGACCGGACGATCGTTCCAGATCACCATCAACGCCGGCGACAAACCCACCACCAACACGGTCGATCGCCATCGGAATCTGGTGCTTGCGCCCGACCTGGACCCCGCCGCCTATACCTTGATGGCCCACTTCGCGCTGGCCCAGCCGCCCACCGCCTGGGTTCTGATTCCCAAGGAAAACGGCATTCTGGTTCCCGCCGAGTACACCCGCGTCGCCGGCCTCGCCGGAACCCTCAACGGCCGCGGCACCCCGGTCGACCACTCGGTCGTCGTGCTGGGAGGCGAAAACTCGCTCATTATCGAGCTCTTTTACACCGCATCCGGCGAGTTGATGGAAGCCGACCTCAACGCCCAAAACCTGCGCGTCGAGCGCGACGGCTGGCAGCTTGAAAACCATCCCAAACCGGTTGCGCCGCCTCCGGGCCAGGCACCGCCCGCTCCAGGTCAGGACCAGAACGCCCCCCAGCAGTAACGCCGCACTTGTTCGGAACCGAATCCATCGGGCGCGGCTCTACAGCAGAACCACTCGCGGCTGAAACAAGACCCCCGCAATCCGGTCGGCTACGGCCGCCAGTTCGCCTTGCCCGGCAAATACCCGGATGGTGGGCGCCGGAGAAAACTCCGGCAGCGCGATTTGGTTTCCATGGCGCAAACGCTCCAGCGTCGCCGCGTCCGCCATCACGGCGGGAAACTCCGGCAGCACCGTGCGCGGATGAGGCAGGGCGGCTTGGAGCGCGCCCTCGCGTGCGCTCTGTTCCGCCTCGGCCAGGGTCCAGGCCTCCGCCAACGTAAACGGCCCCGCCGCGACCCTTCGCAAAGCCGCTAAATGCGCCCCGCAGCCGGCCCGCCGGCCCATGCCGTGCGCGACCGAGCGCACATAGCCGCCGGAGGAAATCCGCATCCGAAACGCGGCGTCGGCGGTGCCGTCCGGGTTCGCGCGCAGCCGCTCGATCTCGAACTCGTCCACCGTCACCCGGACTGGACGGAGCTCCGGGACCTCGCCCGCCCGCGCCAACGCATAGGCGGGACGGCCGTTGATCTTTTTCGCGGAAAACGCGGGCGGCATCTGCTCGCTTTCGCCCAGAAAATCCGCGGCCAGGGCGCGCACTTCATCGACCCGCAGCGTCGGCCGCATCAACCCTGCCGCAGGCGTTCCTTCGGCGTCGAACGTATCCGTCGCGAAGCCGAACCGGATTACCCCGGTGTAGGTTTTCGCGAGCGAGCCGTAGAACTTCGCGAGCCGCGTCCACTTGCCCAGCAGCAGGGGTAAGAGCCCGGTCGCCATGGGGTCCAGAGTGCCCAGGTGGCCTACCGACTGCTCCCCGGTCGCGCGCCGCACCCGCGCCACCACATCGTGCGAGGTGCATCCGCCCGGCTTGTCGACCAGCAAGAGGCCGTTCACCCGCGCACCAGCGAGAGGAACTCCTGGCGGGTCGGCTGCTCCTGAAAAACGCCCAGCATCGCCGACGTGACCGTGCGCGAGGCCTGCTTTTCGACCCCGCGCATCATCATGCACAGGTGCTGCGCCTCCACCACCACGCCCACGCCTTGCGGGTCGATCGCCTCGCACAGGGCGTCCGCGATCTGGCGCGTCATGCGCTCCTGCACCTGCAGCCGGCGCGCGAACACATCCACGAGGCGCGGGAGCTTGCTCAAACCGACCACCTTGCCGCGCGGGATATACGCGATGTGCACCCGCCCGAAAAACGGCAGCATGTGGTGCTCGCACAAGGAGTACATCTCGATGTCCTTGACGATCACCATCTCGTCGTAGTCCACGGCAAACAGCGCGCTGCGCAGAATCGCGGCCGGGTCCTGCCGCAAGCCGCCGGTCAAAAAAGCCATGGCTTTGGCCGCGCGCTCGGGCGTCTTTGTGAGGCCGTCGCGGGTCGGGTCCAAGTCGAAGCGGTGGATCAGCTCCCGGTACAGCTCTTCCGTGCTCACCCCGTTGAGCATCGCTTCGGCCTTCATCGTCCACCGCCTGTGTAGGCAAACGAGTTGTTCGGGGTTTCTTCCACGCGCACTTGCTTCAGCAATCCCCCGGGCAGCGCTCGCGCGAGCCGGTCGAAAATCTCAATACAGAAGTTCTCGCTTGTCGGGACTCGGCCCGCGAACTCAGGCAGGGTGTTCAGGTTGGTGTGGTCGAATGGCGCAACCACCTCGCGCTGTACCGTCGTGTCGAGCAGGACCATATCCACCACCATCCCGGTCACCGCGTCCGCTTCGCCTTGCACCAGCACCTCCACCACGTAATTGTGCCCATGGCCGTACGGATTGGCGCACTTGCCGAACGCTTCCAAGTTGCGCAGTTCATCCCACTCCGGGCAAAACAAGCGGTGCGACGCGCACAATCGGTATTTGCGGCCCAGCGCTACCTTCATGCCGCGGGCCCCCAGCAGTCGGCGAACAAGTCCGGCGCTTCCCACACCCGCACCTGGTGCAGTTCCGCGCCGGGCCCCACCTTGCCCTCCAGCCGCCGCCACACCGCGATCGCGATGTTTTCCACCGTCGGCTGCGCTGTCTTGAACTCCGGAATCTCCAGGTTCAGGTGCCGGTGGTCATACACGCTCACCACCTCGCGCTCCATCACGTCCTTGAGTCGTTTCAGATCGACGACAAAGCCGGTTTTCGGATCGACCTCGCCCCGCACCGTGACCTCCAGCGTGTAGTTGTGGCCGTGTCCGTTGCGGTTCGCGCATGCGCCGAAGCGCAGCACATTTTCTTCCTCGCTCCAGGCGTCAACCCAGTAGTAGTGCGCGGCGCTCCACTCCGCTTTGCGCGTCAGCAAAATCATCCTCGTCTCCCTCGCATACGATGCTAACGGCTCACCGGGTATTCGCGGCCTTTCCAGCTCAGCCGCTTGAGCACCTTGACGCGATACCAGCTTGCATACGCGAGCGCCGCAAACAGCGGCAGCCCCAGCACGAGGCTCCACCACACATCGCCGGCGGCGAATTTGGATCGGGCGGCGCGCCGGTAGACCCGCAGCAGCGTCCGCGCCCACAACAGCCAGAACGCGATCCGGATCCACACAAAGGGCGTCGGGTAGAACAGCGCGAGCAGCGGCAGGCTCCACACCAGCGCAAAGTCCAGCAGCCGCCACAGACTAAGCGCCGGCGCGTTGTCGATCAGCACCGCCAGGTTTCGGGTCCAGCCCACCCACAGCGTGCCGAAGCTCGTGTCCGCCCGCGCTTTCACGGCTTCCGGCGCGTACCGGAACCGCAGCCCGAGCTTGTCGCGCTTGGCCCGGAAGGCCAGGTCCCGCTCCGCCACCAGCGACGCAGCAAAGGCCGCGTGACCGCCGAGCTGCCGGTACGCGTCGGCCCGCACCAGCAGGAACTGCCCGGTGGCGAACCCGATCCGCCGCGCCGGGTCGTTGACCTGCGCGGGCGGGTACGCGGTCGCAATCTCGGAGAACACCAGCGGCAGCACCGCCCTTTCAAGCAGCCCGCGCGCCGTTTGCCGCGGCGAGTATGACAACACGCCCACGCTGTAGCGCTCCGCCTCCACCACCGCCCGGCTGGCCGACCCGGCATCGTGCACCGTATCGGCATCCGTGAACAGAAACCACTGGCCCCGCGCGGCCTCGGCGCCGGTTCGGCAAGCTTTCGTCTTGCCGGTCCATCCCTTGGGTGGCGGCGTTTGAGCCGAAAGCAGCCGCACCCCGGCGAAGCCGCGCGCGACCTCCGCGGTCCGGTCGGTCGAGCCGTCGTCCACCACGATCAGCTCCCAGTGCTCGCCCAAAACCCAGCCCGGCTCGCTCTGGCTGACCAGCGACCGCAGGCACAGGGCGAGGTTCGCTTCCTCGTCGCGCGCGGGCACGATCACGCTCAGCACCACTTCGCTTGTTCTCTCTTGCATGCAATTCCCTATGATAGAAGGGTGCGCCGCGCCCTTCTCTTCGCCGCTCTGCTGCTCGCCGGTTGCAATACGGGCAACGCGCCCCTGGGCCTGGTGGACAAGCCCGCGCCCGCGCTCAACTTGCCGGGCCACCCGCTTGCCGCCGACCGCGGCCACGTCGTGGTGCTCAACTTCTGGGCCTCCTGGTGCGCGCCCTGCCTCCTGGAGTTTCCCTCGCTCGCCACCTTGCAGCGCGACATGCCCGGCATTCGCGTCTTCGCCGTCTCCTTCGACCGGGATCCGGCAGCGTATGCGCGCTTTCTTGAGCGCCACCCTTTCCCCATCCGGACCGCGCTGGACGCCTCGGGCCGCTCCAACCGGGCCTTCGGTACCACCCGTCCCCCTGAAACCTACATCCTCGACCCTCACGGGATCGTCCGTCGCCGGTTCATCGGGGCGCAAGACTGGACCAGCCCTGAGATTGAAAGCTACATCCGCGCTCTCGAGTAGTTGTTATGATGGGCGTGGCCTATGACCCCCACCGACGTTCTTTTCCGCTATGCCGAGCACCCAACCGAGAGCGCCGTCGCCGCGCTCAGCCGCCTGTCCGAGGTCTACGGCATCCGCGCCCTGCGCGTGGATGAGGCCAAAAAGCAGGTCCGGGTCGAGTTCGACGCATCCCGCCTAACCCGTGTCATCGTGCAGCAGCTGCTGCGCCGCACCGGCCTGGACGTGGTTGAGGAGATCCCGCTCGCTGTCGCGCAGCCCGTAGTTGCCCAGCCCCCTCCGAAGTAGACACTCGCGCCCCGGCTTGATATACTTGGTTTGTTCACTCCCCGTGAACGCTTGATGTGCGCCCGTAGCTCAGCTGGATAGAGCGACTGGCTACGAACCAGTAGGCCGGAGGTTCGAATCCTTCCGGGCGCACCACTTCTAAGTTCCGGTTTCCGTCGGTAAAATTCCCAACCGTTCATAAATGGGACGCATGTCGCTGCGCACCGCGCCTAGGCCGCGCCAAAACCACAGCGCCGCGATCAAAAGCGCGGCGCCTGTGATTTCCACCGTTCGGGGCGCGCCGAGGAAATGCGCCAGCTCCCCGGCCAGCAGGCTGCCGAACGGGGCCATGCCCACAAACGCCATGGTGTAGTAGCTCATCACGCGGCCGCGCTTTTCTTCGGGCGCGAGCGTTTGAATGATGGTGTTGCTCACCGTAAGCCCCTGCATCATGCCCCAGCCCACTACGAACATGAGCGCCATCGAGAGCCAGAAATCGCGCGAAAACCCGAATGCGACCAGGCCCAAGCCGAACACCGCCGCCGCGATCGGCAGCATTTTGAGCAGGCCCAGCACCGAGCGCCGCAGCACCAGCGAAAACGCCGAAACAAGCGCCCCCACCCCGGCCGCGCCCATCAGGAACCCCAGCGTGTGCGCGCCGCCGTGCAGCACCTGCCCCGCGAAGATCGGCATCAGCACTGTGTAGGGCCAGCCCATCAGGCTCACCATGGCGAACAAGAGCAGGATCCGCCGGATGGGCCGGAAACCGGCGACATACACCCAGCCCTCGCGCAGTTGCGCCACCATGCCGGTCGCGGCCCGGGTCGCTCGCTGCGACGCGATCCGCATCATGACCAGCGACACGATCACCGCGATGTAGCTCACGCCGTCGATGAGGAAACACCAGCCCTCATTGAGCGCCGCGATGATGATGCCCGCAAGCGAAGGCCCCACCAGGCGCGCCGCGTTCACCATCGACGAGTTCAGGGCGATCGCGTTCTGCAGGTCGCCCCGATCGCGCACCATCTGCACCATGAACGACTGCCGCACCGGCATATCGAACGCGTTGACCACGCCCTGCAGCACGCTGAGCCACACCAGGTCGCGAATCGTAATCCGGTGCGAGAGGGTGAGAAAAGCCAGCGCGAGCGACTGCAGCATGGCCGCGGCCTGGGTCGCGATCAGGGTTTTGCGCCGATCCGTGCGGTCCACCAGCACGCCCGCGAACGGGGCCAGCAGAAAGGTCGGAATCTGGCCCGCGAAGCTCACCATCCCGAGCAGAAGCGCCGAGCCCGTGAGCCGGTAGACGAGCCACGAGGTCGCGACGCGCGTCATCCACGTCCCAACCAGCGAGACGCTTTGCCCGGAGAAAAACAACCGGAAGTTGCGCCCGCGCAGAGCCCTCCACGCGTGCGCGTATCCGCGTTTGGGGGCTTCGGAGATGGGAGCGGGTGTCGTCACGAGGAGAGCAGAGGGTCTTGTCTCACCCTACGCTAGTGCGCCGCAACCTGGCTTCGACCGCCCGCCTTGGGATCGTTGCGCTGGAGCAGGAATGCGAGCAGCGTCATGACCACGCAGGCGACGAACAAAAGCCAGAACACATCCACGTACGCAAGCGTCGTCGATTGCGCCTGAAGGTTGTTTAAAATCTGCCCATTGGCCAGGTGTTGAGCGTTCGCCGCGCCCATTTTGCCGGCGAACACTCCCTGGTACATCTGCTGCTGCTGCTGATAATTCGAGCCGGAAGGAGTCACATACTTGAGCAGCTGGTTCTGATGAAACTGCCCGCGCTGGGTCACCTCCGCATTGGTCAGCGCGATCAGGATCGACCCCCCGATGTTGCGTACAAAATTGATCAGCCCGGAGATTTGATTCGACTTTTCCCTGGGCAGGCCAAAATAGACCGCGGTGGTGAGAGAGATAAACACGAGCGGGATGGAACCGATCTGCCAGACGCGCAGCCAGGAAGCGGTCACGAACGAGATGCCCAGATTCAGCTTGGTCGCGGTAAACCAGTAGGACAGGGCCGTGATGGAAAACCCGAACGCGATGATATTGCGCGCCGGGAATCTGGTTACCGCCTGCCCCGCGAGCGGCATGACCAGGAGCAGCGCCAAGCCGCCGCCGGCCAGCGAAAGACCCGCGATGGTCGCTGTGTAGCCCACCTGCGCCTGCAGGTACTGCGGCTGCAGCACGGTGGTGGCATTCAGAATGCCGCCGGTCAGCAGCATCAAGAAGCAGCACACCGCGAAGTTGCGGGTTTTGAACAGCCGCAGCTCCATGACGGGCCTTTTCGCGCCCCACCACTCCCAGATCAGCAGGATCAGAAACGTAATGCCGAACACCGCCCCGAAAAACTGGATAAAGTGCGACCCGAACCAGTCCTTCTCCTGCCCCTTATCGAGCATGATCTGGAGCGAGCCCATGGACAGCACGAGCAGACCGACCCCGATATAGTCGACGCGGAAAAAGTTCTTCAAGTCCGAGCCGATCCAGGGCGGGTCGTCCACCAGCCGCTCGGTCAGGATCAGAGCCAGTATTCCGACTGGGATATTGATGTAGAAGATCCAACGCCAGCTGTAGGTGTCTGTGATCCAGCCGCCGATGGTCGGCCCGATCGAAGGCGCGAGCACCGCAACCAGCCCGTACAGGGCAAACGCGAGGCCTCGCAGTCGAGGCTCGAAGGAGTCGGCCATGATGGCCTGCGCCATGGGCTGCAACCCTCCGCCTCCCGCTCCCTGAAAAACCCGAAACAGCAGCAGCAAAATCAGCGAGGGCGCCAGACCGCATAAAAACGACGAGATCGTGAAGATCACGATACAGGTCATGAAAAAGCGCTTGCGCCCGAGCACGCTCGACGCCCAGCCGCCCAGGGGCAGTACGATCGCGTTGGCCACCAGGTACGAGGTCAGAACCCAGGTGCTTTCGTCGTTGCTCGCGCCCAGCGACCCTGCTATGTAAGGCAGCGCCACGTTTGCAATGGAGGTGTCGAGCACCTCCATGAACGCCGCCAACGCAACGGTTGCGGCAATCAGCCATGGATTGGCTTTCGGCTTCCAACTCGCGTCATACTGCCCTGCCATGCACACTCCCGGGCGGCCTACTCACGGCAGAGCGCCCGAGCACTAGATGCGCTCACGATGCCGGAGGACGCGAGAAAGTTGGCTCTGTGTTTCGGTTTCCCGCCCGCCGCTTTGGCCGCGCTCAGCGCTGCTCCGGTTACTCGCGTTCGTCAATACCGCTTGACCAGAGCGGCCTCCTGCAACTCAGGCCGCCTCACTTGCCCGTGTTGTCCAGACGCCCGCTCAGGTGCTCGCCCAGAAACCCGAGCGTCCGCTCCCACGCCTGCTTCGCCGCGGGCTCATTGTAGCTCGCGCGCTCGTCGCAGTTGAACCCGTGCCCCGCGCCCTGGTACACGTACACGGGAACCTCCGGGTGCGCGGCGCGGATCGCCTCCACATCGCTCATGGGAATGTGCGCGTCGTCCGCGCCGAAGTGCAGCATCACCGGCGCCTTCAGCTGCGCGTCCTTTGACTTCGCGATGAACCCGCCGTAGTAGCCCACCGCCGCGCTCACCGGCATCCGCGCGGCCGCCATCCAGGCCACGCTGCCGCCCAGGCAAAAGCCCACCAGGCCCACTTCGGTCTTGTACTCGTCGCGCGCGTACACAACCGCTGCCAGCGTGTCGGCCGCGGCCCAGTCCATGTTCAGCTTCGGCACGAACGCCATCGCGCGCGCCGTTCCTGCCTCGTCGTAGCCGGCCTCGAACCCGCGATCGTAGCGGTCAAACAACGCCGGCGCAACCGCCAAATAGCCCTCGCCCGCCAAACGATCCGCAACGGCCCGAATGTGGTGGTTGACCCCGAAAACCTCCTGGACGACCACAACCGCCGCCTTCGGGGTTCCCTGCGGCGCGGCCACGTACGCGTCCAACTCGTGCCCATCCGCCGCATGCAACTTCACTGTTTCGCTCATCGCTTCTCCTCTTCTGAAGGTACAGCCCAGTAGTCCGTCCGCGCTACCACCCGCGCCGGCAGGTCTCCGTTCAGCTTTACCTCCAGGCGGTGCAGACCCGGGGTCAAGTCAGACGGCCGAAAGCTCAACATGTAGCGATTGCGCGCGTGGCTCGCCATCTCCGACACGCGCTCCTCAAACGCGCGCTCTCGGGTAAAACTCATCGCCTCGCCGCCGCTCATCACCGCGAGCGACTTGGCCGCGTTCTGCTTGATCGCGTTCGCGGCCAGCATTACCAGCGGGATCAGCCCGCCGGAGCCGGGATTGACCAGTTCGTCCAGAAACTCCGCCTTGACCGGCGACCAGGTCAGGCTCAACACCAGCGTATTGCTGGTCCCGATGCGCTGGACCAGTTCCGGCGCCGAAACCCGCTTGCTGCCGTGGTCGCGCGACTCGCTGATCAGCAGCAGGATCCGCCGACGCTCCGCGGGCCGCTGTTCCAGCAGATCGAGCGAGTAGCCCGCCGCGTCCAGCAGCGCCGCGCCGCCGTCGCCCGGCCGCAGCTCGTCCAGATCCTGCTGGATCAGGTCCGTATCGCGCGTCCACACCTCGCGCGACTCGATCTGCGAGTCGAACTCCACCAGCGTCGCTTCCCCGTTCCCGTTGCCCAGGAACAGGTTCAGCAAGGGCGCCAGGCGCGCGAACTTTCCGAACTCCAGCTCACTGGTCCGCCCCTTTTCCAGGCACACCACCAGCGAAACCGGCGTCGTGTCCAGGTCGTCGTCCACGTGAATCTTTTGCGGCACACCGTTGTCGGTGAGCGAGAACGCCTCCGCGCCCAACCCGTACACGACCTCACCCTTCGCGCCCTCCACAAGCGTCGGCACCAGCACCAGGTTGGTGTTTACCCGCAGGGTCGCGGTCTGCCCCGGCGCGGCCGCCGTCTGCCCCTGCGCCTGCCCGCTCCACGACGCAATAAAGAGTGCCAGCGGGATTGTCTTTCGGTACCAAGAGAAACACGGATGCCACACGTCTCTAGTTTGAAACGTGGGATTCCGTTTTCCGAGCGGCGCCCGACTACCCCGCATCGCTTTCATTCCGCCCGCGCCGCCGCGCCCCCAGCGCATCCATCTCCGCGGTCCAGCGCAAAAACCTGAACAGCTGTCCCCGCTCCCGCCAGCAAAACTGCAGCACATCGCGCCCCGTCAGCACTTCCGCGTGCAGCCCCGAGTAGGTCTCGATCCGCCACCGCACATACGGGCTCCGCCACGGCCGCCAACGGTGTCCGCGCGTCGCGTTCCAGACAAATCTCAGAGGAGCCAACACCGCCCCAGTATAGGCTCGCGCGCGGACTATACTGATCGCGAACCCTTAGGAGGCAGAGCGCCATGGCCGCGTCCACCCTCGTTTCGCTCGATGAGTACCGCAGCACCAGCTACCATCCGGATGTGGAGTATATCGATGGCGAGTTGAAGGAGAAGCCCTTGGTCCAATGGACCCACTCGAACCTGCAGTCTCTTTTGTGTCTCTGGTTCGGCCAGCACAGGAAAGAGTGGAACATAACGGTCGGCGTGGAGTCCCGGACCCAGGTTTCGCCAAGGCGAGTTCGCCTGCCTGATGTCGTCGTAAACCGGAAGGGACGCCACCCGGAAATCCTCACTGCTCCGCCGCTGATCGCAATCGAGATCTTATCTCCTTCCGACAGCTCCTCCGATGTCGCAAACCGGATAAGGGATCTGCTGACAATGGGCATCGCGAATGTATGGATGATCGATCCCAGAACGCGCACAGGGTTCGTTTGCACACTGGATGCCCCTCCACAGCCGACAAAGCACTTTGAAGTCAGCGGAACTGCCATCTACCTCGACCTCGCTCAACTTTTCGCAACCTTCGACGAGGACAACGAGGACTAGCCCGAGCCCGCCCAGGCGCTCGCGGTTAAACTAGCTTTATGATCCCCACGCTCGAATGGACCCCTGCCGGCGTCCGCTTTCTGGACCAAACCAAGCTGCCGCTCGAGGAAACCTACGTCCTGGCGACAACCTACCAGCAGGTCGCCGACGTCATCACCACGATGGTGGTCCGCGGCGCTCCTGCGATCGGCGTTTCCGCAGCCATGGGCGTCGCGCTGGGGGTCGCGGGCAGCCGGGCGCAGTCGCTCGCCGAACTCCGCCCCGACTTCGAACAGATCTGCCGGAAGCTGGCCGCCACGCGCCCCACCGCGGTCAACCTGTTCTGGGCCATCGCCCGCATGCGCGACCGTTTCGAGGCCCTCGCCTCCGCACCCGGCGCAACCGTCGGGAGCATCCGCGAGGGCCTCATCCGCGAAGCCCAAACCATGTACGCCGAGGATATCGCGGCGTGCAAGACCATGGGCGCGCACGGGGCTCCGCTGCTTCCGAAGCAGGGCGGCATCCTGACCCACTGCAACGCCGGCGCGCTGGCTACCTGCGGCTACGGCTCAGCGCTCGGCGTCATCCGCTCGGCCGTCGCCAACGGCGCGCAGCTCCGCGTCTACGCCGACGAAACTCGCCCGTTCCTTCAAGGCGCGCGGCTTACCGCGTGGGAGATGATGCACGACGGCATTCCCACCACCGTTCTGTGCGACAACATGGCCGCGACGTTGATGCGCCAGGGCAAAATCCAGGCCGTGATCGTCGGCGCCGACCGCATCGCCGCCAACGGCGACACCGCGAACAAGATCGGCACCTACGGCGTTGCGATACTTGCAAAAGAACACGGCATTCCCTTCTACGTCGCCGCCCCCTGGTCCACCGTCGACACCGCCACCCCCACGGGCGACGAAATCGAGATCGAGCAGCGCTCGGCCCGGGAGGTCACGCATCACGGCGGCCGCCAGCAGACCCCGCATAATGTGGAGATCGAGAACCCAGCCTTCGATGTAACCCCGGCCAAGTACATCGCCGCCATCATCACCGAGCGCGGCGCGATCCACGCGCCCACGCGCGAGTTGGTTCTCGCCATGGATGCCGGGCAAGACGCGGCGACCCTGCCTCAACTGGTGTGAAGCGCTCCGCCCGTTTGCTGCACACACGTCGGAGGGTCCCTCACGCGGCCCTGCTGGTGCTCTCGGCGCTGCTCGCGGGCTCGGTCGTTTTCCTGACCTGGCCGGCCCGCGCCGCCATTTTCTGCGAGCTGCTGCCCCAGCTCACAGCGTTGGCCGTGTGCGCCGCAACTCTGCTGGTCTTTGCGTTTCGAGCCCTCGCGGCCGCGCGCGTCGCCCGACAGCATTCTTACATCGCGGGCGGCGCGGCCGTGCTCGCCGGGCTCGCGTTTTTTCTCTGCGCGCACTTCATCGCGCAGTATGCCAAGCCGTGCGCCGCGGTTCAAAAGCAAGTCCGGCCCACCCCTGCCCGCGAGCGATAGGCACGCGCGGCTTCGTGCCTCCTCCCACGCCGCATCTTTTTCTTGCCCTTCCGCAGCCCCCGGGTTACAGTGCTTGCGAGCCCGCGCGCCGCCCCCAAGCGGGTCCTGAAACGAACTTTCTCGCAGGAGCGTTCCCCATGTTGAAAGGTTTTCGCGACTTCATCCTCCGCGGCAACGTCGTCGACCTGGCCGTCGCCGTCGTCATCGGCGCCGCGTTCACCAATATCGTCAATTCGCTGGTCAAGGACATCATCAACCCGCTCATCTCAGCGATCGTCAAGCAGCCGGACTTTTCCTATCTGTTCGTTAATCTGCACGGCGGTCACATTGCTTATGGCAACTTCATCAACGCCACCATCAGCTTTCTGCTCATCGCGGCGTCCGTGTACTTCCTGGTGGTGCTGCCCCTCAACACGTTGATGAAGCGCCTTCACCACGAAAACCCGACCGCGGCGCTCACCACAAAGCCGTGCCCTGAGTGCCTCAGCGCGATTCCCATTGCCGCCCGCCGCTGCTCGTTTTGCGCTCAGCCGGTGCCGGGCGGCGGCCTGCCCGCGGCGGCCGCGAACGCCCAAACCTAGCCGCCGCGGCGCACAAACAGCGCTCGGCTTTTCTGCGCGGGCCTTGTGCACAGTACACTCTTTCCTATCCCGCCGAAGGAGCGCCCCCCGCTTGCCCCTGCGCATCGCCGCCGTTCTCGTCTCCGCTTCCGCCGTCGCCCTCACGCTTGCCGCGCTTCCTCCTTCTGAAACAAACCCGCGCCTGCCCAGCCAGGTGTTCGGTTTTCATGACTTCCCCACCGAGCAAGCGAAGTGGGACCGCGACTTCCTGGTCGTCCCCGACGCCAAACTCGCCGGCGAGGAGCTCAAAACCCTCACCGCCGAGCCCCACGTCGCCGGCTCTCCCGAGGACTACAAAACCGCACAGTACGTCGCCCAAAAGTTCCGCGCCGCCGGCCTTGAAACCAAAATCACCGAGTACAAAGCCTGGCTCAACCACCCCGGCGCGCAGCACCTCACCGTCTACGACCGATCCGGCAAAGTCCTCCTCCAAGGCCCCACCCCCGAGCACGTTTCGAGCGACCCATTCCAGGACGACCCCCGCGTGCTGCCCGGCTTTTCCAGCTCCTCGGCCAGCGGCGACGTCACCGCGCCCGTGGTCTACGCCAACTACGGCTCCCCGGCCGACTTTGCCAAACTCGACGCCCTAGGCATCTCCGTAAAGGGCAAAATCGTCCTGGTGCGCTACGGAACCAACTACCGCGGCGTCAAGGCCTTTGTCGCGCAGGAGCACGGCGCGGCCGGGGTCCTCATCTACTCCGACCCGGCCGACGACGGCTACACTCGCGGCGACATCTACCCAGAGGGCCCGTACCGCCCTGCTACGGGCGTGCAGCGCGGGTCCATCCAGTACATGTTCCAGTACCCCGGCGACGTCACCACTCCCGGCGTCGCGTCGACACCCGAACTGCCCGAATCCAAGCGCACTCCGCCCGACCAGGCCACCAGCCAGCCTAGGATCATGTCGCTGCCCATCTCCTATCACGACGCCGAGCCCATCCTCGAACACCTGGGCGGACCCGGCGCGCCGCAGGGCTTCCAGGGCGCGCTTCCCTTCCATTACCACGTGGGCGGCGCGGGCGACGTCACGGTTCACCTGCAGCTCCAGGAGGATTACGCCTACCGCACCATTTGGGACGTCACCGGCGCCATCGCGCCCGCTGAGTCCACAGACAGCGACGCCTGGGTGATCGCCGGCAACCATCGCGACGCCTGGACCTACGGGGCCGTCGACCCCAACTCCGGCACCGCCGCCATGCTGGAAGCGGTCCACGGCGTCGGGGCGCTGCTCAAGCAAGGCTGGAGGCCCAAGCGCCGCATCCTCTTCGCCTCATGGGACGCCGAGGAGGAAGGCCTGATCGGTTCGACCGAATGGGCCGAGGACAAGGCCCACCACCTGCCCGGCGCGGTGGCCTACTTCAACATGGACGTCGGCGTCTCCGGCCCCGAGTTCAACGCCTCCGCCGTCCCCTCCCTCAAAGACTTCATCCGCGAAGTCACCCGCGAAGTCCCCAGCCCCCATGGTCCCTCCGTGTACGACGCCTGGCTCCAGACCCAAAAAGAAGGCGGGAGCCGCGCCGCGAACAACGGGTTCAACGAGAAACGCCCCGGCGCAGGCACCAGCACCGACCCGGTCCACATCGGCGATCTTGGCTCCGGCTCCGACTACACCCCCTTTATCCAGCACTTCGGCGTGCCCTCTACTGACATCGGCTCCGACGGCCCCTACGGCGTCTATCACTCGGTGTTCGACAACTACGCCTGGTTCAACAAGTTCGCTGACCCGACCTTTGTGTATGAGCAGCAGCAAGCCCGCGTGTTCGGCCTCGAAGTCCTGCACATGGCCGACGCCGACGTGCTGCCCTACGACTACGTCACCTATGCGAAGGAGATCGCCGAATACATCGCCGCCGCCAAGACCAAGGCCGGTGATCTCGGTCTTGCCCTCGATACGGCCGCGGCAAGCGCCGCCGCCCAAAAAATGCAGGCCGCTGCCGAAGCCGTCCACGCGAAACAGGCAGCCGCCCCCGCGACGGGCGATGCCGCCCTCAACACAGCGCTGCGCCAAGCCGAAGCCGACCTGCTTACCGGGCCCGGCCTGCCGAACCGCTCCTGGTACAAACACACCATTTACGCCCCAGGCCAGTACACGGGCTATGCCGCGGTCGTGATCCCCGGCGTCAATGAAGCGCTCGACGCCAAGAACGCAACCCTCGCGCAAGGGCAGCTCGCGGTCGTCGCGCAGGCACTCAACCGTTGCGCCGCAACCCTGGAGCAGGCGGCGCGCTAGTGTCGGCGAGCAATCGCGCGAACACCTCGTTAGACAGGAGCCGTCCGCGGGCAGTCAGCGCGACCGTCTCTTGCCGGATGGAGAGCAGGCTATTCTCGGCTAACTCGGCGAGAACGGCGCAGTAAGCTTCTACCGGCTCGGGGCCGAACTCGCGGCGCAGGCCGGCCAGCGAAACACCCGCGTTGCGGCGCAGGCCCAGGAACCAGGCCTCTTCGAGTTCCTGCTCGGGGGTGAGGCGCTCGGGCTCCTCGAAGGCGGGGTGGGCGAGAAAGCCTTCGAGCGCGTCCCCTGTTGCGAACCGGGCGGCGGCCCCGGTTTCGGCGCGGAGCATGGAGTGCGCGTCGACGCCCACTCCCAGGTAGGGCGAGCGGAGCCAGTATCGCTGGTTGTGGCGGGATCGGCCGCCGGGGCGGGAGAAATTGGAAACTTCGTACTGTGCGAGAGCCGCGACCGCGAGCCGCTCGCAGGCCTGCTCGTACCAGTCCGCCACCGCGTCCTCATGCGGCAGCAGCGAGGCGCCGTAGCGGAGGCCGCCGCGCAGGGCTTCGGCGCCCAGGCGGGAGTCCTCGTCCAGCTCGAACATATATATGCTGGCATGGTCGAGCGGCGCTTGCGTGAGTGCTTCAACCGAGCGGGCCCAGCTCGCCCCGGATTGGCCGGGGAGGCCGGCAATCAGGTCGGCAGAGATATGCGGGACGCCGGCGCGGTGAATACGCTCGATTTCGGCCAGGGCTTCGGCGCCGGAGTGGGTGCGGGCGGTGGCGCGGGCCTCGCCGTCCACAAACGACTGCACGCCGAACGAAATGCGGTTAACCCCGGCCGCGAGCGCGGCGTCGAGCGTTGCGGGCTCGAGCTGAAGCGGGGCGGCCTCGAGCGTGATTTCGGCTTCAGGGTCGACGTCGAACTCCGCGCGGATCGCGGCAAAGAGCTCGCGGATCAGCGCGGGCGGGAGCAGCGAGGGCGTGCCCCCGCCGAGGTACACCGTATCGACGCGCAGAGGCAGCGCGAGCCCGCGCGCGACCGCCCAGGCCCGCGCCCCCGCGAGCTGCCGCCGTATTGCCGCGATGTAGGCGGGCATGGCGGAAACGGGATACACGCCCGAGGCGAAGTTGCAAAAGGTACACTTCGCGCGGCAAAACGGGACCGAAATGTACAAGCCGAGCGGGTCGGAAATGGAAGAGCCGAGCGGGTGCACACCCTATTTTCTCGCACCCGCGAGCCGGATCGCTAGAATAGGAGTACCCCATGGCAGAGGCGGCGCAGCAGCAGAACGAAGACGACGTAGTCGGCAAGGCGTACGACGGACGCCTGATGCGGCGGCTGCTCACCTATCTGCGCCCGTATAAGGCGATTGCGGCGGCGTCGCTGGTCGCGATCATCCTGAAGGCCGGCATCGACGTCCTGGGCCCGTACCTGTTCAAGGTCGCCCTGGACCTCTACCTAACCCCGCACGCGCCCGGCGCGAAGCACTCGTTTCTAGCGCGTTACCTCAGCCCGCAGGCCGTAAGGGGCGTGACGGAGCTGGCCGGGCTATACTTCGGCGCACTGCTGCTGGGCTACGCGCTTGAGTTCATGCAGACCTATGTGCTGCAGTGGATGGGCCAGAAGGTGATGTTCGACATGCGCCGCGAGATCTTCGGGCACATGCAGCGGATGCACATCGGGTTTTTCGACCGCAACCCCGTGGGGCGGCTGGTCACGCGGCTCACCAGCGACGTGGACGCGCTGAACGAAATGTTTACCTCCGGGATCTTCGCGATTTTCGAGGATGTGTTCGTGCTGATCGGCATCGTGGCCGTGATGCTCTCAATGAACTGGTGGCTGGCGCTGCTGACCTTCGCGGTGCTGCCGATTATCTTTCTGATCACGCGAGTGTTTCGCAAATACGTACGGGAGTCATACCGTCGCATCCGCGCGGCAGTGGCGCGGATCAACGCGTACACGCAGGAGCACATCAGCGGCATGTCTCTGGTGCAGTTGTTCAACCGGCAGGGTCGCGCGTTCGACGACTTCGAGGCGATCAACCGGACGCACATGGTCGCGTTCAAGGACTCGATTCTGGCCTATGCGCTGTACTATCCGGGCGTCGAGCTGCTGAGCACGATCGCGATCGCGCTGGTGGTGTGGGTGGGGGGCGAAGGGGTTCTGCGGGGCACGGTGACCATCGGCGTTTTGGCCGCGTTTATTCAGTATTCGCAGCGGTTTTTCCGGCCCATTCAGGACTTGAGCGACAAATACAACATCCTGCAAGCGGCCATGGCGGCGAGCGAGCGCGTCTTTAAGCTGCTGGACACGCCGCCCGAGATCGGCTCGCCCGCGGACGCGGTAACCGCGAACAAGAGCGGCGCGATCGAGTTTCGGGACGTGTGGTTCAGCTATCAGCGACTGACGCCGGAGCAGCAGCGGCTCGCGGCAGCCAATGGGGCCGCGGCGCTCGCCGGGATGAAGGATATTGAATGGGTGCTGCGGGGTGTGAGCTTCCGCATTGCGCCCGGCGAAACGGCGGCCATCGTGGGCCACACGGGCGCAGGCAAGACCACGATCATCAGCCTGATGATGCGCTTTTACGACGTGCAGCATGGGGCCGTCCTGATCGACGGCGTGGACGTGCGCGCGCAGGATCTGCACGCTCTGCGGTCGCGGTTCGGCGTGGTGCTGCAGGACCCGTTTCTGTTCTCGGGCACGATCGAGGCGAATATCCGGATGGGCTCGCCGATCACAGAGGCGCGAGTGCGGCGCGCGGCCGAGGAGGTCAATCTGCTGGATTTTATCGAAGCCCAACCCGCAGGGTTCCAGGAGCTGCTGCGGGAGCGCGGGGCGGGTCACTCGACCGGGCAGAAACAGCTGATCAACTTCGCGCGGGCGCTGGCGCACGACCCGGCGATTTTGATCCTGGACGAGGCGACCTCCTCGGTCGACACGGATACGGAGCTGCTGGTGCGCTCGGCTTTGGAGCGCATGGTTACGGGGAGGACCAGCGTGCTGATCGCGCACCGGCTCTCGACCGTGCAGCGGGCGGATACCATCCTGGTGATGCACAAGGGGCAGCTGCGCGAGCAGGGCGCGCACCAGCAGCTGCTGGCCCGGCATGGGCTGTACTGGAAGCTGTACCAGCTGCAGTACCGCGACCAGGAGACAGGTACTTCAAGCGAGCGGTTTGAGCCTTCGCTGGCCGTGGGCAGCAAGTAGTGGCGCGCATTTTTCTGTCGGCCGGCGAGGCGAGCGGGGAGCAGTATGCCAACCAGCTGATGACGGCGCTCCGTCGCTCACTGCCCGATGCGGAGTTTTTCGGCCTGGGCGGCGCGCGCATGGAGGCAGACGGGTTTCGCCGCGTGGTGCGGGCCGAGGACGTGGCGGTGATGGGAATCACGGAAATCGTGCGCCACGTTCCCCGGATTTATCGCGAGTACCGGAAACTGCGGCGGGCGCTGGCTACGGAGAGACCTGAGGCGGTGGTGCTGATCGACTTTCCGGACGTGAACCTGGCCCTGGCGAGGCGGGCCAAGCAGCTCGGAATCCCGGTGATTTTCTTCGTAAGCCCGCAGGTTTGGGCGTGGAAAAAGCACCGTTTGCGGCGAATTCGACGCGATGTGGATCGGATGCTGGTGATTTTTCCGTTTGAGGAGAGCTGGTACCGGGAGCGCGGGGTCGCGGCTGCGTTCGTCGGACATCCGCTCGCTGAGTTGGCCGCGCCGACTGTGTCGCGCGAGGATTTCGCGGCGGAGCATGGGCTCGATCCTGCGAAGCACTGGATAGGCTTGCTGCCCGGCAGCCGCCCGCGGGAGATCGCGCTGAACCTGCCGGCGATGCTTGGGGCGGCAGGGCTGCTTGGGCCGCAGTACGAGTTTGTGCTGCCGCTTGCCCCGACGCTCACCCCGGCGCAGGAGGCGGCGGTGCGGGGGATGCTGGCGGGCTCGCCGGTCGCGCTGTGCCGCGACGCCCGCGCCGCGCTGCACCATGCGCGGGCCAGCGTAGTGGCGAGCGGGACGGCAACCGTGGAGGCGGCGCTGATCGGCAACCCGTTCGTGGTGGTGTACCGGCTTTCGCGCGCGTCGTATGCGGTGGCGCGGCGCGTGGTCACGACGCCGCACGTGGCCATGGCGAACTTGATCGCGGGCCGGCGTGTGGTTCCGGAGCTGATTCAGGACGCGTTTACGCCGGAGTCTGTGGCCGGGGCGCTGCGGCCGCTGCTGGCCGACACGCCCGATCGCGCGGCCATGCAGGCTTCGCTGCATCAAATCGGGCTGGCCCTTAAGCAGGAG